>JBMNNS010000117.1:0-3877 GCA_050942625.1 Dethiobacteria bacterium
AAGGATAAAGGAGAGCATATATGGAAGTTTTAGGCGCAATTTTAAATTTTTGTAATTTTCCGGTTCCCCGGCGCTTAATGACATAAAAAGTTTGTGTTTTGCGAAATACCAGGGTTTGGACATTCCAGGCCAAAAATAGTAAAATAGGATCCGCTACATTTTGGTACATTTTTAGGGGAGGGCTTGTTATGGAGATTACGGATAGTGAAAAAGCAAAAAAAGAAAAAGAGCTTGAAAGAGAAAAAGAGATCCTTAAGCGTATTGCTGCGGAATTGGGTCTGGAGTACCGCTATATTGTCCAGGTAGTTGCCCTGTTAGATGAAGGCAATACAATACCTTTTATTGCCCGTTACCGGAAAGAAATTTCGGGGGGCATGACCGACGAGGAGCTGCGTCTTCTTGTGGAAAAACTGGCCCTGCACCGCAACCTGGAGAAACGCCGTACCGAAATTTTCAGGCTCTTGGAAGAACAAGGAGCCCTTACTCCGGAAATAGAGAAAGCGGTGCAAAATGCTGCCAACGTGACAACTTTGGAGGATATTTACCGCCCTTTCCGTCCCCGCAAAAGAACGCGTGCCACCATGGCCAGGGAAAAAGGCCTGGAGCCTTTAGCACAGCTTATCCTGGCCGGGGAAGAAGATCCGGAAGCAGTGGCACCGGACTACCTCGACCCGGAAAAAGAGGTACTTACTGTGGAGGAGGCCCTGGGTGGCGCCCGCGACATTATCGCCGAAATCATCTCCGATGAACCCCGGCTGCGCCCACGGTTGCGCTCCCTAATCTTTGCAGAAGGGATTATTGTCTCCAAGGTGCGCCCAGAGGCGGAAAAGATTGATGAAAAAAGCACTTATGCCATGTATTACGATTTTCAGGAACCCTGTAAAAAGATTCAGCCCCACCGCATCCTGGCCCTGAACAGGGGTGAAAAGAAGGATATTTTACAGGTTAAAATAGAAATACCCGAGGAGAGAGTCCTTCCCCTCCTGGAAAAGTTTTATCTTCTGAAAGAACACCAAGATAGGGCCCGCTATCATCTTCTGGAAGCCATTAAAGATAGCTGGAAAAGGTTGCTTTTCCCCTCCCTGGAAAGAGAAATCCGCAGCGAGCTGACGCAAAAGGCAGAGGAACAAGCCCTGAAGGTTTTTCAGGAAAACTTAAAAAGCCTGCTGATGATCCCTCCCGTACGGGGAAAAAGAATTCTGGCTATCGATCCCGGCTTAAGGACCGGCTGCAAAATCGCCTGTGTAGACGAAACAGGAAAACTGTTGGAAACGGCAGTTATCTACCCCACCCCGCCCCGTAACGAAAAAGAAAAAGCCGCCCAAATAGTGCTGGCCCTAATAGATAAACACAACCTTAATGCCATCGCTATTGGAAACGGCACAGGGGGGCGCGAAACAGAGGCTTTTATCGCTACCATCCTGGAAACAGAAAAACTTGATCTGGAATATACCGTAGTGAATGAGGCGGGCGCCAGTGTTTATTCTGCCTCCAAACTGGGGCAGGCCGAGTTCCCCACACTGGATGTAGCAGAAAGAAGCGCCGTATCCCTGGCCAGGCGGCTGCAGGATTCCCTGGCAGAGCTGGTCAAAATTGATCCCCGTTCCATAGGGGTTGGCCAGTACCAGCACGATGTAAACCAGAAAAAGCTGGCCACAACCCTGGATGGCGTTGTGGAATCCTGTGTGAACCAGGTAGGAGTGGATCTAAATAC
The DNA here is from genome assembly GCA_050942625.1 of Dethiobacteria bacterium. Classification (GTDB taxonomy): domain Bacteria; phylum Bacillota; class Dethiobacteria; order DTU022; family UBA8154; genus JBMNNS01. The sequence goes on from JBMNNS010000117.1 coordinate 1,715, forward strand.
GGCTTCTCCAGCCTTGCTGGCCTATGTGGCGGGGATCAACAAAACTGTGGCCGCCAATATTGTTGCCTACCGCGATAGGGAAGGCCCTTTTCAAAGCCGGGCCGGGCTTAAAAAAGTGCCCAAGCTTGGCCCGGCCACTTTCCAGCAATGTGCCGGGTTTTTACGAATTCCCACTGCTGAAAACTACCTGGATCGAAGTGCTGTTCACCCCGAATCCTATGCCACAGCCCAAAAGCTAATGGCAATTGCCGGCATCACCCCTGCTGAGCTGGGGAAAAAAAAGTTTCACATTGAACCAACCAAGCTCAAAGAATTTGCTGTTGCACTGCAAGTAGGGGAACCAACTTTGAAAGACATACTTCTTGAATTTGAAAAACCGGGCAGGGACCCCCGGGAGGAGCTGCCCCGGCCAGTTTTTAAAAAAGGGATCCTGCATCTTGAAGATTTGGAAAAAGGGATGGAACTGCAGGGCGTCATCCGCAATGTGGTGGATTTTGGTGCCTTTGTGGATATTGGTGTCCACCAGGACGGGCTAATCCATATTTCGGAGCTTTCTGACTCCTACGTCCAGCATCCTTTGGATGTTGTAAAGGTTGGGGATATTGTCAACGTGCGAGTGATCGCTGTTGACCTGCAAAAAAAACACATTTCTTTGTCATTGAAATAAGCCGGAATGTAAATATACAACTGGTAGAGACGGAAATTTACAAATAAAACAGGTGAATATAGATGAAATTAGCGGTTGCACAGATGGCTCTCAGCGAAAACTTTGAAAATAATGCCACCAAAATCATAGAGTTTATGGAAAGGGCGGCCCAGTTAGAGGTTGAACTCCTTTGTTTTCCAGAAATGTCCCTCACCGGGTATACAGAAACCCTGCTTTCCAAGTCTATGTTAAATTTAATCATAGAGGAAGCTCTGTGGCAGATTGAAAGAAAATGCAATGAACTTAATATAGGGGTAATAATTGGTTACGGTTACCGGGAAGGACCCCATCTCTTTAACAGGGCCGGGGCTATCCTGCCGGGGGAAGAATACTTTACGTATGATAAAATTTATCTGACTGAACTGGAAGAAAAATATTTTCAGAAGGGCACAAAAACCCTTGTATTCCCTTTTCGGGAATCCAAAATAGGGGTTATCATCTGCCGTGACCAAAACTATCCTTTGCTGGCCCGAGAGTTGAAAGAAAAGGGGGCTGCCTATATTTTTATTCTTTCTGCCCACTACTACCAGCCCAAAGAAGCCAGGTGGAAACTAGAAAAAAACAGGGCCCTTCCCATTTCCCGGGCTGTAGAAAACAAAGTCTATGTCTTATTGTCCAATACAGTCGGCACGCACCTGGGCATGATTAGCCTGGGTAACAGTTTAATTGCCGACCCCGATGGCGCTGTAGTCGTTTCGGCGGATGAAAGCCAGGAATGCCTCTTGCTGCTCTCTACTGATAAATTCGACTGGTAAGCTAGTGCTTAAACCCTACAAAGAGGCAAAATCCGAGCCGGTTCAACAAAGATAAGGGCTTCCGGAGCCATGCCCATGACCCGAAAGCCCTTATCATATACGGTTTCTAATTTTCGGCGAGCCTTAATTGTATCAAGACGCCTATTTCATTTGGTGGAGCTGATGGGAGTCGAACCCACGACCTCTTCCATGCCAAGGAAGCGCGCTCCCACTGCGCCACAGCCCCATGCATTGTCCTTAATTTCCAGGCAAGTAACCAAGCAACAGATAGATGATACAGATGATGTTGTTCCCTGCATCCCCTACCATTATAACCACTGCCCCGAAAACTGTCAACCTTGTTGTGGTTATTTGTGTAGTTATTCTATGATAATGTCATGTTGAATTTATTCTGGTAAAATGTCATCTATGAGAGGAGAGACATTTATCATGACCCAGCAGGACATTACCAGGCTGAGAGTCATCAACCAAACAATTGACACCGTTATTACCATCAAGGAAGCAGCTGAATTATTGAGCCTAAGTGAACGCCAAGTAATAAGGTTAAAGAAAGGAGTATTGGAACAAGGACCTTCTATGATAATGCTGGAAATTAATAAAACGCTGGGGGGAATGCCAGCGTTTTATTGTTTATTAAGATTGGTTTAGGTTAAAACACTACTACATGCCGGTAGCATTGGCAACAGTTTCCATGATCCCCTC
>JBMNNS010000118.1:0-3842 GCA_050942625.1 Dethiobacteria bacterium
CTGAGGAAGAGGAATATATAGAGATCAAGGGCAGGGATCTGGTTACGGGGCTTCCCAAGAATTTGACTATAAGTTCCTGGGAAATAGAAGATGCTCTTTCTGAGCCTGTAGCTGCCATTCTTGAAACTATTAAAACTACACTGGAGCGAACCCCCCCAGAACTTGCGGCAGATATCATGGAAAAAGGAATAGTAATGACTGGTGGAGGGGCTCTTTTAAAAGGATTCGATAAATTAACTGCTGAGGAAACAGGTATGCCAGTTTATTTGGCAGAAAACCCCCTTGATTGTGTTGTTTTGGGTGCAGGCAAGGCTCTTTCTGCTTTAAATCTTTTAAAGAACGTAGCATCTACCGGCCATAAATTTTTTTAAGAAAGAACCCTTAGGGGAGGTTACATTGAAAAAAACTACCCGAAAAATGATTACATTATTTTGCCTGGTTGTTATTTTCCTCATCCTTATTTTTTTTACAGGAAATTTTCGTCCCCATTACACCTTTGCAGAAGATCTGTTTTTGACAGGTATTTCACCGGTGCAAGGGTTTTTTTCTCAGCTGGGTAACGATACTTTCCATTTTTTTAGGGGGATATTTGGGTACTTCAAACTTGTAGAGGAAAATGAAAAACTTAAACGGGAATTGGCCAGCCAAAATGATTATTTTCATAGGATGATAGAACTGCAAAAAGAAAACTACCGGCTAAGGGAAATGCTTGAATTTAGAAAGCGAACAAAATATCATCTCTTACCGGCAGAAGTGATCGCCAGATCCCCTGACAATTGGTTTGAAACAATTACGGTTAACAAAGGTTATTCTGATGGTGTTAAGGTTAACATGGCAGTGGTAACCTCCAACGGACTGGTAGGAAATATTATGCAGGTAGCAAGGAACTCTTCACAGGTCCTTTTATTAACGGACTCCCGCAGGGCTGTAAGCGCCCTTGTGCAGCGTTCCCGTGATCCCGGTATTGTGGGTATTGTAGAAGGATATCAAGAAAAAGAGGGATATTTAAGGATGGTTAATCTGCCTCCTGAAGTCAGTATTCGGCCGGGGGATACCATCATATCCTCAGGATTGGGGGGTATTTTCCCCAAGGGGCTAACCATAGGCCGTGTTCTTGAAATAGGAAAGGATCAGTACGGGCTGTTACAACAGGCTTTAATACAACCAGCAGTAAACTTTGATCGCCTGGAGGAAATATTTATCATCATGGAAGTGCCGGAGGAACAGGCAGTGGAACCGCCTTTTGAGGATGAGTCTGATGGTAGTCAGACAGGCTAATCAAATCTATAATGGGGCGATTCTCCTGGAAAAAGGATTTCAATTCAAACGCTATTTTTTTGTTATTCTTTTAATGATTGGTATTTTGGTGATACAGGGTTCTTTTCTTTCATTTTATCGGGGGATTGTACCTGATCTGTTGTTGATTTTTGTCACCTGTCTGGCTTTTCTTTGGGGTGAAAATAAAGGTATTGCAATTGGTATTATTGCTGGGTTTCTTCAGGATATTTTTTATGGCCCTTCCATAGGTTTTTTTGCCCTTGCCAAGATGCTGGTGGCTTATCTGGCAGGACTGACCTCCCGTGAAGTTTATAAAGATCAAATTATTGGTCCCATGGTTACTGTTTTTATGGCTACCTTTGCCCATGAATTCATAGTCTATTTTCTTTTGTCTTTTTTTTGGGGAAATAAAACTAATTTTTTTTATGCTATCGAGGCCTTGTTTTTGCCCAAAGCAGTTTATAATTTTCTCTTAACTATAATTATTTATCCCCTACTTTATAGGGCTGAACAAAAGGGGTTTTTAGGTAAAAATGAATAAAAAAATGCTAAAAAGATCGCGTCTTTTTCTTGCTGTTGTCGTCGTTATTTTTATGGTTTTAACGGCCCGCCTGGCATACATGCAAATTATCCAGTATGACTATTACTGGAGCAGGGCTGAAAAAAACCGGCTGCGTATTTTGCCCATTACTGCTCCACGGGGGGAAATTTTTGATAGAAATGGTGAACAGTTGGTGGCAAACAGGCCGGGGTTTACGGTATCCCTGGTAGATCTTGGCCAGGGCTATAGCCATAAGACCATTGCCCAACTCAGCAAACTGTTGGACATGGATGAAAAGGAAATATGGAAGAAAATCAATTCCCAATATTATCGTCGCTACCTGCCGATCCGTCTCAAGGCAGATGTCCCTATAGAAACCGTGGCCCAGATATCCGAACGGCGCCTGGAACTACCCGGTATAGTAATTGAAGTTCAACCTATCAGATATTACGTTTATGATAATTTTGCCCCCCATGTTCTCGGTTATTTGGGGGAAGGAACGGTTGCAGACTGGGTCCAGGAATTGTGGCAGGAGACAGGCTATAGCTATCATCCTGGTGATCTGGTGGGGCAATCCGGAATTGAGCAAGTCTGGGAACCGTTTTTGAAAGGCAGGGATGGGGGTATCCAGGTAGAGGTTAACTCTACTGGCCAGGCCATCAGGGAATTTGAACGGGTGGAACCGGTTCCCGGGAACGACTTATATTTAACGTTGGATCTAGGTTTACAAAAAACATTGGAAAAGGCACTGGAGGACATTATTAACAAACAATTAGAGGAAAATAACAGATTTGCTGGGGAGGCAGCAGCGGTTGTCCTGGATCCAAACAATGGAAAAATACTTGCCATGGCCAGCGCCCCTACTTATAACCTGAACACCTTTCGTCAGGACTATCCTGCTCTGGTCAAGGACGATGCTCGCCGCCCTTTAATCAATAAAACCATAGGAGATTATTACCCTGTGGGTTCTGTATTTAAAATGGTAACTGCCCTGGCAGCACTGGAAGAAGGCGTTGTTTCCCCCAGAAATATAATTTACTGTGGCGGAAGTTATACCAGGTACGGGGCTACTAAAATATGTTACCATGGAACAGCCCACGGAGGGGTCAGTATTTTTGATGCCCTCAAAAAGTCTTGTAATATTTTTTTCTATGAAATGGGGCTAAGGGTAGGTATCGACAAACTTTCTCACTATGCCCGGGAATTTGGCTTTGGTGAATGTGTTGGTTTAGAAGATATTCCCGGGGAGAAAGCCGGCCTGGTTGCCAGCAGGGAGTATAAGAAACAACTTTATAATGAGCCCTGGTATCCGGCAGAGACAATGGATGCAGCTATCGGCCAAAGTTTTCACGGCATCACCCCCCTGCAACTGGCGAATTATGTAGCCATGATTGCCAATGGGGGGATCCATTACCGTCCTTACCTGGTAGAAAAAGTGGTTGATAGCGAGGGTTCCGTGCTCAAGGTTACTGAACCTGAAGTTCTAAGACGTTTTGAAGCTGATGAAGCCAATTGGGAGATTATCAGAAAAGGTATGAGGCTCGTTACCCAACCAGGGGGGACTGCATCACGCCTGGCACATTTGCCAATTACAGTTGCTGGAAAAACAGGAACAGCCCAGGTTGTAGGTAAAGGTAGAAATACCCCCTCCCATAGTCTTTTTGTCGCCTATGCCCCTGCGGAAAAGCCGGAAATAGCCTTTGCTATTTTTATAAAACACGGTGCCGCCAGGGGCAGTACCGCTGTCCCCGTAGCCCAGCAGATTCTTGAATACTATTGCGGCATGCTGGAAGATGATGAAGACGAAAACGAAAAAGAAGCCGAACCGGCCATTGACCCACAGCAGAGCCGCCGGCCAACAGAACCGGCCATTGATCCCCCACAGCAGAGCCAACGGGCAACCGAGCCGGTCATTGACCCACAACAAGGCCAGGGGGCAACCGAGCCGGTCATTGACCCGCAGCAAGGCCAGGGGGCAACCGAGCCGGTCATTGACCCGCAGCAAGGCCAGGGGGCAACCGAG
>JBMNNS010000026.1:0-20118 GCA_050942625.1 Dethiobacteria bacterium
TACTGGTTATGGTGAGTTCAGCCCCATTGCTACCAATGAAACCCCAGATGGGAGAGCCCGTAACCGCCGTGTGACCATTGTTATTTCTATTAAAGAAATTGAATGAGAAAGGGGTGATTAACCTGGCCCAGGGTAACGAGAAAAAAAACCAAGGCAGCAAAGAAAATGTTGAAGGGAAAGAGAAAAATGGTTTCGGTAAGAGAATGGTTCTTATTTTGTTATTAGCTTTGCTCTTGTTTTTTGGAGGGGCATATGTAGCTATTCGGATGGGCGCTGTTGCTCGTTTAGGCTGGTTATTCCAGGATTCTTTGACTGAAGAGCCAAAGTTTATGTATCCTATACCAGAAATAATTGTTAACCTTGAAGGCAATACCCGTCGGCAGCAATTTTTAACAGTTAAATTTTATCTCGGCTTTGACGAGCCCAAATTGGAGAAGGAAATTGAAAAACGTATGCCTGAATTACGGGATGCTGCCCTGGGTATCCTCTGGAACAAGGATATAGAAGATATTAACGCGCCCGGTGGGAAGGACCTCCTAAAAAAAGAAATGCTCCAGGTAATCAATGAATTGTTAAATAGTGGGGAAATTAGGGAACTGTATTTTTGGCATGTTATGGTACAGTAAAATATTTCCGTCAAAAAAATGGGGGGATCCTGCTATGACAGGTCGTCTGAGTCAAGATGAAATAAATGCATTGCTAAAAGGTAATAAAGGTTTAAACTCCCTTCAGGTTCCCGAGGAGGACAGGGCCGGTAGCACGCAAAATACAGAAACGGGGATGGAAAAGGACAATAAACCTCTGGTGAAAAAGTTGCAGTTTGCCCCACTGCAGCCCCAACAAAAAGAAACAAAAACAGTTACAGATCTTCGTTTTTTTGAGGGTATCCCCCTTTTTGTTAGTTGTGAGTTGGGAACAGCTGTAGTTACTGTACGTGATCTTTTAAATTTTGAAGAGGGTTCTGTCATAAAACTAAATAAAATAGCCGGGGATAGCTCTACTCTCTTAGTAAATGAGCAGTACCTTGGCCAGGCTGAAGTGGTAATTATCAATGAACGTTTTGGTATACGTGTAACTACTGTTGGTTTGGAGGAAGAAAAAACAGTGAGCGATTTATTTAAGACAAAAAAGAAAGAAATATATCCTGAAAACCTTCAAGCTGTTGAAAATAAGGGAAATTCTGGCGAAGAAGAAAAGTGATGGAAACATATATTGTTTACCTGAAATTTTTGGTTGTTTTTCCTCTAATAATTGTATCTATATATTTTTGCCTGCGTTCTTTTCTACCTCGATTTGGTTCCTTTTATGGAGTAGGACGGCAGGTAAAGGTTATGGAAAGGGTTGCTTTAGGTGCCCGGATCAACCTGTATGTGGTTAAGGTCGGAAATGGATATCTGCTGCTTGCTTCAACACCTAACGGGGTAACTTTAATAAAGGATCTGGGTGAAAAGTGGTGGGAAAGCGATTATGGGGAAGAATCGGTATGCAAAAAAGCAGGTTTATTGTCTATAATGTCAACCATTGGGAACAGGGCCAGAAAAAATCAAAGAAAAAGTGAAAGACTGGAAAAGCATGAAGAATAAAATATCAATAATCTTAGGGTTCCTGATAATCGTTTTGACTTTCAATATTTTTGCAGCCAGCATTTATGCCCAGCCTCTTATTCCAATACCGGACATTAATCTGCAGGTTGGTGCAGCTGAGGAGCCCCAACAGCTGGTAGGGATATTACAGTTATTGATATTGTTGGCTGTGCTAAGTATTGCACCTGCTTTTATAGTCCTTATGACTTCTTTTACTAGAATTGTTATTGTGCTGGGTTTTGTACGCAATGCAATGGCTACACAGCAGATACCCCCAAACCAAATTATAATCGGGCTTGCCCTTTTTCTTACCTTTTTTGTGATGTCGCCTACTTTTTCCCAAATACACGAAGTTGCCCTTACTCCCTATCTTGAAGAAGAAATTAGTTTTGAAGAAGCTGTAGAAATGGCTGCTTTTCCCCTGAGGGAATTTATGCTCAACAACACCAGGGAAAAGGACCTGGCTCTTTTTGGGGAAATAGCCAATCTAGGAACATTTGAGGGACGGGATGATGTCCCCTTCCGTGCACTTGTTCCTGCATTTGTGCTTAGTGAATTGAAAACAGCGTTTCAAATGGGCTTTTTATTGTTCATACCCTTTTTAATTATTGATATGGTTGTGGCCAGCGCCTTGATGTCCATGGGAATGTTCATGTTGCCCCCGGTTATCGTCTCACTTCCTTTTAAGATTTTGTTGTTTTTACTGGTAGATGGCTGGCATTTAGTGGTCCGTTCCTTGATAGAAAGTTACTCTTAGTTAGATTTAATTAAATAAAGGGGGAGGCATTTTGACTCCAGAACTAGTCCTGAGCATAACCCGGGAAAGCATCATCGTTATTCTAACTGCAGCTGCCCCTATTCTAGGTGTGGGACTCCTGGTAGGCCTAATAATAAGTATTTTCCAGGCTACAACCCAGATCCAGGAACCTACCCTCGCATTTGTGCCCAAAATTGCTGCTGTTTTCTTTTCACTTATGATTTTTGGGGGTTGGATTATGCGTATTATTATGACCTTTACTTTTGACCTTTGGTCCCATTTAGGAGGAAATTTTTAGGGCATAAGCTGTAATACTTCGGTATCTGAAACGGGGTAGCAAAAATTGGTGGACGCATTTTTTCTTGACTTTTGGTTCCCCTTTTTATTAATTTTTGCCCGTATTATAGCCTTTATAGGGGTTCTACCCTTTTTCGGGTGGCGGGGGGTACCTGTATTGTTGCGTGTTTTTGTTTCCTTTGTGTTGTCGATTCTTTTAACTTTAAATTGGGAAGGACAGTTGGCGCTACCAGTAAACGATCTTGCTTCTATCCTTTTGTTTGCCAGGGAATTTTTAATAGGCTTGCTGCTCGGTTTTCTGGTTTACCTGTATCTTTCTATTTTTTTGATGGCCGGACAATTTATGGATCACAAGGCTGGGTTGATGATGGCAGGTATGTTTGACCCTCTTTTTGGAGGGCAGGTTACCATCCTTGGGCAATTCTTTTACATGTTTGCAGTAGTTTTGTTCCTGACTGTCAATGGGCACCACATTTTATTTTTCTCTCTCCTGGATAGCCTAAAGGTTATTCCGTTGGCGGGCTCCTTTCCGCCTGCACCAGTCTTCCAGGAATACATAAAACATTTTTATGCAGTTTTTTTGCTGGCTTTCCAGATTGCGACACCTGTAGTGATCGTACTTTGGTTGCTTGATATAGCACTTGGTTTTATATCCAAAACCGTGCCCCAGATTCACGTTTTTATAGTAGGGTTACCACTTAAAATAGCGTTTGTTTTACTCGTATTTATTTTAATGTGTCCCTTTTTGGGGGGGGTTATGAATGATTTATTTGATCAGATTGCCCGTGATTTTATTGTTTTAATGCGCAGGTTGGTCTGAAGGTTTATAGACAAACGAATTTTTCAGTTTACCAGGACAAGGAAAGGCAGTGTGCTTTGCTTTGTTGGAAGCGGATAAAAAAGACTTAACAGGGTTTTTAAATCTCCAGCTTTTTGCTGCCACTGGTGAGGATAAAACAGAAGAACCTACACCTCACCGACTCCGGGAAGCACGAAAGCGTGGCCAGGTAATGAAAAGCCTGGAATTTAATGCTGCAATTAACATGCTCGGAATGGTATTTTTCTTTTTAGTATTTTGGCGCTATTTTAGGGACGGCTTTATGGCAATGTTTACCCATTACCTGGGAAACATAACGGTTGAATTTACCAATGAACTATTTTTTGAAAAACTGGCCCTTTTTTCATTGCAGCAGTACCTGTCCCTTTCCGCACCTTTTTTGTTGGCAGCCCTCTTATTAGGTTTACTTTCAAATGTAATGCAAGTAGGGTTTCTTGTTTCCACGGAGGTAGTGAAACCGCAGTTGAACCGGATAAACCCGGTAGAAGGTTTCCAGCGAATTTTTTCCCGCCGTGCCCTTTTTGAGTTGATAAAATCCCTGCTCAAAATTACTGTCATTGCAGCTGTAAGTTATATATTCCTACGAAACAGGCTTGCTTGTCTGATACCTTTGTTAGGACAAGAAATAGGGACATCTTTTTCCCTAATGGGAAATATCCTCAAAGGCCTGGTTTTAAGGATTGCAGGGGTATTTGTTTTTCTGGCATTGCTGGATTTTATTTACCAGCGCTTTGAATTCCAAAAAAACCTGCGTATGACACTTAAAGAAGTTAAGGAGGAATTTAAACAGCTTGAAGGTGATCCCCATGTACGTTCACGTCTGCGGGAAAAACAGCGGGCTTTAGCAAGGCAGCGCAGTCTTTCAGGGACTGCTGAAGCTACTGTAGTAATTACCAACCCTACGGAATTGGCTGTAGCATTACGTTATGATGAAAAAAAGGATCAGGCTCCAGTGGTTGTAGCACTTGGTGCAGGGTTATTTGCCAGGCGTGTGCGGGAAATTGCCAGGGAAAATGATATCCCAATTGTCCAAAACCCCCCTTTAGCACGCCTGCTTTATAAGCAGGCTGAATTGGGGGCTGAAATACCTGTAGATCTTTACCAGGCGGTAGCTGAGATCCTGGCTATGGTTTACCAGCTTGAGGAGAGGAAACAACGGCGAAGCAGGGGGATGTAAACAGAGGGTAGAGGCCCCCTTAAAATCCAGACTGAGGAGGTGGGGAAGGATGCCTTTTCCGTCAATGCCCAGGCGTGCGGCAAATTTGTCTTTTTTAAAGAACGTTGATATCCTGGTCGCTGTTCTTTTTGTGTGCATAGTTGGTATTATTATTATTCCTATTCGTCCCTTGTTGCTTGATATTCTTTTGGTCATTAATATTTGTCTGGCACTTATCATTATTTTGGTAACGATGTTTATGACCAAGATACTGCATCTTTCTTCTTTTCCCTCTGTACTATTGATGGTTACACTTTTCCGCCTGGCACTCAATATTTCCTCAACACGTCTTATTTTAACTGAGGCACAGGCGGGTGAGGTTATTAATGCTTTTGGTGAATTTGTTGTTGGCGGTAACTATGTTGTTGGACTGATCATTTTTTTAATCATCACGGTTGTGCAGTTTGTGGTTATTACCAACGGTGCTGGCCGTGTAGCTGAGGTAGCAGCACGTTTTACCCTGGATGCTATGCCTGGTAAACAAATGAGTATTGATGCTGATTTTGCAGCCGGACTGATTGACGAAGCTACTGCAAGGACAAGAAGGAGTGAATTGCAGCGGGAGGCAGACTTTTATGGGGCAATGGATGGTGCCAGTAAGTTTGTAAAAGGCGATGCAATTGCAGGGGTGGTTATTGTATTGATAAATATACTCGGGGGATTGGCTATAGGAATGGTTCAAGGGGGGATGGATTTTGCAGAAGCCGCCAGGACATATACTATTTTGACAGTTGGGGATGGGCTGGTAGCACAGATACCTGCTTTGCTTGTTTCTACATCCGCTGGACTGCTTGTAACACGTTCTACAGCAGAAAAGACCCTTGGCGAAGATTTCATGGCCCAATTTTTTAGTATCCCAAAGGTGCTTGGTATTGCAGCATTGATTCTTTTTTCTTTAGGTTTAGTGCCTGAATTACCGTTTTTACCCTTTTTTATCCTGGCAGCTGCCTGTGGTTTTGGGGCCTTTACCCTTTTATCAGAAAAAAAACAGGAGCAGATTCAAAAGGAGGCACTTGTGCAGGTTGAAGAGGAAATACCCTCCCCCGAAGAAGATTTGCGCAACTTGATGAGAGTGGACATGCTGGAAATTGAAATTGGCTATAACCTCGTTTCCCTTACGGAAAAAAGCGAAAACGGGGATTTGCTACGGCGTATTACCGCGGCAAGAAGGCAACTTTCCACAGAACTGGGCATGATTATTAAACCTATTCGGATCAGGGACAACCTTCAGCTTCCCCCTAATAGCTACCTGTTAAAATTAAAAGGGGATGAACTGGTTAGCGGTGAACTTCGTCCAGGATATCTGTTGGCCTTGAACACAAAAGGAATTCTGCCGGAAGAGTTAGATGGAATAGAAACCAGGGAACCTACCTTTAATTTACCTGCCCTGTGGATTCCTCCGACACAGAAAGAAAATGCAGAACTAAAAGGCTGTACCGTGGTTGACATTATTACTGTCTTGATAACTCATTTAACGGAGGTCATTCGTGCCCATGCTTATGAACTTTTGGGACGTCAGGAAGTAAAGGAAATGGTAGATTTAGTTAGAGAAAACTACCCTGCAATTGTGGATGAACTGATACCGGATTTAATGAGTATAGGGGAAATCCAAAAAATATTACAAAATTTATTACGTGAAGGTATCCCTTTAAAAGACCTTCCTACCATTTTGGAAACTTTGGCGGATCATGCTGGTACTACTAAAGAACCCGATCTTTTAACAGAATATGTACGCCAGGGGTTGGCGCGTACTATTAGTGCGCGTTATGCAGGTGAAGCAAAAAAACTGTATGTTATTACCCTTGATCCAGTCCTTGAAAAAAGAATTGCGGATTCTTTACAACAAACAGTGCATGGTAGTTTCCCAGTCTTGAACCCAAAAATAATCCAGCATATTGTCCAGGGGCTTTTCAATTTGCTGGAAAAGTTGCACGTGAAAGGGCTTTCCCCTGTAGTGCTAACATCACCACGGATCAGGTTCCCCTTCCAACGTATGGTGGAGCGCTATTTGCCTGACCTTGCAGTACTTTCTTTAAATGAAATTATTCCGCAATTGGAGGTAGAATCAGTGGGGGTGTTAAAAGAAGATGAAAATTAGGAAGTATTATGTACAGGATATGAAAGAAGGTATGCAGCGCATCAGGGAAGAACTTGGGCCGGAAGCAATTATTATTGAAAGCCGGAGGGTACGTCTAAAGGGTTTAAAGGGTTTTTTCTCCCCACGCCAAACGGAAATAACCGCCGTTGTTGAAACCCCATCCCGGAGGCAAGGAACCCAGGTTCAATTGCAGGGAGCTGATTTTCAAAATACAATTCGAGAGGAACTTGTAGAATTAAAAAAGACCATTAATCGTCTTGTAGAGCAAAAGGGGATCCCGGAAGATACAGGGAGAGAAGAAAATAGCAAATTACGTAATTGGAAACTGCAACTGGAAAGACAGGAAATCTTTGACGAACTTATCGAGGAAATGTTCGATAAAATTCAGGAAAGTTTATCGGGAAAAGAACAATTTACTGAGGAGCTTATTGGATTAATCTTGCGTAAGGAAATACGCAAAAGACTGCTTACGGCACCAGAGAAAGGTGCCCCCGTACAGGTTTTTGTGGGGCCTACTGGGGTAGGAAAAACTACCACCCTGGCAAAGCTGGCAGCAAGGTATGCCCTCTACCAGGGGGAAAAGGTAGGGATTATTACCATCGATCATTATCGCATTGGTGCTATTGATCAACTGCGGACTTATTCGGAAATAACAGGCCTGCCATTGGAGGTTGTGATGAGTCCCCGGGAACTGAGGCAGACCATTGAAAAATATTCCGGTTTTCAGCGTATCCTTATAGATACTGCAGGGCGTAGTGCCCTTAACAAGGCTCATGTTCAAGAACTAACTGCCTATTTACAAGGATTACCTCCGGCAGAAATTTTCTTGGTGATAAGTGCTACAACCAAGTCAAGGGACTTAAGACTTATCACTGATAATTTTAGCTGTATGGGTTATAACAGACTTATATATACTAAACTCGATGAGACAGATACATATGGTGTCCTTATCAACGGGGTTAGTTTGACAAACATGCCTGTTACATATTTAACCACAGGTCAAAGCGTCCCTGACGATATACATCTGGCTGATCTGGATAAGATGAGTTCTTTAATTCTAGGGGAGGACGGCTAATGGTTGATCAGGCACAGCGTCTAAGAGAAATGTTTCAAGGACAACAGGCTTTTCCGGCCCCAAAAAGATTAGGGTTTTCCCGTGTTATCGTCGTTTCAAGTGGTAAGGGAGGCGTGGGCAAGACCAATTTAGTGGTTAATCTTGCTGTTTTGATGGGACAGGCAGGAAACAAAGTGATTATCCTTGATACAGATCTGGGGATGGCGAATGTTGATATTCTTTTTAGCCTTAAACAAAGTTATAATCTTGTAGATGTCCTGCGAGGCCACAAGGATTTAGACGATATTACACTAAAAGGTCCTTATGGTATTGAAATTGTTCCCGGGGGCTCAAACCTTCCGGATATTGTAGACATGGATCAACAGCAGCGTGAACAGCTCATTTCCCAATTTTCCAGGCTGGAAAAGGAAGGCTCGATAATGCTGGTAGATTGTCCAGCTGGTCTTTCCCGCAATGTTTTGAGCTTTATTGCAGCAGGGGACGATCTCCTTTTGGTAACAACTCCGGAACCTACTGCTATTGCTGATGCCTATAGCATTATTAAGGTTGTGGCCCATTATAAACTTAAACCTAACATTAATCTGGTGCTCAATATGGTACGCAGTGTGAAACAGGGGGAAAGTGCTTATTATCGCCTTGAAAACGTTTGCCGAAGTTATTTAAATGTTAAAACCAAATTCCTTGGCTGTATCGAATTTGATGAACATGTTCATAAAGCAGTCCTCAATTGTTCCCCCTATGTTTTACAGTTTCCACGTTCTCAGGCGTCGCGGCATATGCGTGAGATCGCCCGCAATTTACTTCATGAAAAAACAGCTCCACCAGCCCCAAAAAAGGGGGGGTTTTTAAACCGGTTTCTACAATTTTTGAAGTAGGAGCATACTTTGGAGGAATAATTAATGGATCTGAAAAGGATTATTTTTATGAACATGCTTCTGGAGGTTTATGATGAAGAAGATCACCTCTATTATAAAAGTATTGTACAAGAGGTTAATGATGATTTTTTTGCTATAGGTATACCCATGGCAGAACGAAAAAAATTGAACATGCCTCTGAATACAACCTGGATTTTCAGGACTACTTTAAAAGATGCCCTTTACTGCTTTAATTCTACGGTAATAGGGCGTACAACTAGTGGGGATCTTCTTCTCTTTAAAGTCGCATGGCCCAAAAAAGTAGAGCGTTCCCAACGTAGGAACTATTTCCGGTTACCAACTCTTCTAGACCTTCATTTTTGGGTTTTGGAGAGGGAGGACAGGCCTTTTCCGGAGCCAGGGGTTCCCTGCAGTGAATTTATAGATAGTTTAGGTGAACCCCAAAAAGCTATAGCCTTGGATTTAAGTGGTGGCGGCATTTTAGTGTTTTCACCTTCTAAATTGCCCCAAAATGCCTCTTTGTTACTCAAATTTCTTTTTTGTAGCACAAATGCAACAGAAACAGTATTTTTACAGGGCAGGGTAGTTAGGGAGGTGGTATGTCAGCAAACTGGTACACGCTATTACTATGGCATTAGCTTCGAAAATATAGATGAAAAAATAAGAGAAAAGATTGTCCAATATATTTTTGCTGAAACACGGGTAAGGGCACAAAAAGGGGGCTAGTCCTGACGGTGGAAACTTGGAGTAAATACCAACAAACAAAAGATCAGGATACAAGGGATGTTTTAATCCGGGAATTCCTTCCACTTGTAAAGCAAGTGGCTGGGCGGCTTTCCATAGGGCTACCTTCCCAGGTTGAGGAGGAGGACCTTGTTGCTAGTGGGGTTATCGGTTTGCTTGAAGCTCTGGATCGCTTTAACCCTTCTTTTCAAACCTCCTTTAAGACCTTTGCTACCTGGCGTATTCGGGGAGCTATGCTTGATGAACTTAGAAAACTGAGTTGGTCTCCCCGATCCTTTTCCCAACGTTTGCGCCAATTGCAGATTGCCGAGCAAAGGTTGGGGCATCGATTGGGAAGGGACCCTTCAATTTCTGAGCTGGCTATTGAATTAGGTTGGACACCTGCAGCGGTAGAACAGGTTTACGCACAAGTTAACTATTATTCCCTTATTTCTTTGGATTCCCTGCTTTTTGCCCCTTCATTCTTTTCTTCTGGTTCTAAAAAGGATTTATTGTCTGCTACAGGCCCTTTTATGCTTCCAGAGGAGGGCCTGGAAAAGAAGGAACGCCGGGAATTGCTGGCCAAAGCCATAGAAGAACTCCCCGAAAGGGAAAAACTGATCCTTTCCCTTTATTATAAAGAGGAACTTACGCTCAAGGAAATCGCAACAGTGCTAAAAATATCCACTGCCCGGGTTTCCCAGTTACATGCCCGAACTTTGCGCATTTTAAGAGCTAAACTAAAAGATCTGGGTTATATGAATGAGGACTAAATTTTTAAAGGCAGGTTGTAATGGTGAAAGTGGGTGAAATATGAAATGCTTTGGCTGGGTATGATTTTAGGTTGTTTGGTTGGCTTTTTGCTTGCCTGGTGGTTTGCCTGCAAGGGTTCTCCCCTGGAGCCATTTTTCCGGCGTTTACTTAGACTGGAAAGAAATTCTGCCAGTTTAAATAGCCGCCTGATACTTTATGATTTACAGGCAGGAGTGGAGGATCTTTCAACAAAGGTACAGCGCCTGGATCTAGGTTTGCAGAAGTTGTTGGATAGCATCCAGGAATACCAGTTTTTATATAAAGATTCTAAAAAGGTGGACAGGGCAGATGTTGCCCCCCTTTCCCCGGATGTTAAAAAAGATGCAGGTAACCCTGAAAGGTTAGAGCTTTGTTGGGAGGTTGAGCGTTTGTTTAGGGAGGGGCTGACCACCTCGGAAATTGCCCAAAAACTTAAAATTGGCAAAGGGGAGGTTGAACTTGTACTTTCCTTGGGGAAAAAACCTTTCTGGGTTATTGATGCTAAAAATGACTTTAATAAAGGTAATTAGTTGTCGATAATTACTGAAAGGGGGTTCTATAAAAGTACTAAAAATGTTGAAGGAGGGTTTAAATGAGAGGGCTTTACCACGCAACAAGTTCAATGCTTGTTAACCAGGTACACCTTGAACATATTAGTAATAATTTGGCTAACTCCAGCACTCCCGGTTATAAAAGGAGTAAGGTAACTTATAAAACTTTCCCGGAAATTTTACTATGTCGTACAGAAAGAATTGGCAATGGGAAAACGACTTTGGCAGGCCCTATAGGCGTTAGTTCCGGAAGCATTGCTACAGATGAAACTGTAATTATCCAACAGCCCGGGGCCCTTTTGTTGACAGAAAGGGAACTCGATCTTGCCCTGCAAGGGGTAGGGTTTTTTGCAGTTGATACACCAAATGGAATCCGGTATACAAGGGATGGTAATTTTATCCTAAACAGTGAGGGCCTTCTGGTTACACCACGGGGTTTTCCAGTTATGGGCGAGGACGGCCCGATATATCTTTCTACAGAGAAACCCTATTTTGATCGTGAAGGTAATATTTTTGTTGACGGAAAACAGGTGGATAGAATACAAGTCTATATTTTTGCCGAGGACGATGAATTGCAAAGGGATGGTTATAACCTTTTCAGGGTAGAAGGGGGGGCTAACCCTGTACCAGCAGGGGCGCCGTTAATTTTTCAGGGCTATCTTGAAGAATCGAATGTTGGGTTTGCCGAACAGATGGTTGAGCTTATAAAGGTACGCCGAAGTTATGAAGCAGCACAAAAGGTATCACAGGTTTGTGATCGATTGCTTACCAGGTCGGCCAATGAACTTGGGGCCCTGCGCTAGTTTTTTTGCTGCCAATAAGGAGGTTTTGCCAGGATGCTTAAATCCATTTCCAATAGTTCCAGCGCATTGCAAGGGTACCAGCATATGCTGGCTACTACTGCCCACAATTTGTCTAATGTAAATACTGTTGCTTACCGTGAAAGGAAAGTATCTTTTCATGATTTGCCTTACAGGCCTTTGATGGAACGTCGTTTACCTCGTACCGAAAATGCACGAAATACCCCTTTTAGTGGAAGAGGGATGGCCATTTCTAGCATTACTACCTCGCTGGAAAAGGGGGCTCCACTGGCTACAGGAAAACAATTTGACCTTAATATTTTAGGTGAGGGGTTTTTCAGGGTTATCAGGCCTGACGGTAGTTATGCCTATACCCGGAGCGGAAACTTTTATTTGAATGAGCAAGGGAACCTTAGTTTGCCGGGAGGAGCTTTGTTGGATCCTTTTTTGCAGCTTACAGCCCTGGAAGAGGAGGCCGATCTTTCCCATATTAGTATTACGGCAGAAGGGATAGTATATGCTCCCTCCTTAAAAGATATTTTGGAAGAGGTTGGGGAAGAAGAGACCTTGCCTTTGGAAGAAATGGACGGAGAAATGCCTGCAGGTATGCTCAAACTTGGAGAAATACATCTTTATCATTTTATAAATTCACAGGGGCTTTACAGTATAGGTGAAAATCTTTTTTTACCCACGGAGGCAAGTGGTTTACCCATTGAAGCGAAACCAGGAGAAGAAGGACTAGGAAAGTTGCAGCAGGGTTTCCTGGAAGGTTCTAATGTCGAACTGACCCGGCAGATGACAAATTTAATACGTGGGCAGCGTTTTTTACAGGCTTCTGCCAGGGCCTTAACTACAGGGGATGAACTCTGGGCTATAACATTGAACATGTTGGCCTAGATATTTGACAAAAATATTTTTACAAAGATAAAACATATAGATTTTGGCAAGTCTAATTATTAATGGAGGCTGGGATATTGGCTAAAGATGTTTTATCTCAAACAGAGATTGATAACTTGATTACAGCCTTGAGTGTAGGGGAGATTACAGATGAGGTACAGGAAGATAGTTTATTAGAATACCGCCCGTACGATTTTCGTCGTCCAAGTAAATTTTCTAAGGAGCAGATGCGAACATTACAGGTTTTACATGAAAATTATGCCCGTATGTTAGGTAATTTTTTGTCTGCATATCTCAGGGTACCGGTACAAATTCGTCTTAGTTCAGTGAGCCAGGTTACTTATGAGGAATTTGTCTTTTCGCTTCCTATACCAACACTGGTAACTGTTTTTAATATGAGCCCTGAAATGGGTACTGCAATGTTGGAAACGAACCCTGCTTTTGTTTTTCCTCTTATAGATATTGTTTTTGGAGGGAAAGGGCAACTTCTGGAACAAAGCAGGGAGCTTACCGATATCGAAATTACAGTAATGAAAAAACTAAATAGTAAGCTTTTAGACAACCTGCGCTATGTTTGGGAGGATCTTGCCGATTTAAGTCCTGAGGTCGAAACAATGGATACCAATCCCCAGTTTAACCAGATGTTTGCTTCAACAGAAACAGTAGCACTTCTTACATTTAATACTTTTATCAAGGATAATGAAGGAATGATAAATCTTTGTTTTCCTTTTATCACCCTTGAGAAGATAATGCCCAAGCTTACTACTCAGTATTGGTTTAAGCAGGCGCACCAGGACCTGTCCCAATCTAATGCCAGGCTTGTTTTAAACCAGCTTGAAAATGTAGATGTAGAATTAAGTGTTATCCTGGGAAATACTACCATCGCCCTGGACGACTTTCTTTACTTTGAAGAGGGGGATATTATTCAACTACCCCGTATGGAAGGGGATGACTTTGATGTCTATATAGAGGGGGAACATTTGTTTTACGGGCAACCAGGAGCAAATGGACAAAACATGGCGGTGCAAATTACGGGCAGGGTTAGCAAGGAGGAAAAGGGGTATGGTAGATAACGGTTTTTTGTCGCAGGAAGAAATAGATGCCTTATTTGGTAAAAATGAGACAGTTTCTGATGAAAACCTGCACCAGGAGGGTTTTCAAAGCGAGGCAGAAGAAGAACAGGTGGTTAACCTTGATCTGATCATGGATTTCCCGCTGCAACTTTCGGTACGCCTTGGCGGGATTAAGAAAAGTCTTCGGGAATTGATGCAGATCAGCCCTGGAACAGTAATTGAACTCGATCGCCATGTAAGCGAACATGTTGATATATATATAAATAATAAACTTATTGCCAGGGGAGAAGTTATCGTAGTTGATGAAAATTATGGTGTAAAAATAGCACATATCATTGAACCCCTGGAAAGGATTAAAAAACTCGCTTAAAACAATTTAGGCTGCTAAGAAACCGGGGCCGGCTTTTCCTCCGCCCAAAAACTTCCAGAAGGAACAGGTGATAAATATGGGATCGAGCTCCTCGATGCCGGGACTCGATGAAATGCAAAAAGATGCTCTGGCTGAAATAGGCAACATTTCCCTGGGTGCATCAGCAACAGCCCTTTCACAGTTAGTGAACAAAAGGGTAAGCATTACTACCTCAAAGGTAATGATTACCACCATGGAAGAGGTACGTTCCAACTACCCTGTACCATGCCTGGTGGTAGCGGTTAATTATGTAAAAGGGCTTACAGGGGAAAACTTACTTATTGTCAAAAATGAAGATGCATTATTCATCGTGGGCCTAATGATGGGTATGGAATATCCAGAAAAGCCCGAAGAGCTTGGTGAAATGGAACTTTCGGCAATAAGCGAGGCGATGAACCAGATGATGGGTTCTGCTTCAACGGCTATGTCGGATTTTTTGAACCGCACTATTGATATTTCCCCTCCGGAAGTCAACCTTGTAAATTTTAGTGAAAAGGGTCTGGAAATGGAGGACCTGGGGGATGATAGTGTCCTGGCGTTGGTTTCTTTTCAAATGGAAATAGAAGATGTAATCGATAGTCAGATATTACAACTTTTACCTTTACAATTTGCAAAGGATATTACCTTGCTGCTTTTATCAAGCCTTGACAAAAGCAGCGATTCAGGGGACAAAAATGAAACAAAGGTTGAGGATGAGCATGAAACTGTCCATGACTTAGTGGAAAAACAACCCAGGGAAAGAACGGCTTCTATTATACCCAATATATCCAAGCCTTCAGAAAAGAAGGATCTTGCCAGGAAACCCTATGACAATACCGCCAGGCTGGACTTAATCAGGGGTATACCGGTAGATCTTGTTGTTGTATTAGGAAAAACTAAAATTCCATTAAAACAGGTTTTTTCTTTGGTGCCCGGGGACATTATTAATCTGGATAGCTACCTGGGGGAACCTGTAGAACTTTATGCTAATATGCGCCTGGTTGCCAGGGGGGAGGTAGTCCTGGTCAATAGACAGTTTGGGGTTAGGATTTCAGAAATTATTCGTACGCAATGAAAAATTTTTTTTAAAAAGCGAAGAGGTGAAAGGGCTTGAAAAATAAAGGTGAAACCGTTACTGAGGTACAAATGGTGGCTTTCAAGTTGGATGAAGAAGAGTTTGCTGTAGATATTCACCAGGTTCGTGAGGTATTAAAGATGGCTGTGGTTACACCACTTCCCCAGTCTGCCTCTTTTATCGAAGGGGTTATTAATTTGCGGGGTGAAATTATTCCCGTAATAGATCTGAGAAAACGTTTTGAACTATCAGAGTGGGAAAGGAACGAACAGACAAGGATTATTATTGTTGAAATAAGGGATAGTTATGTTGGTTTGATTGTAGATTCCGTTACAGAGGTTTTACGTTTTACCTCGGCTAATATTCAACCCCCACCCTCTAAGGTGGCGGGGACACGTACTGATCTCATTGAGGGTGTAGGAAAAATTGGGGAAAGGCTGTTGATCATTCTTAACCTTGAAAAAATCTTGACCTCAGAGGAAAAAATAGCACTTGATGATATTATAATTGAGGAACATCAAACTCCAGCAATCTAAGTTTTTAATTGTATTTATTTATGTTTTAAAAACCAAGGAAAGGAGGGAATGTCAAATTATGGATGATTATAGGGATCTTTTTTTAGCAGAAGCCAGGGAATATTTACAGGACATGACTAATTGTTTATTAAGACTGGAAAAGAAACCGGATGATACTAATTCCCTTACGGAAATGTTTCGGGCAGCCCATAGCTTAAAAGGTATGGCGGCTACCATGGGTTATGAATTAATAACCGAGCTAACCCATGAACTGGAAAATATGTTTGATCAGCTTCGTAATGGCGAGCTTTCGATAGGTACGGATCTAGTCAGCCTCCTATTTAAAGCTGTGGATATGATTAACCTGTTGGTAGACAATTTAGATAATCAGGAAATTTTCAGACAAGAATCTAAAACCTTGCAGCAAGATCTTATTCAATGGCATGAACTTCTTAATGGGGCTGGAAAAAATAAACCTGGGCTGGTGGGCTTTCCCCCTGATCCGAAGAATATTTCTAGTGATATCCTCAATGAATTTGAAAAAGAAGTACTTAAGGATGCTACTTCCAGAGAAGAAAAATGTTACTATATTCGTGTTTATTTGTTAGACGGTGTCCTGTTAAAATCTGTTCGTGCTCATATGGTTTGTAAAGCTGTAGAAAAAATGGGGGAAATAATTAAGACTGTTCCCTCAATGCAGGACCTGGAAAATGAAAATTTTGATCTTACATTTTCATTGTTGCTGTATGGGAAACCAGATCTAAAGGATCTTGAAAAATCCATCATTAGCATTGCTGAAATTGAAAGGGTAGAAATAAGTCAGATAAAAATAAATGGTAAACAAGAAAACGTTTTTGTGGTTGAACAAGACCCAGTAACCCGTGGAATGCACAAGCCGGCTATCCCGGTGGAATCAGAAATGGCCCAGCAAGAACAAGCTGCTGCTGTAGCAGTATTAGATAAAGAAGATGCAGTGAATTTTTCTAAAATTAGGGCTGGATCAACAGCTACAAGAGCTGTAGAAAAAACTGTTCGTGTAGAAACAGCTAAACTTGATACTCTGGTTAATCTTGTTGGAGAGTTAATTATTAACCGGACACGTGTGGTAGAATTGGGCAAAAAGGCAGGGGATGAACTTTTGGAAAGTTCCCTCCAGCAGTTGGAAAGAATCACTACCGAACTGCAAGGCGCTGCTATGACTCTAAGAATGGTCCCCATTAAGCAAGTATTTGATCGTTTTCCACGGATGATCCGTGATTTAAGTGTAGAAAAAGGAAAAAAATTAGAATTAATTATTACTGGGGAAGAAACAGAACTGGATCGTACAATCGTGAACCAGATTGGTGATCCGCTTGTGCACCTACTGCGTAATGCTGTTGACCATGGAATAGAAGATGAAGAAGAAAGAAAAAGGAAAGGTAAAAACCCTGTCGGTAAAATTTATTTAAATGCACACCATGAGGGGAGCCATGTTGTAGTATGTGTAGAGGACGATGGCATTGGAATAAATGCTGATTTTATCAGGGCCAGGGCCCTTGAGAAAAATATCATTAAAAAGAATGAACTTGATAATTTGACACAGGAGGAGATTATTCGTCTTATCTTCCAAAGTGGATTTAGCACATCCAGTGTAATAACAGATGTTTCAGGTCGTGGTGTAGGTATGGATGTCGTTAAAACGGCTATAGAAGCGCTTAATGGCGATATTGAAGTAAAAAGCGAACCTGAAAAAGGCACTAAATTTATTATCAGGCTGCCGCTTACTCTGGCAATTATCAGAACCTTGATGGTAAGGGATGAGGGGGAAATATTTGCCATCCCCATTGAGGCAATCAGGGAAAATCTCTTTGTGGGATGCCATGAGATTAAAACTATACAACAGGGCAGGGTCATTACCCTGAGGGATGAGGTCCTCCCTCTTTATTTCTTAAAAGAAAAATTGAAATTAGGTAGTGTCCGGCAACAAAACGCCTACCCTGTTGTAGTAATACAGTCTGCAGAAAAAAAGGCGGGCCTTGCAGTGGACGAACTGTTAGGTCAACAGGAGATAGTAATAAAATCCTTGAATGGCTTTGTTAGTGATATCAAAGGAATTGCCGGGGCTACGGTACTTGGCGATGGGCGGGTATCTCTTATATTAGATATTGCTGGTTTGCTTGATATGGGAGGGGTTAATTTTGGAAAAGAGAGTATTGATCACTGATGATACTGCCTTTATGAGGATGACGTTGCGTAACGTACTTGAAAAAAATGGTTATGCAGTTGTTGCTGAAGCTGAAGATGGGGTTCAGGCTGTAGAAAAATACCTGGAAGCAAAGCCTGACCTGGTGACAATGGACATAACAATGCCCAACATGGATGGTATTACGGCCATTAAAAAAATAATGGAAAACGATCCTAATGCTAAAATAGTCGTTGTTAGCGCAATGGGCCAAAAGGCACTGGTAATTGAGGCACTAAGCTCTGGAGCGAGAGATTTTATAGTCAAACCTTTTCAACCAGAACGTGTTATAGAGGCATTGCAAAAGGTAGTAGGAGCGTAAAGGTGGGAGTGAATAGCCTTGGTTCAACATAGGCTGGATGAAACTGAATTTGACATACTTAAAGAATTAGCAAACATTGGAATGGGTAATGCAGTCACTTCTTTATCCAAAATGCTTGGTGAAGAAAAAATTAAAATGGATGTTCCTGTTGCTACCTTGATTCCAATGCAGGATATTCCTGACTTTCTTGGCGGAGCTGAAAGTCTTGTGGCTGGTGTATACATTAGAGCATTTGGGGAATTGCCTTTAACTATTCTTTTTGTGCTACCACAGGAGAGCGCGGCAAATTTGATTTCTTTGTTAACCCCTGGCTTGGCTGTAGGATTTGATGACTTAGGGCTTTCAGTGTTGAAAGAGGTTGGAAATATTTTGATAGCTTCCTACCTGAATGCTTTATCACTTATAACTGGTTTAGAGCTATTACCAACGCCGCCTGATGTTGCCATAGACATGGCTGGGGCCATAATTGTATCAGCTATTGTTGAAGCCGGTGTGCTGGACGATGAAGTTGTTCTTCTGAAAACCAACCTGAATACCACAAAAAGCCAAATTAATGGCTGCGTTCTTATTCTTCCGGACCAGGGGGGGCTAGGTAAAATTTTTAAAATGGTGGATGTTGGGTGAAATATGGATATAGTAGTGGTAAAAATAGCTGATATGGCTGTTTTAAAGGAAAAAGGTCTTATAATTACAGTAGGGCTTGGTTCCTGTGTAGGTATAACGCTTTATGATCCCCTGGTAAAGGTTGGAGGGCTGGCCCATATCCTTCTTTCCGATAGTCGCAATTTTAAAAATCAGAATTCATTTAACCATGCTAAGTTTGCTGATACAGCTATACCGTTGCTGGTAAAGAAAATAGAAGGCCTTGGTGGGAATAAAAACAGGCTTTCCGCTAAAATTGCTGGTGGAAGCCAGCTCTTCTCCTTCCAGAAAACAAGTTTTAGCATAGGGGAAGATAACATTTTTGCTGTTAAAAAAGCCCTGCAGGCAATCAATATACCAATAAAGGGGGAAGATGTAAGGGGAACGCATGGGCGTACTATGCGTTTTTTTATTGATTCAGGCAAGGTTATTGTTTCCACGGTTGGTAAGGAAGAAAAAGAATTGTAACTGAAACGAGGAATTAATATGTCATTGAACCCATTAAGGGTTATGGTAGTTGATGATTCGGCATTTATGCGAAAATTCCTGGGCGATATTATTAAAGGAGATAAGGACTTACTTTTAGTAGGAACCGCCCGTGATGGCAAGGATGCTTTGCGTAAATGGCGTCTTTTTAAACCTGATGTTATTACCCTTGATGTAGAAATGCCAAATCTAGATGGCATCGAAACCCTTAAGAAAATTATGGAGGAAAGGCCACTGCCTGTTTTAATGATCAGTAGCCATACGAAACGGGGGAGCGAAATTGCCCTGGAAGCACTCTCTGCAGGAGCAGTCGACTTTATCACAAAACCATCCTTTTCGCGGCAAGAAAACATTGAAGAAATAAGAGTTCTTTTGCCGGAAAAAATTAAGATGATTGCGAGGGCAAGATTGATCAAATATGGGGCCTTATCTCGAAAAGAGGTTAATAGTAATACTATTTCCCCAATAAGCAGGGAAAAACATCTGCTTAAACAGGCACCCCGCTATGCTGTTGCAATTGGATCATCTACTGGAGGCCCCCGGGCCTTGGAAGAAGTAATGCGGGATCTTCCCCGGGATTTACCTGCTGCTATTTTTATTACACAGCACATGCCGGCGGGTTTTACAAAATCCTTAGCAGCCAGGCTTGACAGGGTTTCCGCACTAAAAGTAAAGGAGGCTGCTGAAGGGGAAACTGTTTTTCGAGGGTATGCCTATCTTGCCAAGGGAGGCTACCATCTCGTTTTGGGAGAAAAAAGGAATATCATTTGTTTATGATAATCTAAAAGTACCCCACTATAATAATTGAAAACTCCCCCACCATAGAATAAAATCTCCTATGTATGTAACTGGAAAATACATGGGAGGGCAGGGAGATGATTACACTGTTAGACA
>JBMNNS010000027.1:0-19990 GCA_050942625.1 Dethiobacteria bacterium
TGGTACTACGTCAATAAAAAGTACAACCTAAACTGAAACAAATCCTCATTATGCCGTTTTCTTCAATGCTCGTTTTAGTTGAGCATAATAAAATTTTTCATATTCTTGCGGTGATAAATATCCGCAATGGCTGTGACTTCTTACAGTGTTGTAGAAGGTTTCTATGTATTCGAAAACAAGTCTATAGGCGTGGTCAAAATCTTTGATTTTAAAGCAGTACAGCCATTCCCTTTTGATTAAGGCATGAAATGATTCTATGCAAGCGTTTTGCCAAGGGCTGGCCTTTTGGGAGTAACTAGGCATGATGTTGTTTAAAGCCTTGATATAGGTGCCACTGACATACTGGGAGCCTCGATCGGAATGAAGCACCAAGGGTTGGGTAGTACGCCTTAGCCTTTTGGCCTCTAAGACACATTCTACAACCCATTTTGCTTCCAATGACCCTGATAACCTCCAGGCTATGATTTTACGTGAAAATAGGTCCATGATGCTTGTCAAATAGGCAAAACCCTTACCTGTATGAATATAGGTGATGTCAGAACACCAGATGGCATTGGGCTTATCTGGGTTAAATTGTTCTTTAAGCAGGTTCCTAAGGCGGCTATCAAAATCTGGATCAATTGTGGTTTTTATATAAGGCTTAATGTAGTGGGCCCTAAGGCCCATTTCTCTCATGTAATTACCGACAGTCTTTTCGGCAATTCTGATCCCTTGTTTCCTAAGCTCCCTGGTGATTTTAGGGGCACCATAGATCTGTTTTGACCAAAGATGAATATCCAGAATTAGGTTTTTAAGTTTCTCTTTATGTGTTAGTTTTGCAGGCATGTTGAATTCCCTTTCCTTGAAGCTATTGTAACCGCTCCGAGAGACGCCTAGAATTCGCAGCACCCCGCTGACATTAAGGCGGCGCAACCCTTCTCGTTCTAACCTTTTCTCTAATATTGTTGTTTGCGAGAAGATCTCCTTAGTCAGTTGCCCAGGATGCTGATGGCTTTTTTTAAGATTTCAAGAGCATCTTTCGTGTCTCGCAATTCTCTCTTAAGGCGGGCGTTTTCCTTAGCCCCATCGGATTCATAGTTACCGGAACCTCTATGAATCTCGCCGCGTTCTTTGGTCTTTTTTACCCAGCCATGTAAGGTGTTAGTGCTAATTCCCAAATTACGGGCACAAGCATTGATACTTTGATCGGAATGATCGTGGACATAAGATAATGCATCTTTCTTGAATTGTTCTGTAAACCGTCGGGCCATTTTCTTCATCCTCCTAAACATAGTTTATATTTCATAGGAGGACCTGTCCACGTTTAACTTGTACTATTTATATGCTAACACGGAGCATTGCTAAAAGTGCACAGAACTTTGTTCAGCAAAGCTATGAGATCTCAGAACCTTCGCAGCTTTCCTTCCGGGAGATATCTGTTGACACTAAGGATGAAATTGAATTGCTTGCTAATAGTTTAAACCACATGACCCATGAAATAAAAAACTACATGGTAAATCTTGAAACCATGTCAGCTGAAAGGGAACGCATTAATGCAGAGTTGGATGTAGCCAACCAAATCCATAGCAACATATTTCCAACTGTTTTCCCGGCTTTCCCCAACAGAAGAGAATTTGATATTTATGCTGCCAGAACTTCAATGGTTGTGGATGGAAATTTTTATGATTTTTTCCTCATAGATAAAAACCACCTTTGTATTGTGGTAGGCGAAGCTTCGGGTAAAGGTATCCCCGCGATACTATTTGCAGTATTGGCTACAACGAATATTAGAAGCTTTGCCCGCCTGGGATATAGCCCCCACCGGATAGTATCGGAAACCAACAATCAGCTTAGCCAGAACAACACCGAGGGTTTAAGCATCTCTGTATTTGTTGGCGTGATAGATCTTCAAACCGGTGAAATGGATTATGTAAATGCAGGTATGCCTAACACTATTATCAAATGGGCAGGCAAAAACTTTGAAGAGGTGAACGAGGTCAAAAGTTTCGTTCTGGCTAATATGGAAAACGCAACTTTTCATCAAAATCACATTGATTTTATGCAGGGTGATATGATGATGCTTTATACTTCAGGCATACCCAAGACAAGGAATCAATATGGTGATGAATTTTCGGAACCTTATGTTGTTATTCAACTAAACGGGATTATAAAACGTGAACATGAATTAGATAAAATATTAGAAGCTATGAATGAGTCCTTAATTGAATTTAGGGAGGGGGCTGAAGAAATATCTAGCGGCATTATGCTATTATTCCGTTTTTTTGGTTAATATTTTCACCGGGAATTTGGCCTATTTGTTTCGGGACACTTTTTTGAGGTAACCAGAAGTAACCAAGGAAATGGGGAAAATGAAAAAAGATGTGAAGCCCCATAACATCGGGGCCCACACCTTTAACTCTGGAGCCGGCAAGAGGACTCGAACCCCCAACATGCGGATTACGATTCCGCTGCTCTACCAATTGAGCTATGCCGGCTTGCTGAAAATATTATAACATAAATGTCCTACAAATCAAGAGTGACAATGCCGAAGTGAATATTGGAACTTGCTTCATCGGCTTATATTATCTCCCTTTTGGGGAAGGATCTATTTTGTCAAGGGACGGTTCAAAACCACTGAAAAAGTCTCGAACCGTGTCATTCTTAAAAAAAGCCTCCTTCGCTATTGCTCCAGGAAGACAATAGCGTTAGTTTTTATAAAACTGGCTTTTTCAGTGGTTTTGTAATGTTCCTTTATAAATTTCCGGCTATTAAATGTTAAAACTTTCCCCAGGGGCAACTATGATACATTTTGCAGTAGTTTTGTCTTCCACTTTTTTCTTAAATTCTTCAGGATCGGCTTCAATTAAGGGCCATGTGTTATAGTGGTAAGGAATAACTTGATTGGCTTGCAGGAATGAGGCCGCTATTACTGCATCATCAATACCCATGGTATAATTGCCGCCAATAGGAAGAAGGGCAAGGTCCAGGGGAGTCAACTCCCCAATTAATTTCATGTCGCCGAAAAGCCCCGTATCCCCAGCAAAAAATATATTTTTGCCGTAATAGTTAACAACAAAGCCACAGGCATGGCCACCGGGTATGCCTGAGCCATGTAAGGCAAGGGTTGCCTTTACATAGCCAAAAGGGAAGGCATGTTTACCGCCAATATGCAGGGAATGTGTATTACAACCCTTTTCTTCCGCGTCTGCTGCTATTTCTGCTGTGGATATGATTGTAGCTTTATTATTTTTAGCTATTTCATGGGCATCACCAAGGTGATCGAAGTGAGCATGGGATATAAGTATGTAAGAAGTTTTGATTTGTTCAGGGGTGACGGGTGCAACAGGGTTATCCTTTAGATAGGGATCAAAGATCAATGCTTCTTTCCCTTCCTCCTCAAGTAGAAAACAGGCATGGCCTAAAAAGGTTATTTTTGGCATATTTTGATACCTCCTTAATTATAATCAGCTAATTCAGCTTATATTGTAACATAAAATAAAATAATTGCCAAAAGTTTTACCGGGGTTAATTTTTAATGCTTTTTCCCCTGGGAAAGGGTTTAATATTTTGGGTCTATCCAATTGGGCTTTTTTGTTTTTAATCCCCCCTTATTTTCTGTTTTTTCCTTTTTACCTTTCACTTTTCCAACTTTCTAAGCAATGGGGGCTGTTTCCCAAAGGTTTTTTAGGTATAATATAGAATACAATAAGATAATATTTCCCTTAATAGTAATTAGCAAAGAGATGCGGGTAGGTTTTTTTAGCTTTATATTGTTTTCTAGAAAGGAAGGTGTGCTGTGGATCTAATTCTAGAAAATTTGCGGAAAGGCTTTCAAAAAGTAGGTTATGTTTGTGAAGAAGAGACTATCCTAACAGTTTACTTAAGCTTGGTGCTAGAAAAACCTATCCTGATTGAGGGGCCTCCTGGAGTAGGGAAAACTGAAATGGGCAAAGTGTTGGCCCAAATTTTTGATACAGAACTAATCAGGCTGCAGTGTTATGAAGGGTTGGATGAAAACAAGGCCCTTTATGAATGGAATTATCAGAAGCAGCTTTTACAGATCCAGATTAGTGGGTGCTATGACGGAACCGGGCAGTTGCAGGAAGACCTTTTTTCTTCTGAATACCTGCTGGAAAGGCCTTTGCTGAAGGCCATCCAGGCACCCAAAAAAGTTGTTTTGCTGGTCGATGAAATAGATAAGGCCGATGATGAATTTGAAGCCTTTCTATTTGAGGTGCTTTCCGATTTTCAGGTTTCAATCCCCGAATTGGGAACAATAAAGGCCAAGCATATCCCCATCGTGATCTTGACAAGTAATAGTGAGAGGGAACTATCAGATGGTTTGAAACGGCGCTGTGTTTTTCTTTATCTTGATTTTCCTGACATAGAAAGGGAAGTTAAAATAATCCAGGCCAAGGTTCCAGAGGCAGGCGAAAGGTTGACAAAGGAAATTGCGAAGGCGGTCAATCTTATCCGTCAAAATACCGATATACGGAAAAAACCTTCTATAGCAGAGACACTGGATTGGACAAGGGCTCTGGTTAGTTTGAACAGGGACCGTTTACAAAGCAGCACTATTGAAAATACACTTAACCTGTTGTTAAAAAACAGATCGGATCAGCGGGTCTTCCATGAGCAAATTGGTGCCGGGACCCTGGAAAGGAAAAGCAGTTCAGGACCTGTTACTTTAGGATAGAATTTTATGTGTTCTTTCAGTAAGGCGAAAGGAAAGTGCAGGGAAGAGTGGATCATGAAGGATTGCTGATCATTTTAGGGAAGTAGTGAAAAATATGTGTTTTGAAAATATCCCTGGGGATAAAAATTATTGTTCCGAAAAAAGCCGTTGTGCCGGGCAGGGACATTCTTTTGACGATTGTAATTATTGCAATAAAGATCTTTCTATGTCCACATGTAAAGGTACACCGGATTATTTGGAGAATAATGTAATCCGCTTTGTTCATTTGCTCAGAAATGGGGGAATAAGGATTGGCAGTTCTGAGGTTATTGATGCTCTTCGGGCTTTACAGATGATCGACATTGCTAACAGGCAGCAATTCAAGATAACCCTCCAAGCAACTTTGATAAAAAAAGCCTCGGAAAAGGAATTGTTTGAACGCTATTTCGATCTTTTTTTCTCTCCCCCTGAAATAAGGGAAGAAATTCAGGAAACCCGCCAAAAAAAATTAAACGAACACCGTGAATTAATCAAGGAAGCAGAAGAAATACTAAGTTTTCGTGGTGAACAGATGGATCTTTCTGAAATGGATAAAGTTGTTTATGCTTACATGCCTGTGAGTGAGCAAAAACGGATGCAGGAATTTTTAGAAATGAACGAAAGCAGGGATACGCTTGGGAAGGAGTATCGCCCCTTCCTGGAGACAATCGTAAAAGGACGTTTGCGTTATTGGTATAAGCAACTTGGCAAGGATATCGAGGAGGATTTTAATCGGGCAGATGTTGGGGATGAAGAATTAAATGCCATCCAGGATGCAGCTGCCGGGGCCGGAGGCGGATATAACATTTTAACAGAGGATATGCAAAATATTGCCCGCAAGGACCTGCCGCAGGCCACTGCTTTGATCCGTAAAATGGCCCGCTTGCTTGTTAATCGTATTTCCAGGCGTTATCGTTCCAGTAGGAGCCGCCGCAGGTTTGATCTGCGTTCAACCATTCGTTACAGCATCCAGTATGGTGGCAAGCCTTTTCTGTTAAAATATAAGAGCAGGAGGGTAAAAAAACCCCAGTTACTTTTGCTTTGCGATGTTTCTGCTTCTATGATTCGCTATACAAGTTTTGTTCTTCAGTTTATTTATGGAATAAATACAGTAATAAAGCGCATTGAAAGTTTTGTTTTTTCAGAGGATCTGGAAAGGATTACCCCTTATTTTCAGGAGGGGAAAGATTTTGATACTACTATTGAGACCATTGTCCGGGAAAGCAAGGAGTGGGGCGGCGGCACAAGCCTTGATAAAGCCATACAGTCCCTCTTTGCATACCATGAAGAGGAGTTGAACAGGAATACTATCGTAATCATAGTTAGCGACACCCGGACAATCAGGCACCAGGATGCCTTAAAGGAGCTTGAAAGGCTACAGCGTGAAGTAAAGGAAATAATATGGCTTAATACTTTACCACAGGAGGATTGGGATAAATATTCTTCTGTGGAAGTCTTCCAAAAGATAGTTGCTATGTACCCGTGCAACACCCTGGCGGATTTGGAACAGGTTCTTTCACAGAAATTTTTAAGATAAAACAAAATATTTGAAAAGGGGGTGAAACCCGGCTTCAAAAAACAACTTAAAGCGTTGGAATAAAAGCCGGGTGGTGAATAATGGGAAAGGAAGTAGTTATAGCTGTAGCAGGTAAGGGTGGAACTGGTAAAACAACTTTTGCTGCTTTGATGCTGCGGCATCTTACATCTAAGTATAAAAATAAGGCTATCCTGGCTGTGGATGCAGATGCTAATGCCAACCTGAACGAGGCTCTGGGGATGGAGGTTGAAGATACTATTTCTTCTGCCCTGGAGGCCACTAAGGATCCCAGGGCTGTGCCTACAGGGATGACGAAGGATATGTTTATGGAAATGCGAGTTAGTCAATGTATGGTGGAATCTGATTTAATTGACCTTTTGGTGATGGGCAATCCAACAGGCCCTGGTTGCTATTGCTACCCTAATAATTTGCTGAAGAATTATTTTGAAAAGTTGCGCACAAATTATGACTATATTATGGTAGATAACGAGGCTGGTTTAGAACATTTAAGTCGCCGGACTATTGATGACATTGATCATTTCATTATTACCAGCGATGCAACAGCCAGGGGAATTCGTTCTGCCGCACGGGTTAATGAAATAGTCAAGTCCTTAAAATTTAATGTTGGCAAAACCTACCTGGTTATTTCAAGGACCCGGGGTAATGAGGTGGATAATTTAAAGGCAGAAATTGATAAAACAGGGTTGGATTTGTTAGGCACCATCCCCCTTGATGAGGCTGTTATGGACTATGATCTAAACGGTAAGCCCTTATTTGAACTGCCTGATGATTCGCCAGCCGTGCAGGCTGTGGGAAAGATAGTGGAGAAATTGGCACTTTAAAAACAAGGAGATTTTATAAGGAGATTTTATAATGAAAGAATACTTGTCTTCCTTGGAAATTCAAAATATTCTTCCCCACCGTTATCCCTTTTTACTTGTAGACAGGTTACTGGAATTAAAGGCCGGGGAAAAAGCAATAGGCCTAAAAAATGTTACGATTAATGAACCCTTCTTTCAGGGGCATTTTCCCGGTGAGCCTATAATGCCAGGTGTTCTTATCGTGGAAGCGTTGGCACAGGTTGGGGCGGTAGCCCTTCTGAGCAGGGATGAATACAAAGGAAAGCTGATACTTTTTGCAGGTATTAATAAGTTTCGTTTTAGGGATATTGTTCGTCCTGGGGACAGCCTTATTTTGGAGGTAAACCTAACAGGTTTAAAGGGTAAAATTGGTCGGGGTGAGGCCCAGGCTCGTGTTGGTGAAAAGGTGGTTGCTTCTGGGGAGCTGATGTTTGCCGTGGCAGAGAAAACCCAGACTAAAACTAAACAGGGGACGGAAGGTAGTCCTGGATGACAAGATGAAACTTAGCAGTCACACTTATTTTTTGTTTTGAGGGTTTTGCCCCTTTGATTGACAAATATTGAAACAGACAATATGATCTTGCCTGTTATATAACTTAATAGTTTTGACTCTTATCAAGAGTGGGGGAGAGAAGGGCTCTATGAACCCCGGCAACCAGGTCTTTTTTCCCGTTATGGAAGTTGTTTACAGGGCCGGTTGGTGCCAATTCCCGCAGGTCGAGGACTTGTCTGATCGTCCTGGGAGATAAGAGGTATTGTTATTGCCTCTATCTAACTTGACAAGGGGCTTTTAATTTTTTGCTTAGCTAAATTGGTCAAGGAGGTTGGGTTGTGTAATGAACAAAAATGGTGTTGTATTTTTTACTTCAGAATCCGTTACGGAGGGGCATCCGGATAAGATTGCTGACCAGATTTCAGATGCCGTTTTGGATTCTATTTTGAAAGAAGATCCCCAGGGTAAGGTGGCAGCGGAAACTTTGGTTACTACTGGATTAGTGTTGGTTGCAGGCGAAATAACGACTAACTGTTATGTAGATATCCCCCAGATAGCCCGACAAACTGTCAGGGAAATTGGTTACACCCGTGCAAAGTATGGTTTTGATGGTGATACATGTGCTGTTTTAACTTCAATTGACGGACAGTCTCCTGATATTGCCCTGGGTGTGAATGAATCCTGGGAAATGAAAGAGGGAAAAAATACTGATATTTATGACCAAATTGGTGCAGGGGATCAGGGTATTATTTTTGGTTTTGCTTGTAATGAAACCCCAGAACTTATGCCCCTTCCCATTGCTTTGGCGCATAAATTAGTACGATGTTTGGCCAAGGTACGCAAGGAAAGGATCCTCCCTTACCTTCGTCCGGATGGTAAGTCACAAGTAACGGTAGAATACAGGGACGGTAAACCTGCCAGAGTTTCTGATGTTGTTCTTTCGGCCCAGCACCGAAGTGATGTATCCCTTTCACGCTTACGGAGTGATTTAACTGAGGTTGTCATTAAGGAAATTATTCCAAAGGAGTTAATTGACAGTAAAACAAGGTATTTTATTAATCCTACAGGGCGTTTTGTGATAGGAGGCCCACTGGGGGACACTGGTTTAACCGGCCGCAAACTAATAGTTGATACCTATGGCGGCTATTCACGTCATGGTGGGGGTTGTTTTTCCGGGAAAGATCCCACAAAAGTGGATCGTTCTGCCAGCTATGCAGCCCGGTATGTAGCTAAAAATATTGTTGCCGCAGGCCTGGCGGATAAATGTGAATTGGTGTTGGCTTACGCTATCGGGGTAGCCCGGCCAATTTCTGTTTATGTTGAAACTTTTAATACGGAAAAGGTCCCTGTGAAATTGATCAAGGAACTTATCAATAAGCATTTTGATTTACGTCCAGCAGCCATTATCGAACAGCTTAATTTGCGCCGCCCCATTTACAAGCAGATAGCTGCTTACGGGCATTTTGGCCGGGAAGATGTTGTTCTGCCCTGGGAAAAAACGGATAAGGCTGAGGTTTTAAAACAAGAAGCAAAACTGGCTGTTAAATAGGCACTTGGTAGCAGGGAACAGTTCAGGAGGTAGTAAGGCAAAGGAGTGACCGGGCAGGTGGAAGTTTTTGAAGGGGTTTTGGAGCGCATAACATATTATAGTTCAGAAACTTCATTCATGGTAGGCCGCTTGGGACGGGAAGGTAAAGAAGCGTTGGTCTTCACCGGTTACTTTCCCCCCTTACAAGAGGGGGAAAGTTTGCGGCTTAAGGGTAGTTGGAAGATGCATCCTCGTTATGGCAGGCAATTGAAAGTTTCAGAATGGGAATCCATAGTACCGACTACCTTGAAGGGCCTGGAGGGTTTTCTTTCCTGTGGATTGATTAAGGGCGTGGGGCCCCATACGGCCGGTTTACTGATTAAACATTTTGGGATGGACACGCTGAAAATTTTGGAGGAAGAACCGGGAAGGCTTCAGGAAATATCCGGGATTGGGCCTAAAAAAGCTGAACTTATACATCAAAGTTATCTTCGTCATAAGGAAATTAAAGAAGTGATGATTTTTTTACAGGGCTATAATATTAGCCCTGCTATGGCTGTTAGGCTCTTTAAACATTACGGGAAAAGGACTATCCCACTCCTTCAGGAGGATCCTTACCGGCTGGCTGAGGATGTCTTTGGGATTGGTTTTCTTACAGCAGATAGGATTGCCAGGCAGCTGGGCCTTCCTTTTAATTCCCCCGGGCGGGTGAGGGCCGCTATTCTTTTTTTACTGAACAAGGCCTCCGCAGAGGGACATGTTTACCTTCCAAAAAAGGAATTGTGCACAAAGGTAATGGAGCTTCTCTACGGACATACTTCTTACGAAAAAGAAGGTAGCCAGGGTGTCCCCAATACAGCAACATTTAATACCGGGGAAACTGATTATAGGCCCCCCTCTCCAGAGGGTACTAAAACATTCCCCGGGATGTTGCCAAAGGGGATCCAAGTTGAAATGATCTTAAAGGGGTTGGAGCAGCTGGCTGAAGAGCGCCTTATTTTCTGTTCCAAACTTTTTAACGGGGAAGAGGTTGTCTATTCTGCTCCTCTTTATTATGCTGAAAAAGGTTCTGCTGAGAAAATCCTGCTCCTACTGCAAAGGCAGATGCCGCCCTTGAAAGCAGTAGAAGATGGCGTTGTGGAAAAAGTGTTGGGAATGGAAAAAATAATTCCTGCCCCGGAACAGCTTGAGGTAGTTAGTGGAGCCTGTCAACATGGGATCATGGTGGTCACCGGGGGGCCCGGAACAGGAAAAACAACTATCATCAGGGCTCTGATTAAGATTTTTCAACATTACCATCTCAAAACAATGTTAGCGGCTCCAACGGGGCGTGCAGCCAAGAGAATGACAGAAGCAACAGGTATGGAAGCTAAAACTATCCATCGTCTCCTAGAATATTCGTATCAGGAGGGGAAGGGCTTCTGTTTCCAAAGGCATGAGGATAATCCCCTGGAGACTCAGGTGCTTATCCTGGATGAGGTTTCCATGATGGACTTGTTTCTATTTTATAATTTGCTTAAGGCGATCCCTAGTGGTTGTCGTCTTATTCTTGTCGGTGATATAGATCAGTTGCCCTCAGTGGGTGCAGGCAACGTGCTCCGGGATTTGATTGCCTCCACTGTTGTGCCCTGTGTGCGTTTGAAAACAATTTTCCGTCAGGCGCAGGAAAGCATGATTGTTATAAATGCCCACCGCATCAACACCGGCGAATTTCCTATTATTAACCGCAAGCACAAGGATTTTTTCTTTATCAATGAGGAAGATCCAGAAAAAGTTGCCAGCGTCATAGTTGATCTTTGCCGTGAAAGGTTGCCCCAGTTTGGTGCTTTTGATCCTATGGAAGAGATCCAGGTTTTAACGCCAATGCACCGAACTCCTGTAGGGGTAGAAAGGCTTAACAACCTGTTGCAGCATGAACTTAATCCACCCATGGCACGTAAGAAAGAGGTAAAAATTGGGGGGGGTACGTTCAGGGTAGGAGATAAGGTCATGCAGATCCGTAACAATTACGAAAAAGAAGTCTTTAATGGGGATGTAGGCCGTATTGTGGATCTTGATCTGGACGAGGGGGGGATGGTTGTTTCCTATGCTGACTTCTTAACAGATCGGGAGATTTTTTATGACTTTAAAGATATAGATGAACTGGTTCTTTCCTATGCCGTGTCTGTCCATAAAAGCCAGGGGAGCGAGTACCCCGTTGTGGTTATGCCTGTTGTTACCCAGCATTTTATACTTTTACAACGCAATCTATTATATACAGCAATCACCCGGGCAAGGAGGATGGTAGTGCTTGTGGGGACCTCCAGGGCACTCAGTATTGCGATTAATAACAATAAGGTGGAAAGCCGTTATAGTAACTTGGCCTACCTTCTCAGTCATGGTGTGTTTTCCCCATGAGTATTTTGCAATTTTTTTTGGATCTATTTTACCCGCCCAGGTGTTATTTTTGCGGTTCTTTGCTTGATCTCTACCCCAAAAAGGGCAGACACGATTTTTCTGAAGGCAACCTGCAAGAATTTGAAACCATACTTTGCCGGAATTGTCTTTTGTCGCTGCCCTGGCTGCAAAATTGTTGTAGTCACTGTGCCCTTCCTAACCCACAAAATTTAGGAGTTTGTCCTTTTTGCAGTGAAATAGACTTTGCGTTCAATGGCTGTTGTGCTGTAGTGAGGTACAAGGGAGACATGCGGGAGGTTTTATACCGCTTTAAGTACCGTGGACAAAAAATCCTTGCCGATCCCTTGGGGAAGTTAATGGCTGTTAAAATAAAAAATATGCCCTGGCATGATTCGCTGGATTTGGTTACACCTGTGCCCCTGGCACCGGAAAAACTTTTGCAGCGGGGGTATAACCAGTCTGCATTACTTGCCCAGGTTGTGAGCAGGGAGTTGCGGTTACCAATGCAGGAATTATTAATACGCAATAAGAATACCAAAAGCCAGACGGGGTTAAACCGGCAGCAAAGATGGGTGAACGTGCAGGGCTCTTTTGCCAGCAATAATATCCTCCAAAAGGGCACCGTTTTGCTAATTGATGATGTTTTAACCTCTGGTTCTACTGCCCATGAAGCCTCCCTGGTTTTAAAAAAGGCAGGATGCAGGCAGGTTTATGTAGCAGTACTGGCCCGGTAAAAGACAACGCATTTT
The DNA here is from genome assembly GCA_050942625.1 of Dethiobacteria bacterium. Lineage (GTDB taxonomy): Bacteria > Bacillota > Dethiobacteria > DTU022 > UBA8154 > JBMNNS01. The sequence continues at coordinate 12,258 of JBMNNS010000027.1, forward strand.
AACTTCAAACATTGGCTATTATGTTTGTGGGACAGATTATTCCGTATTGCCCGGGGTTCCAAAGGTTGGGTTCAAAGGAGATATGTTTTTTTCCTAATCCTTGCTACAATACCTATAATTAACCCAAAAATAAACCCCCCTATATGGGCCCCCCAGGCAACTGCCTGTGCCCCGGGACTAATAAGCACAAAGGCATTGACAACTTGTAGGAAAAACCAAAGAAAGAGAAACATTGTACCAGGGACTTCTACGGTAGTTAGAAAAAAACCTATAGGAATGAGGGTAAGCACCCTTGACCGGGGAACCAGAATCAAATAAGCTCCCAGTATACCTGCTATGGCACCGCTGGCACCTATGGTTGGTATAGTGGATTGAAGATTTAATAAAATATGGAACAACCCTCCGGCTGCCCCGGCAGCAAGGTAAAAAAGAAGATATGGAAAATGTCCTATTTTACCTTCCACATTGTCACCAAAGACCCACAAATAGAGCATATTGCCTAGAAGGTGGAACCAACCACCGTGTAAGAAAATAGAGGAGAAAAGTGGAATCCATAGTTCAGTCTTCCAGGGGGTTTGGAGTAAAAACAAAAATTTTCTTGGGATAACACCATAAATAAAAAACAGTTCTGCTTGCTCTTTCTGTCCAAGATCAAGTTGGTAAATAAAAACGGCAATAGTGATTATAATAAGGATTATATTTACATACGGGAATTTTTGTGAACGTGTGCTATCTTTTAGAGGTATCATATGGCTTTATTCTCCTATATCTTATTTCGTTTACGCCCAGGGTGATAAAGGTTGAACAGTTAAAAACATTCTATCATGGTTATAGAGCCTCGACAATTAGTTGGAGGGTGTTTTTGCAGAACTTCAGTTGTTTATTATTTTTTGCCTTTTTTCTATTTACTATTTATGATATGCTTTTCTTGTTTCTTTTGCCTTTTGTAAAGGAGTGTTATGCTCGTGGATGAAGGAGGTCAAAAAAATTTTTTAGAGCAGGAAGGGAAGATAACATCGCCTTCAACCCTAAAATATATTTTAAAAGAAAGGGGGCTGCATCCTCGCCGCTCCTTGGGACAACATTTTTTGGTTGATGAAAATATCTTGCACAAAATCCTTGCTGCTGCTATGTTGGACAAAAATGACCTGGTGATAGATATAGGATCTGGCCCTGGTGCCCTTTCCCTCATGTTGGCAAAAATGGTTGCAGGGGTAATTGCTATTGAATGGGACAGGGGTTTAGCGGCCTTTCTCAGGGAGCAGGCCAATAACCTGGGTTATAACCACCTGTACGTCATCGAAGGGGATGTCCGACGCTTAAACCTTGGTAAGATCTGCTGTAAAATTTGGGGAAAAAGGTTTTCAGCTGATGGTAATGGCAGGCATATAAAAGTGGTGGCTAACCTACCCTATTATTTGACTACCCCACTTCTTTTCCAACTTTTGCAGGAGAAGGAACCTGAGATTAAATTGCTGGTCCTGATGGTCCAGTTGGAGGTAGCCCAGCGTATTATTGCAGGGCCTGGAAAAAAGGACTATGGTGTTTTGTCTCTTTTGTGCCGTTATTATACAGAGCCAGAATTCCTTTTTAAAGTATCCAGAAATGTTTTTTATCCCCCGCCTGCAGTAGATTCAGCAGTAGTCGCCCTTCGTGTCCTCCCTCAGCCGCCTTTTAAGGTATTTGACGAGGGAATATTTTGGGAAATAGTGAAGGCTGTTTTCCAAAAAAGAAGGAAAATACTTAGCAATGCCTTAAATGGTGTGCAGGGTCTTAATAAAAAAGGATGGGAGAGGTTGTTAATTCAGGCCAAGATTTCCCCGTCAGCCCGTGGCGAGTCGTTGTCCTTAGAGGAATTTGCAAACGTAGCAAATTTGTTTTATAATAATAAAAAGTCTAAACAACATTTTTGCTAATATAACAAGTTTTACGAATGGGATGAAAGAAGGCTTTGCAATGATTTTTACCAGCCCTACTTGGGGGAAAATGACGCTGGAGGGGGCATTTGGGCATATTATATCCTATGTCAACGAACAACCAAACGAACAATATAAGTTAATTATAGGGACTGATTCCCATGCTTACTATGAAAAGGAAATTATTTTTGTTACTGCAATTATAATCCATCGTGTAGGTAAAGGCGGCCGTTACTTTTTTCGCCGAGAAAAACAGCGCTACCTCGAAAGCTTAAGGCAGCGCATTTTTTTTGAAACCTCCATGAGTCTCGATGTTGCCAGCCGTTTTACAGCTTTGTTGGCTGAAAATGGCTATTCAGATCTTAATGTTGAAATTCATCTTGATGTTGGGGAAAAAGGGGACACCAAGGAACTGATCAGGGAAGTGGTCGGGATGGTGATCGGAAGTGGATTTGATGCCCGTATTAAACCTGATTCCTATGGTGCAACCAAGGTTGCAGATAAATATACGTAAAAGAAATGTTCACAAAATAACTACACAAATTTTCCCCAGGGTCTTGACAAGAGGGCCAGGAATTGATAAAATTCAAGTTTTATTTGACTTGAAGCCTATTTTATGTTAAAATTTGAACGAGGTGATGTATGCATGGTGGCTAAGAATACCCTCGTCAAGATCCGTAAAGAACTTGAGGCCTATGTTGGGGAAAAGATCAAGTTGCGGGCAAACAGGGGGCGTCGCAAGACCTTTGAAAAAGTTGGGGTTTTGGAAAACACTTACCCCTCTATTTTTGTGATCCGTGTTGATGAGGAAAACTATTACCAAAGACTATCTTTCAGCTATGCTGATGTGCTCACAGAAACCGTTGAGCTAAGCCTTTGTAAGGGGGATGATGAAAAAATCGCCCTTTGTGCCGGTAAATAATCCCCTGGTTCAGGAGGTTCCAGAATATATTTTTAGTAAATACTAACCATACTATTGTTCCTAAAACCCGTTTTTTAACGGGTTTTTTTATTCCGGGTTATCCTTTTTGTATAAGCATAATTTAAAAACGGGTTTAATATTTATAATATGAGCAGTTGTATGCAATTAAGGAGCAGGGAGGTTTAATAATGGGGCGTAAATCTTCAAAAGGAGAAAAGTTAGCTCTGCTTACCACTGATCTTAATTTTAAGATGCTGGTAGGGGAAACTGTTTTTCATTTTCTTATTGAAAAAGATTTGCATATTGAGGAAGAGCCGGCAAGGAGAAAGGGCCAGCCTTTTCCTCTTGGTGACGTAACGGCCCGGGTTAGCCTAATTGAAGCAATCATTGAAGAAAAGGATAAAGTCAAGTTGCAGGGCAAGGTGGAAGGCAAAGCTATTTTTTATAGCGAACTAGGGCCAAGAGAGGTAGATTGGGAGGATGGGGACTTTAGCCGGGAGGTAGAGGTCCCGGGGGCACTACCAGGGATGGCAATAAATGGGTACGGGAGAATATCATTAATTGATGCTGATGGCTTACCCGTGGAGACTGAAGGAAAACTAACTTACAAGCTTAAAATAGAGGTTGAGGTGCTGTTGTCCATAGCTGACTCTCAACAATTAGAGGTAGCTGTAGGGGTCAAGGATATCCCTCCTGAGAAGGTTTCCCGGGGGGTTATTGTCGTGGAGGAACTGTTACAGGAAAAGGCTTTTCCTGTTACTCTTTCCAAAGAACTTGAGTTTGAGCAAGAACTACTTTATATCAAAACCTTGACAAGTTATATTACGGATTTTTCCTGGGATTTAAACAAAGATGGGATTACCTTTAAAGGGGAAGTAGTAACATTCATCTATTTCCTGACGGATAACGGTGGGGGGTTCCGGGAAATAAGGCAGCAATTTGGGCAACAGTTAACTTTGCCTAAGTTTAACAAAGGGGCACAGGCTTTTTTATTTCCACGTATTGCTTATGCTGTTCATGACCTCCTGGGTAAGCGTGCCAGGCAGAGAATTTACATTGATGTTTTCTTAAGGGTGACAAGAAGTATGCGGCAGGAGGTTCTTAATGATATCCAGGAGGAAGCAGTCAGAAAGGAATTTCTAGTTCTTCCCCAGGCTATAGGGACAGCCAGGGAACCCCTGGAGCTGGTACAAAGGCTTAATTTTCCTTATCCAAAGGAGATAACAGCAGGACCGGGGCGTCTTCTGGCTTTAAGTGTTGAAATGCTAGAAGACAATATAGCCCTTACCGGTAGTATAGAGAAAAAAATATACTACCTTTTAGAGGGCGAAAAAGGAGTGGAAGGTGAAGACTTTAGCGATTGGCCCCTATCCGTTACAGTGGAGGAGGATTTTTATCGTACCCTTTATCTGCCTGGTGTCGACCCGAAAACAACCCAGGGTGTAGCCTATTTTAATTTAAAAAATACCGATTTTACCCCTACAGAGGGTGCTACTTTGCTGGTGGGTCATGGCTTGATAGAGGTAAAGGCCTGGAAAATGCAAGAACATCCTGTCGTGATTCCTTTAAGGGTTCCACCTGGAACCAGCATGGTTGTTTATGCCGTTAAACCTGGAGAATCTTTAATGAAGATTGCCCGTAACTATGGTGTAAAATCTTCTCTAATAATGGAAGTAAATGATCTTGAAGACGAATCTGCCTTGCAGGCTGGACAAAAGGTACTGATCCCACTCATGTCTTCTTTTGGGCAACCGGATCATCGTAACTAATAAATGTGCTCTAGACATAGAGACGCAGGGGCGGGCTATGCTCGCCCACATATTTTTTCTCAGCCAATTTCTATTTACCCTTCTTTGCCTTTTGTTTCTTTACTATCCTGATTAGTGGAAGGCCAAGGGCCAGAACGGCTATACTTTCTCCAAGGCCAATGGTGAACAGGGTAGGCCAATAAGGGATACGAAAGAAAACATAGAGGTACAGGCTTACCAGGAAGGCATTGAGTAGAATGGGGCTTAAATAAGCAATCACACTATGCCTGAAGTAGTAAGTTACCAGGGCGGCAAGCAAGGTGGTCAGGCTACCAAATATAATATCGATTACACCATACGGTCCAAACAGGTTGGCCAAAAAGCAGCCCAGAAAAAGGCCAAATATGGCCTCTGGGTAGATCATTGGTAGCAGGGTTAATGCCTCTGCAATACGGACCTGCACGGGGCCAAAGCTAATGGCAGCCAATAAAAAGGTGATAGCCAGGTAAAGTCCGGCAATCATTCCGGTGCGGGCAATGATCTTAGTAGAAACATTAAACCTTCGCATGAGCCCACTCCCTCTTTTGTAAAGTTTTTGTTATGCCTTGACAGGGCTTGAAAGTAAAGATATTATGAAATTATTCAGGTGTTCTGAATTAAAAATTATACCATACTTTTAACTTATTACCAAGAAATATTGGAGGTGCCCATTTTGGCAAGGAAAACCTTGGAAGAAATTAATGAAAAAATTAAAGCCGGGGAAGCTGTTGTTTTAACTGCAGAAGAAATCATTCCAATGGTACGTGAACGCGGGGTGGAGGAAACAGCAGCAGCCGTCGATGTTGTCACCACTGGTACTTTTGGTCCCATGTGTTCCTCGGGGGTTTTCTTGAATATGGGCCATCCCAAACCTCGTATCAAAATGAACAGTGTGCAGCTAAACGGGGTAGAAGCTTATGCCGGATTAGCGGCAGTTGACATTTATCTTGGTGCTACATCCCTTCCGAAGGCGGATCCCGCCAACAAGATGTTTCCTGGCGAATTTAATTATGGGGGTGGACATGTTATCGAGGATTTGGTAGCGGGGAAGGAAGTATTGTTAGAGGCTACCGCCTATGGTACTGATTGTTATCCCCGTAAGAGCTTTGAAAAAAAGTTCCGATTGGACGAAATTCCCCAAGCTGTTTTATTTAATCCCCGCAATGCTTATCAAAACTATAGTGTGGCTGTTAATCTTTCTGATCGAACCATTTACACCTATATGGGCCTTCTGAAGCCTAGGCTTGGGAATGCCAACTACAGTACCTCCGGCCAGCTTTCCCCCCTTTTAAATGACCCTTATTACCGAACCATTGGTATGGGAACCAAAATTTTCCTGGGGGGTGGCGTGGGTTATGTGGCCTGGCATGGAACTCAACACTCCCCCTTGGTCTTCAGGAGCCAAAATGGGGTGCCGAAAGCCGCAGCAGGAACACTTGCTGTGATAGGGGACCTGAAACAGATGTCCCCCCATTGGCTAAGAGGGATAAGTTTTCTGGGATATGGTGCTTCTTTGATGGTAGGCATTGGTATACCTATCCCTATTTTGGACGAGGAAATCCTAAAGTTTACTGCTGTTAGCGATGAGGAGATCTTTGCACCTGTGATTGATTTCAGTGAGTCATATCCCCAGGGGTTGGGAGAAGTAATAGGGGAGGTCAGTTACGCGGAACTACGCAGAGGGGAAATTACTATTAGGGGCAAGGCCGTCCCTACTGCGCCGCTTTCAAGCTACCGTGGGGCCAGAATGATTGCCGGGATTTTGAAAGAATGGATCTTAAGCGGTGAATTTCTGCTCAGCAAACCTGTTTTTACACTTCCCTGTGATGAAAAGGGAATTAATTATAATGAGATGCTCTAAATTATCCACTTGAAAAGAGGTGTGCCTTCTTGAAGCAAAAAATGGTGCTGCATTTCCCTTCTACTATTGTGGAACAGCCTTGTACTTACCATTTAATTAAAGATTATAACCTGATGATTAATATCCTAAAAGCCAATATTAACCCCCGCAAGGAAGGGTTTATTGTGGTAGAAATAAGTGGAGAGAAGCAGGATTTTTCTGCCGGGGTTGCTTTTTTACAGTCCCGGGGGGTAAAGGTTCACCCTCTTGAACAAGAAATTGTTTGGGTGGAGGAGCGTTGTACCCACTGTGGTGCCTGCAGTGTAATCTGTCCTACTGGGGCCCTCGTTTTAGAACGGCCTGAAATGAATGTAAAATTTATTGGCGATAAATGCATCGTTTGTGAACACTGCATAAAGGCTTGCCCGGTCAGGGCTATGGAGGCCCGCTATTAACGTGGTATATTCTAAAAGGGAGTATCGGGGAGGACTTTGTCCCAAAGGGATGGGTTGCTTCACCGTGACCGTCAAGGAAACCGATTTATGGATTGCCGTTGATAAAGAGGCCCTTACTGCCGATCTTCCAGAAAAGGTGGAACAGTTTGTCTGGCAGAAAAGGCGCTTGCTGGAAAAGTATATCAAAGGGGATCCATATTTTAAAAATACTTTGCATCCTTACCTTGTCGGTGAAGATGCTCCTGAAATCGCAGTAGATATGGTTCGGGCCGGCAACATGGCCGGGGTAGGGCCTATGGCAGCAGTTGCAGGTGCCTTTGCCCATTATACAGGAATGTGGCTCTTAGAAAAAACCTCCAGGGTAATTGTAGAAAATGGTGGCGACATATTTCTGTTTTGCCCCGAACCTTTAAAGGTAGGGGTCTTTGCAGGTCGTTCATCTTTTAGCGGTAAATTATTTTTAGAAATCAATCCTATAGCTAAACCACGTGGAATTTGTACTTCTTCTGGTACCGTAGGCCCCTCCTACAGTGAAGGAAAGGCGGATGCAGCAATAATACTTGCTTCCAACACTATTTTAGCTGATGCTGTGGCAACTGCTGTTGCTAATAAAATTCAAACTGAGGACGATCTGCAAGAAGCTTTGCAGTTTGCCAGAAGTATAGTGGGGGTGGAGGGAGTATTGCTTATTTTGGATAAAAAGCTGGCAGCCTGTGGTGATATCAAGCTTGTTGATTAATTCCTAGGCGATTAGTGAAATGGGGGCATGGTAGCGGGTGGGGCACTAATCCTTGACAAGGGGCACAAAACGGC
>JBMNNS010000028.1:0-19527 GCA_050942625.1 Dethiobacteria bacterium
CCTTTGGAGTGAAAAATCTAAAATAAACGGACCTCAGGAATGAGCTTAAAATGATTATCCAGGGAATAAACATAGGCATTGTTATTAATGGAAATCGCAGCAATTATTAAATCTGTCAGGGGGATGGTTAACCCATCTTTCCTTAGCCTGAACGAGATTGAACCGGCCAGCCGCCAATCTTCAAAATTAGAATCAATAAATGGCACAGCATCTATACAACCTAGCAATCTTTCAAATTCTTTTTCCGTTTTTACCCCTTGCAAGAGTTCCGAAACGACTGGTCCTGCCATATACACGGATCCAGCCAAAAGTCCCTTATCGATTATTGCTGTTATTTCTGCCTTATCTTTAAAATATTCTATCCAAATAGATGTATCAACTATGATCTTCATTTTCTGTTAACTCTGCCTCTCTGAGTACTTTAATTGACTCTTCATCCAGATCAATATTGCCTTTCAAAGCCATAAAATCCTTTATTTTTTTGAGGCGGATCGCATCCTGCAGAGCATTTTCAACCGATTTGGAACGGCTGCCCGCTTTATAGAGCCGTTCTACTTCCTTGATTATGCTTTCGGAGATATTCAATGTCGTACGCATCCTCATCACTCCCTTCATAATAATTATACACCAGATTGTTATGATTAATCAATGCTTTAATTCTAGTTTTAGTCCAATTTCAACCATGGAATTGAAGTACATAGATGCAAACAAGCCCCTGAATTTATTTGTACTGAAACAGCTGAAAATTAATAGTGGGAAGAAGAACCTGTGTCCCTTGGAAGAACCTGTGTCCCTTGGAAGAACCTATTCCTATGTCCCTACTTGTCAGGCGAAACCATGAAAAACTCCCTGAAAAAGTTTCTCTCAGGGAGCTTCTTAGTTGCAATTTGTCCTAGCTATTATTGTACTAAGTAAAGTGTCTTAAAAAGCTTCTGCTTCAACAATAAGTTCGCCACCGAAAGATTCAAGGTTTTCGCCTTCCGGTACATCAATGATTACCTTTATCCACATATTATAATAAGGGAATCCATCAGCTGAGTTTGCATATAAAGGAACCATATGTCCGGTATCGACACCTTTATCAATAAGTGTATGCTTATAATTTGAATGATCTGTAACAACAGTAACATACTCTGGCAAACCATTATTCTTGATAGTAAACCTAACATTATCATTTGAATTGTTTTGAATTCTAACAAGCCTGCCCCATTCATAAACACTTCCCGGCTGAACACCAAAAGTTTTACCGTCTTTCCCCTTACTAAAGTCAAATTTTAGCATTCCATCTTGATAATATGCTGCTTCATCTTTATTACCAACACCGCCCGTACGTTCAAGCCTTAAAAGAGCGCTATTAGTCCTTATAACTGTTAAGTCTGCTTCATTCGTTACCGTAGCACTCGTATAAGCCATTGCCGCCATGACTCCCGTTATCGCAAGCAAACCAATAATTACCAAAATACCAACTTTCCTCATCTTTTTTACCTCTCCTTCTATTTTTTTTGCTTTCTAGCTTATTTTTATTTTAACCCGGAAATATATACCGCACAGCACCAATAAGAGCCATTTCGAATAACTAATTAGAATCATTTTTATATACACATAAAGTATCATCTTGCAAAAAAACAAATTAATTGGCCTTCATTTTATTTTGGCACAACTAATGGTAGGGCAGAGAACTTGTTCCTCCACGCTTTCCCCCTGTTCCCTCTTGTCCCTGTTCCCTATATAAAAAATACCCAGGAAGGAGGTTTCCCCCTGGGTAATGTAATAAATTCTATTATCGTCTATTTAAACTTCTGATTACCAAGCTATTGCGTGATATAAGTTAGCATCATTATCTGTTCTTGATTTAACTATTATTTTACCAAAAATTTCTTCAAGATCAGCGCCTTCAGCAGGAATTGTGAATGAAATTTTTACATTAGCAGAAGTTTTTGTCTGCATGGCTAAAGCATTATTTTGATGAACACCATTAACTACCAACGGTATTTCATCACTTAGGCACGCTCCACCATGTACATACGAAATAGAGATATATGGCATATCTTCAACATCAATTGTAGTTACTATCCGCTCTGTTGATTTGTTTTTAACGGTAAACAATGCATCCCATGTATATGTGCTACCAGGTTGAAAACCCCATTGATTACGTTCATAATACTGATATCCCTTGGAAAAGTCAAAATATAGCCTGCCATCCTCACCAATCCAAGCTGCACCATCTTGGTTCCCTTCTTCAGTATCACGTAACTGTAAAGCAAGTAGCGATTCGCTAGTATTCTCTACAATCATAGTCGCATCATTTGTCACAACTGCCTCGTTATACGCCATTGCCGCCATGACTCCCGTTACCGCCAACAGACCAATAATTACCAAAATACCAACTTTCCTCACTTTTTTCCTCTCCTTTTTAAATTTTTATTTTTTGCGTTTTGTTTACGCTTCGTGATGATATTTTACAGCGGGCTTAAATACCGCGCACCATCAAAAAGATCCAAATCCAATAGCTAATTAGAATAAACTTATAATAATCCTAAAGGAGTACTCCATGTTATATTTTAGAGTTATATCAATAAAAAAACCCCTGAGTTCTCTCAGGGGGGGGAGGAGTGAATGCGCCGGTGATGATTAGTCCCCGGACACGGCCCGGTTCAGGAATCGCGACATGGAAACCCGGTCTACCGCATTTTCCATAGCATCTTCGGGGCTAATATATCCTTTATGCAGGAGCTGTTGCAGGTGATCATCCATGGTTCTCATCCCGGCGGTGACCCCGTTTTGCATACTGGAGAAAATCTGTTGAATCCTTCCTTCGTAGATAAGATTGCGTACATTGGAGTTGGATACTAAAAATTCTACAACGGCAACTCTGCCCCTCCCGTCCCTCCGCGGTAAAAGGCGTTGAGATATAACACCCACAAGGGAGTTGGCAAGCTGGATCCGGATCTGGTTTTGCTGATTGGGTGAGAAGATATCAATTATACGCCTGATGGTCTGAGGAGCACTTGTCGAGTGCAGTGAAGCCAGGACCAGGTGTCCTGTTTCGGCGGCGGTAAGAGCAAGTGAGATGGTCTCGGGATCGTTCATCTCCCCCACCATGATCACATCCGGATCCTGGCGCAGCGCGGCACGAAGGGCAACAGGGAAGGAATCGCTGTCAGAGCCGATCTCCCTCTGGTTAATAATGGCTTTTTTGTGAGTGTGCAGGTATTCGATGGGGTTCTCAAGCGTGATCACATGGCAGCTCCTTTCATTGTTTATCAGCTCGATCATTGCTGCCAGTGTGGTAGTTTTTCCGCTACCGGCAGGGCCAGTGACGAAAATGATGCCCCGGGGACACAGCGTCATCCGGGCAACAATATCAGGGAGCCCCAGGGATGATAGCTGCGGCACTTCGGTTTTAATAACCCTTATAGCCATCCCCAATGTCCCCCTCTGGTGAAAAGCATTTACCCGAAAGCGGCCGAACCCTGAGAAACTGTAGGGATAATCAATCTCGCCTTTTTCCTTAAAAAGTACAAACTGCTTTTCTCCAAGTATTTGTTCAACCAGCTTACTTGTATCATCCGGTTTTAAAGGAACATCATTTAAATGGGTTAGAAGACCGTTCAACCTGATAGTCGGAGGAACCCCTACTGTTATATGTAAGTCGGAAGCCCCGCGTTCTACAGCCTGGTGCAGCAGTTCGTTTATGTGCATTCAAAAACCTCCTTTGCAATTACTTGCTACAAAATGCAATTAACTTGCTACAAAATTTATAGAAATTTCGTCGCCCACTTCCGTCCCGCTAAAGTTAAAAGTGCCTGCCGGGGCCTCAATCACGCAGCAGGCTTCTTTTACCACCGGGCTTATTCTGTTAGGTTTCATCGCTTCAATTAGATAACATATTAACTGATCTCGGCTAACAAAAGCCAGATCGATAGGAAATAACATTCCCAGGGTATGTACAGACCGGCATGGCATAATAATAATGCCCTTGCGGGGCAGGAGCTCCCTGCGGCCTAGAAGGCCTTTCAAACGTAAAAAAAAGCTGTCTGCAATTTCCACCTCGTCCAGGATAATTTTCTTCTTAGTTTTATTATACACTTCCGCCTTTTTCATATTTTTCCTTCCAGTACATTTGTCCCAAAATTTTTATGCTGCTGAACCTTCTTCCCGTAGGGGCTGTTGTACTGGAAAATATAACCTCCTGATGCAAATGTTTCGGAGTGAAATAATTCTTTACTGGTATAGATCTTTCCGGAGAATTCCATAATACCGGGCTTAGAACAGCAGATTATTGTCTTAAAAGGCGGTTGCTTTTTCAACAATGCGTTCCATCCCTGCAAAAAGGGCAGTGTATCTTTTCTAGATATTCGCTTAATAATTATATCGTAATCATACTCACTGCCTTGAATACAGTAATCCGCCTCTTTATTTTCAGGGTTAAAAGAAATCTTAACGGCATCTTTTTTGTATTTGCCAAGGATTATTTTCCTGGGCAGCGGCCCCGTGTTATTTGCTTCCTCTATCTTATAGTACAGGAGAGCGCCTCGAATCCTTTTCCCCGGGTAGACAAATAGGCAGTACAGCAGCATGCCAAGGATTAAAAAAATCAGGAGCGTGATTATTGCAATGCCCACGCCGTAGAGCAGAGGGCGAAGGGAACCGGATAAAACACGTGCCAGCGCAGTTCCCGGGGTGACGATTTCCAGCTCCAACTCCAGTATTTGTGGTTCTACTGCAGTGGGAGCATTTTCTGCCACAAAGGCTAACCGGAGCGGATAAATTCGGGGTTGAAGATCTTGATAAAGGTTTAAATCAAAATTGAGGCGTGTCTTTTGGCCGGGTTCAAGTGTAAATACCCGCGAGCTAAAATCGCCCACCAAATTTTCCTGCTGTTCGAGAAAGAGCTTTTCTTCGAAAGGGGATTCGTTGTTTACTTCCAAAGTCAATGGGATACTCCTTCCAGGGAGCGAACTTAATGCACGGCGGGGAACGTTAATATATACTTTACCTGGAGCGTATACGGCAAAGGAATCCAGGTTTTTTTCTACAGTAAACTCGCTGCCCATGTATTTTCCTGCAGCAAGCAGCGCAGATGTAACTGTCCCCTCTTTTTTAAATGTATAGCGGCCAGACCAGATACCATCGGCCCTCTTTATATCTCCCTGCTCCTGTTTGCCTTGATCGTTCAGCAGGACGGTTTCCCTCGTCCCGTCCTCGTAATTAATTACTAAACTGAAGTTGTCAACTATAAGCTCGCGGCCTTCCTTCAGCCTCTTTCCCCGGGCATTCAAGGCACCGGTTACCACAACTTCTTCTCCCAGGCGAATATCCTTTGCCGGCCAAAAATCGGTACTCAGCGTTGGAAGTAATTTTACATAAAATTTAAACGGATCGGTACTAATAACCTGCTCCCCAAAAAGCAAGCGCAGCGTTAGTTCATAAGTACCCGTCTTATCAACCTTATCATAAACGCCGGTATAGTAGCCGTTGTCCTCCTGCAGCGAGATAAAGACGGGCTCGGCGCCGGGTTTTTTTAGTTGTATCTCCACTTTCAGGGGGATATCCTGCAAAAAATCGTTGCCGGTTACCTTTACTTTAAACTGGAGCGGCTCGTTTAAAGGATGCTGTGATAAGGGAACAGGCCCCTCCAGCCAGCCCTTGATATAAAGATCCATATCCCCCAGGATATTGACATCCCCACTCCCCGAGAAAACGGCCTGCAATTTTCCGGTATAATTTTTCCCGGGGTCTGAAAGGACAGCCATGCTGTAGTTTCCATGGTTGTTTACCGTTATTCCTTCTATTTCACAGGGAGGGTTCCCCAGCGGGACAATGGACAACTCGCATTTACCCGCGGCAAGGTTAACAGCAACAAGATTAATCTGCCGGATATAATCGTCTACCTGGAATTCAAGTGTCTTTGGCGAATTATCCTGGAGATGAAATGTCTCATTCACCAGGCTCCTGCGGTTTTTCAAATGACCCAGCAACTTGAAGAAGGAAACCACTAGCTCCCCCGGTTCTTTCAAAAGATAGGAGTCTCCTTTTGTACTCAAGGAGATCTTTTGTATTAGTTCCGGATTTATCTCATCGCTAAAGGCAACCGTGTAAATTGGTATGCCGGAGAGCGCATAGTCTTCGACTATTTTCCAAAGGGATTCCATGTATGACCCCATAAATGCGGGATTATTTTGTGTGAGCGCGGGGTCGGGGCTCGGTTCTCCGTCCGTAAGGAGTATTACCAGCCGGCGGGCGCTCCCGGTCCCCGCTGCTTGAAATTGTTGAAACTGCTTGCGGGCCGCCTCCAAAGCCTCCAAATAATCCGTATATCCACGGGGTTGAAGTTCAGCAGAAAGCTTCTCCTTGATCAGTTCTTTTCTGGAGGCGCTTTCGATCCTCTCCAGGGGAAAAACAACTCTGGTATCATGATCAAAAGTGATCACCCCCAGGAAGTCCTCAGGGCTTAGCAGATCAATAAAAATACGGGAGGCCGTTTCCCGGAGCATTTGAGGATCTGTATTCTGCATGCTGCCGGAAGTGTCGATCACCAGAATGATAGCAAGCTTTTCCCCGGTGAGAGCTCCCTCTGCCCGGACGGCAGAGGTAGAACAAAATAATAAGCCAAGTAAGAAAATGATTGCGGCAACAAATGTAGCAAATATTTTTCTTATACTCCATCTTTTTGATGCTGCCATAGTATTCCTCCTAGAAAAAGTCTCCAAATGATTGGAAAATCCTGAGAAATGCCGGGCCTAACAGCACTATAAACAGGGTGGGGAAGATGAAGAAAACCAGGGGAAATAGCATCTTAATCGGAGCTTTCATGGCTGCCTCTTCAGCCCGCTGCCTGCGCTTTTGCCGCATTGTGGAAGCCTGAATACGCAACGTCTTCGCGATATTGCTGCCAAGCTGTTCGGATTGGATTACAGCACTGATGAAACTGCTCAAATCGGGAACCCCTGTACGCTTTACAATCCCACGCAGCGATTCCTCATGGGTCCTCCCCAGGCGCATCTCTTCCAGTGCACGTGCAAATTCTTTGCCGAGGGCGCCCGTTTCCTGTTCCGCAACTTTTTTTAAGGACATGGTAAAACTTAATCCGGCTTCCACGCTGACCAGCAGCAAGTCGAGAACATCCGGCAGAGCTTTTTGTATCTCTTTTTGCCGGTTTTGGGCCTGCGTATTTAGAATATTATAAGGTAGCATCCCCCCGATAATGATGGCCAGCCCAGTTATCAAAAAAAAATTCTTACCCTCCAAACCACTCAACCAGGAAAAGGCCAGGGCTAAAAGGAGGAATACCAGCGCCATCACTGCCTGCAGTGAAATAAAACCGTTAAAGGATATATTCCAAGGGTTGCCGGAATAGGAGATTTTTCTTTCAATGCTCTTACGGAATTCTTGCGGGGTAAAGCTTCCCAAAACAACGCCGATCTTTTTAAAAACAGGCAAGATCAACCTTTCAAAAAAGGGCTTTTTTAGTTCATCTTCCTCGTTGTCGTCCGTATCCATTTTTTTAATTTCCAGGAGCCTCTCCGCAAGATGCCGCCTGCTGTTAAAAAATACTTCATAAACAGCAAATACCAGCAAAAAGACAGTGGAAAAAGTTAGCAAATATATTACCAAAGATAACATTTTTACACCCTCTTAATGTTCAATAAATTCCGGAAGTCCTAAAATGTACTCTTAAGTCAGCGCAAACAACCCAATGGTCCCAGATCCTTCGACCAAACCCCTAGATGTCGATTGTGACGATTTTGCGAATAATCATTACCCCAATGCACTGGGTAACCACTGCAAAGCCAAGCATTATCAGCCCCAGAGTTTCTTGCAAGAGCGTTAACATATAGTCAGGGTTCATAATCAATAAAAAAGCAGAAACAGCAAAGGGCAATAATACAATTATGATCGCGGACAATTTGCCCTGGGCTGTGAGAGTTTTAATTTCACCCTGTATTCGGACACGTTCCCGTATGGTATGCGCGATATTATCCAGGATCTCGGCAAGGTTGCCGCCGACCTGTTTCTGGATGAGCAGTGCGGTTATGACAAGATTAAGGTCCTCGCTGTCGATCCTTTCGCCAAGGTTATGCAGCACTTCCTCGAGCTGTTTGCCCATACGGTTTTCTAGGATTACCCGGCTAAATTCTTCCCCGATCGGAGGGGGCATCTCCCGCTGGACTACAGCCATGGCCTGTGGAAAACTAAAGCCTGATCTGAGGCCGCTGGAAACGATGGAGAGCGCTTCCGGAAGCTGCCGTGTAAAGGCGGCAGTCCTACTTTTCCTTTTAAGATCTACGATGAATGCGGGGAGTTTTAACCCTGCCAGCCCGAAAAGGATAGAAAACAGCAAAGATCCGGTAATAATGTAAATAAGTAAGAACATCCCCAACCCGCTAAGAACGGTCAGCCCTGCATACTCTTCCGCACGCATTAAGATGTGCGCCTGTAGCAGCTTTTTCTGAATTATATGCTGATTGCTGCGCCGGGAGATCGTTTTTCCCAGCAAGCCTAAAAAACGCATTAGCTCGTCCACGAAACCACTAGACGTGGCCTTATCCGGCTGTGCAAGAATGGCTTCTGGCATGGTATAGGTTTTCAACCTTTTCTTGACGAACATCTGTGAAGAAAAAATAAGCTGGTGCAGCCCTATAAACAGCAAAATTACCGTTAGAAAAGCACCGCCGCAGACTACGTAAAACATGATCTTAGAACCTCCTGAAAGCCGGCTCGGAATATTTATCCTGAAATATTTCCATGCTTAGTTTCTCATTGTACGCTTTCAGCTTTTCCATACACTGGGGAATAATGCCGGTCGGCATGTGCCTTCCACTAATAAAGCCTTTTTCATTAATACCTGTCTGGTTATAAACAAAGATATCCTGCATGGTGATTGTATCCCCTTCCATCCCGACTACCTCGGTTATCTTGACAATTTTGCGGCTCCCGTCATTAAGGCGGGACTGCTGAATTATAAGGTCGATAGCTGAGGAAATCTGCTCCCGGACCGCCCGCAGGGGTAAATCCATCCCCGCCATGAGCACCATTGTCTCCAAACGTGCCAGGGCATCTCTGGGATTATTGGCGTGCAGGGTCGAGATTGATCCATCGTGTCCCGTATTCATTGCCTGAAGCATATCAAGAGCTTCGCCCCCCCTTACCTCACCGACCACAATACGATCGGGGCGCATCCGCAGTGAGTTGATCACGAGATCCCTGATCGAAATTCTTCCCTTGCCGTCTATATTCGGGGGACGGCTTTCCAGGGTAACAACGTGCTCCTGCCAGAGCTGCAGCTCTGCCGCGTCTTCAATGGTGATGATGCGCTCCTTTTCAGGGATGAAGCTGGAAAGCACGTTTAAAGTAGTGGTTTTACCGCTGCCGGTCCCTCCGGAGACGATGATATTCGCCCGGGCGCGCACGCACCCCCTTAAAAAGTTTGCTATTTCCCTGGTCATCGTGCCAAAGCTGATCAGATCCTCTGACTTAAAAGGGTCTGTGGCAAATTTTCGGATTGTCAGGACAGGACCCCTGACGGCCAGCGGCGGAATAATAGCGTTCACCCGCGAGCCGTCCGGCAGGCGGGCGTCAACCATCGGCGAACGATCGTCAATCCTTCTCCCCAGAGGAGCAAGGATCTTCTCTATCGTATGAACAACATGGGCATTGTCCCGGAAACATATATCGGTTTTTATAATTTTTCCGTCCCGTTCAATAAAAATCTGGTCACAGCCGTTTACCATAATCTCTGTAACGGTAGGATCGTGAATGAGCGGATCTATCGGACCGTAACCGAGGATTTCATCTGCCACATCCTTAATGACTTTTTGGCTGTCGCTTTGCGAGAGATCCCGGCCAAACTCGTTCAGGACGACTTCTAATGTGCGGTTTATTTGCTCAAAAAGATGTTCCTTTCGAGCCGGATTCATCCTCTCCGGGGAAAATGCGCTGTCTGTCGTACCAACAACCTGTCGCAGGGTTTCATTGATAATTATCTCCAGCTCTATTTTCTTATTCATTTCCTGCTGCCACCCCGTTTTCTAATATTTTACGTGCTATGCGCTGAATGCTGCGGCTGATTCTTGCTCGGGGTTTAAGAAGGACAACGGGAACGCCCTTATTTAATGACGAAGATACCAGCCTGTGTTCCGCAGGCAACAACCCGTAAAGGCTCTGCTCCAGAGTTGTCTCAACATCCTTGCTCTTTATCTCACCCCGCGGTTCTGCCTTGTTAAGCAGCAGTCTTATCTTATACCTGGGATAGTTTATAGAATTTAAAGAAACCATGCAGGCCCTGGTATTGCGAATCGCTGCTAAATCCTGCGTGGTGACAAGCATGAGCAGGTCGGCTTCCTGAAAGGCGGGGTTCATTGAGTCGCCTGCACTAACAGGCAGATCTATAACCACATAATCATGTACTTCTCGCAGGATCTTGATGATTACTTCAACATGATCGGCGCTAATGAAATTTGTCATCTGCGGCTGTACGTTGGCGGCCAGCACCTTGACTCCGGATTGATGTTCAGTGAGATAGCCGTCTAAGAGATCGCTGTCAAGGTTGCGAATATCATTGACAACATCTGCAATTGTATAGCGCGGAAGAAGATTTAAGGCCAAAGAAATGCTGCCGAAATCGAGGTCGAGATCTAACAACGCCACTTTATTCCCTTTAAACTTCGCCAGGGAAACCGCCAGGTTTGTGGAGAAAAAGGTTTTGCCGACGCCTCCTTTGGTGCTAAATACCGTAATAACCTTTCCCCTCCGGGTATCTTTTTCCTCTGAGAGCTTTTTCTCCCGTTGAAGTTCACTTTTTTTCTGCCCCAGCTTAAAGCTGCGGTGGATAGCATCAACCAGTTTTGCTGGTGGGAAGGGATAGACGATCACATCCTTAGCCCCGGCAATAATCGTCTTATGCATAGCTTTTTCATTTATTTCATTTTCGATCATAATAATTGAAATCCAGGAATGGGATAATGAAAGCTTTTCCGCCAGCTTATAGCCGTCTCCCGGAAGAAGTGCGTCAATAAGCATCACGTCCGGGTTTTTTGTCTCCACCATTTCCAACGCCTCATCAGCACTACCGGCTTCACCCTCCAGCTTGATGAACTCAACATTGGAAAGGGTACCGGCGATAGCTGACCGCTTTTCCGGGTCATCTACAACAACCAGTACTTTAATACGCTCCATGAAATCACCTCTCCCTGAAAGAATTTAAGTTTTCGGGGCTATAATAATCAAGCCCTACTATTTCTTCATCAAGCGGTGAGCGCAGGCTTAGATGGAAAGAACCGTTAACATTGGCAAAAGCCAGCACTTCGGCCTGCGCGGGAGTAACCAAAAGTGTTACTGAATTTACAAGCCGCCTTTCCTCATTATCCTGCGGAAGGGGATACTCTCCAACAGCCAGCACAGTGGCATTTTGAACCACGGTGTAAACAATGGGTATTTCTTTGATGTCGGGGTCGTCATAGGCAACCAGGACATCAACTTTATCCCCCGCTGAAATATAACCGGAAACCCCGGACACTTCGCTAACCGGGATGGAGATACCGCGTAGCTTTTCCGGTACACGGTAAGATAACCCGGCTCGCCTGGTATCCGTAGCAACCCGGCTTTTCAGAACCTGCTCCCCTTTAATAATATCCGCCCTGGAGATGCCACCGATAGCCTCGTCCAAACTCGTCAGGGCCTCCGGATGAATAGCATCTTCCGGGACAGAAGCAATTGTGAGCATCTCCGCTGTTATTCTGCTGTGCTGCGGTATTGTGATACTGGCGACTACCACGTCCGTCTTGGGAACGGGAGGCAGCATTGAAGCCGCAGCAGGGGTTTTAAGATACCGGTTTAACGCTAAAACTGTAATAAGGCCCATAATCACCGCCAATAACAAAAGCTTTCTACCGGAATTCAAGAGAATACCCGCTCCTTTCAATTGAGCTTTACTCCACTAGCATAAGGTTGTAGACACCAAAGTCATTTTCATAGGAAGAATCATCAGGTAAAGACGGCGAAGCGTTATTCGGCAAAAACCATTTGATAAACTTCCCCGTAACATTACACATATTTCCACTGCCCTCTACCCCTGTTATCTCGAAACATGCAAAGCCGGCTACCTGTATCTCACCTCTCCCGCTTACATCTGTTATGCTGCTGTCATAAAGCGGGATGATGACAATCGTGTCATTATGATCAAGCCTGTATTTTATCCCTTCATTTGTAGGCCCGGATATGTTTCCCGGTTCGGTGTCAATATAATCACCGACGGAGATTATTCCCTGGTAACCGTGCTTGATATTTTTCAGGTAGTTATTCGCTCCCGTACCCCCGAGAGCAATTGCGCCGAAATTACCGCTACCGATGGGCGCATCCTTCCAGCTTCCAACTTTGAGCAGGACTTCTTCACCATAACTATAATCTTCGCCGGGAGGAGGCATTGGTACGGTAAAAGGAACAATCCCGATTACCGACCTGGCCGGCTTAATGGCAGCTTTAGCCCGTGCAGATACTAAAGTTGATTGAAAACCCAGAACCTTTGCAAATGAGAAATCAACAACCTGGCTGGTAGAAACCGTGATTTCACTATTGTTGTTAGAGACAGTTACGGAAACCTTTTCCGGATCTGCCCCGTTTTTCGAAGCATATTCAAGCGCACTCGTTACGGCCTGAGCAGGGTTGTTTACCAGCTCCTGGGCTCCCGCCAGCGCTGCTGCATCGGCAGCGGTAACCATTTTTCTTCTGGCATAGGCGATACTCCCTACATCGGTAACCATCGCCGTTAAACCGAGCAAAAATACCATTGCGGCGGCGACAATTATTACGACGCCCCCATTTTCATCGGTTAGCAGCAGATTAAACTTTTTTTTCATCACACAGTCATCCCTTTTTGCCTGCCGGACCATGATCAAACTCAATCATGTGACCGGGAGGATTTTCGTGCCGTCCATCATCGCCCCGGGGGAACGCTGCAAGGATGCTATCATGATTAACCGCAGAAACGGCCTGTCCAACCTCGAGGCGCATTGACGCGGTAGAGACCAGCGGAAAGACATCTCCGACCATTTTATCCAGAATGGGAACAATTACATCCACAGATGCATTAACCGTGATTTCTATTTCTTCGCCTACGATACGGTTTGAAGGGCTGGGGGTGATGGAGATAGAATCGGAAGTAACATTGAGGAATGGCGTAGAAGCCACACAATCTAAAACCATGCTTTTAACTTCGTCATCGGATTTTCCGACCGCGGCAAGGCGCGCTCCGTCCCTGACCGCATGTGAAATAGTAAGCTGACCATTAAAGATCAAACCAAACTGAAGAATGCCAAAAAGCAGCGGGGGCAGGACAAATATTAGCAGTAGTGCAAACTCAACCAGAGACTGCCCCTTATCCGTTTTTTTAAATAACTTCAACAGCTTAACCATGCTCTCACTCTCCTAACCAGGCATAGCCCGGCGACAACAGGCTTGCCCACCCGCTTTGGCACCAGCAGCGAGTGCCGGGAATAGTAACTGTAAAGTGGTATATAAATATCCCCTGACTTACTTAGAAATTTAAAACAAGATATTTGAAACTGGCTGTGCGGCTCCGCTTAAGGCGATAATTGTTCCTGCTGCTATAGCTACACCGTAAGGCAAATAGACCTTTTCCGCTGCATGCGTCTCAATAGATGAAGATAATAATAATGATAGCTGATTAAAATAAGGGTTCCTGAACCTAAAATAAAGTGCAGTAAGCAGGGGAACTGCAACAAAGGCAAACAATTTTTTTAATATCCTTAAGAGCTGCCGGTTATAAATAAGATAGATGACAGCAAGAATTCCACCGCACAAAGCGGTAAATACCGCGGCAGAAAAAACAAACTGCAACCCTTTTAAAGCACCGATAGCCCCCAGGAGTTTTACATCGCCCCCACCCATACCACCGAGCATAAAGGGTATGAATAATATGGCTAATCCTAAAAGCAGGCCATAAGCACTGAACAATAAGCCATCCAATCCGCCTGTAATTGTATTCGCCAGTATACCCAAAAGAATTACCGGAAACGTGAGGAAGTTGGGGATTTTTTTCCTGGTAAGGTCGAAAAAAAGCGCTGCCAGCAGCAGGGCAAGCAGTATATAATCGTTAAAATTTAAATGCAGTTGCAAAACCATAAGAACGCTCCTGCTAATTTTTATAATTAGGGATGAGAACGCACCGGGGAAACTGGTTCCGCGATGATCAGCATTTTGTATCTTACTTTATGGTCAGTTTAGAGCCTCGTGATTGAGAAATGTATTAAATAAAGCCAGCACTTGCTCCCCCAGCTGCCCCAGGGCAAAAATGACGATCAGGACAACAAAAGCAATAATCAAGGAATATTCCATCAAACCCTGTCCCTCTTCCAAATATATCTTTTTTATGTAAACAGTCATAGCTTATCCTCTTTTTGCTGAAAATTTTTTGTTACCTGCCCCCTGGGAACAGGGGGCAGGTAAAAATTTATCCGGTAAGAACTTCAGCTACCGGAACCTTCGCCACCTTCGCCCGCCCCCGTCAAACCATCTTTAATTTGGTTAAATACACTTTCAATTTCACCACCCAATAGCCCTAGCACCCCAATAACCACCACCGCAATCAACACCAGGATTAAGGCATATTCCGCCAAGCCCTGTCCTTCCTCATCCTTGATCAATCCGGAAATAATTTTCAGCATTTCTTTTACCTCCTTAATTCTTATCGTTCATTGACAAAACAAGTAAGAAATAACCCTCTATTAAACCTGCCTTGCCTTAATAACCTGCTTTTCCCCCCAGGCTACACCTCCCTTAAAGTGATTTTCTTACTGGAGCAAGTATATTAGTCCATTGAGGAACACTCATTATCATCCGGACACAGAATCAGGTGAAACAGACCTCTGTAACCGGCCCCCACCAGCGCTTCGGCTTCCTCGGGGCAAACAGCGAGGACTACCGCTGCCTGTCGCTCTCCGGTTTCTTCCGCCTCCCCGGAAGAGAGCACCAGGGCATTTTTTGCGGCGGTATAGACCAGGGGCGGTTCACCGTTGCTGCTGTCAATCGCAACGAGCACATCCACCCGGGCGCCGCAGCTCATATACCTGGACAAAGCGGATAATTTATTTACCGGGATGGATATGCCGCGCATCTTCTTGGGAATCAGGCCGGCGAGGCTCCTTTCCGGATTTTTTTCTGTTAGAGGCGGGGCAATTTCTTTTTCCCGCTGCTCATCCCAAACCTCATTTTTTACCTCATCTGCAACCTCTTCTTCAACCTCAGATAACGGAGAGGCCCCTCCTGCAGGAATATCCCTCCGGACAGCGGAACTGATAAGCACCAACCGGTTCTCCCTGATACTCTGCCTGCCATGCTCGCTTCTGCTTCCCCTGAAAAATTCTCTTCCTTCTGCTTTAACCGGATGCTCTGGACCCACTTCAGCGTGCTCATCAGGTTCAACTGCGTTATTTAGTTTTTCAATTTCTTCTTCTGGCTCAACTGCCTCATCTGAATCATCAGTATCATCAATTTCATCGGTTTTATCTGTTACATCCACATAATCTGTATCTGTATCATCGTCTATTGCCACCGAAAAACTTGTTGCCTCTGCATAACTTGTTTGATACATATAACTTGTTTCGTTCGATACATCAGCTTCATCCATATCATCTGTTTCATCTGTTTCATAGGCTTCATCTGTTTCTTCGATTTCACCTGTTTCTTCAGCTTCATCTGTTTCTTCAGCTTCATCTGTTTCTTCGGTTTCATCCATCTCGCCCATCTCAGCCATATCTTCTAGATCTTCCAGATCTTCTTTTTCTTCTATTTCCCCGGTCATTTCATCAGACCCGGCCGCCTCATCACCTTCATGCAGAAATTTCTCTTCCACTGCAAACGGCTCCACCGGAGGCTCATTTTCTTCAAATTCTTCCTCATCACGGGGTTCCTGTAGCTGGTATTTCTCCTGTAAGCTTTCAATGCAGTCCGCTTCACCGCAAGCCCTCAATTTTTCAATACATCTGGGGATTGCACCCGTATATTTATGCTCGCCCAGGACTATCCCGTTCTCGTTCAGCCCGTCCTGCTGAAAGACAAAGAGATCCTGCAAGATTATATGGCCTTTCTCCATCCCCACCACTTCGCTAATCCTGGTTATTTTGCGCGTCCCGTCGCTGAAACGGGACTGCTGGATAATCAGCTCTATGGCGGAACTTACCTGTTCCCGGACAGCGGGCAGGGGAAGGTCCATTCCGGCCATCAGCACCATAGTTTCCATACGCGTCAGCGCCTCGCGGGGATTATTGGCGTGCAGGGTGGATATAGATCCATCATGGCCGGTATTCATAGCCTGCAGCATATCAAGCGTTTCAGCCCCTCTGACCTCGCCGACCACGATACGATCCGGCCTCATGCGCAGGGAATTGATCACCAGTTCCCGGATCGTATACTGCCCCTTGCCTTCAATGTTGGCCGGGCGGCTCTCCAGGGTAACGACATGATCCTGCTGCAGCTGCAGCTCGGCTGTATCTTCGATGGTTATTATCCTTTCATGATCGGGTATGAAACTTGAAAGCACATTCAGGGTGGTAGTCTTACCGCTGCCGGTCCCGCCAGAGACGATTATATTGACACGCGACCTCACGCAAGCCCTGAGAAAGGTTGCCATCTCCTGTGTCATCGTTCCCAATTCTAATAAGTCCTCCACGGTAAAGGGGTCAGCAGCAAATTTTCGGATCGTCAGGGACGGCCCCTTGAGTGCCAGGGGCGGAATAATGGCATTTACGCGTGAACCGTCCGGCAGGCGGGCATCTACCGTTGGGGAACTTTCGTCAATCCTCCTGCCCAGGGGGGTGATGATTTTATTAATAACGTGCAGAACATGCTCGTTGTTCCGGAAAGTAACCTCCGTCTTGGTAATCCGGCCGTCCCGTTCCACATAGACATTGTCATAACCGTTAACCATAATCTCAGTAACGGCAGGATCTTCTAGCAGCGAGTTTATAGGGCCATAACCAAATATCTCATCGGTGACGTATTGAATTACTTTTTGTTTGTCGCTCTGTGAAAGTTGAAGGCTGCTCTCTTCCAGTACCTCTATCAATGTATCGTAAATCTGTTCCGTGAACTGCCTCTTTTGGAATGAGTCGAGCTTTTCCAGCTCCAGCTTATCGTCTACCAAATCTATAACCTTTGTTAAGGTTTTGGACGCAATTTCTTCCAGCTCTTTTTTCCTGTCGGTAATATTATTTGATGAGGGTTCCCTGCCTAGCAGCCGCGGTCTCTTCCCAATGAACTTTAATTGCTGTTTTGGAAACATTTTTATCTCACCCTTATTCTGAGAAATCAGGAAAACAAATACCCGGCGCCAGCGCCGGGTATACACGAATAAAGGATAATAAAATCCTGTCTTCGGCAACCTGGCAATCATGGCCCACTAATAAAGTACTACTGAAGGGGCTTTAGACCCATGGCTTTGCGTCCCTGCCTTTCGGCAGGTTTGCCCTTATCGGTCAGGGAAATGTCTCCTCACCTGATAATTAAATCGTGCTTTTTAAATGAATTCGTATAGTATTTTGATTCGGGAATATTCCTGTAAAAGATTTGGTTGGACATTTCCAGCGCGCTGAGATAGCACTCCCTAACGTCTATCTCCGCAAGTTCCAACTGCTTTGTCTTGAACGCCAGCTGCTCCCAGTCGCCCGATTCATAAGCCAAGATCAGTTCATATACATCTCTGAACCTGCTTTTGCCGCCCAATAGTGCCAGTTTGATATCATCGGATATAGGCAGCTCGGCCAATATGTCGGGCAGGGGCCGGTCCAGAAAAGCGTCGATGAGAGAAAACATACCCATCAAGAAAAGGTCCGAGCTGCGATCCTTGAGACCGGCCCTGGGTGCAATCAGTTCGCAAAACCTTGCCCTGCAGATCGTCGTAATGATAAGCTCGTCCGGCTTGTTGTCGCCGATGCCTCTTAAAGCAATAAGGGATAGCCATTTACTGAGCTCTTTTTGACCCAGAAGGACAAGCGCCTGCTTAATGGAGCGGATTTCATTTCTGAAACCAAAGGATAACGAGTTGATAAACTTGAGCAGCTTGTATGAAAGGGAAACGTCCATCTTTATATAGTCTTCAAGCCTGTCATAATCCAGGTCCTGCCTGTTGATTTCCTGCAGTATTTTCAGGTAGATGAGCTTGAAACCGGGGATATCTCTACCGCTAAGGATAAGGGGTTTGCTGAAAAAATACCCCTGGAAATAAGAATAACCCATCTCCAGTGCCTGATTAAACTCATCCCTGGTCTCCACTTTTTCCGCCAGAAAACGTTTTTTATGTTTACCAACTTTCTGGACGATTGCTCCTCTTTCTTTTTTTTCGGTTTTTAAAAAATCTACTTTGATAATATCAACCAGATCTATCAACGGCAATAATTTGTCATTATAGCTAAAATCGTCCAGAGCCAAGTAATATCCCAGCTCCTTCAACTTTCTGCAGGCGCTTAAAGTTTTTTCGTCCGGCTCAATATCCTGCAGGATCTCAATGACAATAGCCTCATTGGGAAGGAGGGTGGCCACATCATTTTCTAGCAGGTTCTTGGTAAAATTTATGAACGCCTTTTTGCCCCTGGTCAGCGTTTCCAGGCCAATAAGCAGAAAGCTGTTGGTTATAACCTCAGAGGAAGCCTGATCCCCGTTTAAACTGGAATAAAATTTGTTAACCCCGGAACGGTACAGGAGCTCGTAGGCAAACACTTCCTGATTTCTATTAAATATTGGCTGTCTGGCCACATATATCTCCATATCCATGGGTTTAACCTCTCTTCCTTTCTCTTCTTTCTCCTAACAGGCCTTTTACAGGTTCCTCACAGGGCAAGACAATTTAACGACCAATAAGTTCCTCCTCCCAGGTAACGGAAAGTTGAGAACCTTTATAGCGTACCTTCAGGGGGAGATCCCCATAGTTTTGCGCCAGATGACTTGGCTGCGGCAGAGAACCGAAGTATTTCATATTTCCGCTGTGAATATCCATGGTAGGATCAGCGGGGACCCAACCGCTACCGACGAGGAAAAATTCAACCCAGCTGTGCCGGTAACCCCGTAGGGGAAACCTTTCCCCGGGGGAAAGGTTCCAGATGTCTCCCGTACCTTTGGGGTCACAGTAGCCGTTTACCACCCTGGTCGGGATCCCTGACGCGCGGCAGAGCGCAGCAAAAAGAGAAGCATAATCTTCACATACGCCGGAACCGTTGCGTAAAGCCGTTAGCGCCCCATCATTGCGCGAGCTTGAATTGAGATCGTATTTCAAATATGTAATGACAAAGTTGCAAATGGCACGCGCCTTTTCAAGATCAGTTTTACATGCTGATGTGAGCTCCCGCGCTTTTCTTACAATATCAGGATGGTTGCTCTCAATCTTTTCAGAAGCTCCAAGGTAATTTTGTGGAAATATACTTGTGCTATCAGTTCCTGCCAGCAATTGTTTTAGGTTTAAAGGGTATACATTTAGGGAATATTTTAGGGTAATCGTATCACTTGCCCCGTGTTTAT
>JBMNNS010000119.1:0-3550 GCA_050942625.1 Dethiobacteria bacterium
ACTGCGGAAAACTCCTTCATGGGTGCCGAAGCCCTGCGGGTCCACCTTTTCAGTGTGATGTCCCTGCCCCTGAATTCAATGTCCATGCTCCCCTCCATGGGGCTGCCGGACCAGGGGGCGTATTTAATCTTGTCGGGCTTGTAGCCGGCCCTCTCCTTTTCGGAGGTGTTGATGCCGTAGAGCATTGCCAGAATGAAGGCGCACCAGGTGGATTTGCCGGTCTCGTTGGGGGCGTACACAATGTTCAGCCCCCCGTCCAGTTCCAGCCGGCTGTTTTGCAGCGCGCCAAAGGAGGCGCTCATTTTTTTTATTCTCATAACGTATACAGCTCCTCCCCGTTTTCCAGAGCCCTCAGGCCCCAGCGGGCGGCCTGGACAATTTTATCCCGCTCCTTTTCGTCGGTTTCCGCCTCGTACATCCGCCGCAGCTTTGTGAGAAACAGCCCCCGCAGGGTGTCCTCCCCCGCCTTTTCCCAGACATCCCGCCGCAGGGTGGTCTTGTCCCGAATCTGCAGCTGGAAAAACCGGGGTGAAAACTGCCTGTAGAGCCCGCTTATATCCGGTTCGGAGGAGCACTCGCCTTTTAGGACTATGCGGAATACGTCCCTTTCCGAATCGTCCGGCACTGCGGCGGCCACCGCCGCAGCAACGTCAGCAGTGTTTGTTATGTCAACTTCTACTATTTCGTATCTCCTGCCTGCCAGGGGGATGAAGCTTATTTCGCACCGTCCTATACCCACGTCGGCCAGGATGACCCCCTTTTCGCCCAGCTCGTCAAAGCCCCGGCCTTCGGTGCAGCCGGGCCAGGCGTACCAGGTGTTTCCGGCCCTTCGCGGGCCGCTGTATGCGTGCACGTGGCCCAGGGCCACATAGTCCATGCCGCTGCAGGCAAGCTCCTCCTCGGTGATGGGGTTATAGACGCTGTCCTTTGCGCCCACCTGGCCGTGCATCAACATTATGTCAACCAAATCGCCGCTTTTCTCCCGCCTGAAGCCGGACAGGAGGGGGGAAGCGCTGCTGCCTGTAAAGCCGGCGCCCCAGACCCTAACGCCCAGTTCGGGGAGCTCCACGCACCTGATGGTTTCGCTTTGGAAGATATGTACGTTCTCCGGCATTTTAATTCGGGCGTAGGGGGAGCGGGAAGACCAGTAGTCGTGGTTGCCCGGGGAAATAAATACCGGTATTTTGAGGCTGCCGAAGACCTGCTGAAAGATTTCGACGGTTTCCATGTACGGGCTTTCGCTGTCCAGCAGGTCGCCCGCCAGGAGCAGAATCTGTGCCCCCGAAGTCTCCGCCAGTTTTGCCATTTTCAGCAGCAGTTCCCGCTGTTCTGTCCGGCGCTGGGCTGCCTTGGCGTCGGACAGGGCCTCGAAGGCCGAGTCCAGGTGCAGGTCGGCGGCGTGCAGTACTCTAATCATTGCTTATCCTCCCAAAACCCTTTGGCTAATGTGTTATTGAATCCGCAAAGCCTCCGCGCTAAGGCATTTTCCGGTGTTCATGTCTATTTCAAATACGGCGCATTCCATTTTGCAGGGGCCTGAGGCGGACCTGTAGCGCTGGGGCGGATCGCCCAGAAACTTTGAGATGGACTGTTCCAGGTCTATGCCCAGCACAGAGTGGACGGGACCCGTCATGCCCAGGTCGGTGATGTAGCCGGTCCCGCGGGGCAGCACTTCCGCGTCGGAGGTCTGCACGTGGGTGTGGGTGCCCCAGACGGCGCTGACGCGCCCGTCCAAAAAATAGCCCATTGCCCGGCGTTCGCTGGTGGCCTCGGCATGCATATCCACAAGAATCACTTTTGTGTCGATTTTTTCCAGTATGCTCTCAACAACCACAAAGGGGTTATCCACGTTGGTATCCAGGGCGTACCTGCCCATGAGATTGATGACGCATATGGGGCCGAATTTAGTTTCGTACACGCCGTAGCCCCTGCCCGGGCACTGGGGGGCATAGTTGGCCGGCCGCAGGATGCGGCTGTTTCCGTCCAGATAGGGCTGCATCTCCCAACGGGTCCAGATGTGGTTGCCCATGGTGATTACATCCGCTCCGGAGGCGAATATATAATCCGCCTGCCTTGGGGTGATTCCCACCACGTTGGCGTTTTCGCCGTTAACGACGGTAAACGCAATGTTTTTAATTTTTTTCACGCTGCGCAGGTGCGCCCTCAGGAATTCCAGCCCGTTTGAGCCGCAGACGTCTCCTACAGCCAGTATGTTGACGGTCATATATTTGCCCTTTCATTTTTTATTTTACCGCTGAAACCACTGTGAAATGGCGGCTTTTCGGTTATTCTATCACATATTGAGCCGCGCGCGCAACATGCACGGCGCTTGATTGCTTGTTTTTTCCAGAGAAGCAGAAAATGTTATCCCTTCCTGTGTATAGTATAACAGGAAAAGTAATAATGCATTATAAAATTGTTTCGTGCGCATACTATCCTTGCAATTAAAAGGCATTCTGAAAAAATGGCGGTGAATGTATGTGGGACAGATCTTTCTCTGCTGGTTCATTATCCGGCAAATTATTGACACTATAAAGGTAGTGTCAAGAGCGCTAAAATTGAAGGCGGTTCTTTCGTCACTGCCATTTTGCAGACAGAAGAATAAAAAATGGAGGGATAACCATATGAATAACGGTATGAATTTTGTTAAAGGCGTGGGCCTGGGCCTTATGGTGGGCTCCGCCATCGGCATGGCTGTCGCGACGCCGAAGAAAAACGGGAAGAAAATGGTGGGCAAGGCCTTAAGGTCCGTAGGAGAGGTAATTGAAAGCATCAACGAGGCCATGGGCTGGTAGGCGGTTGTATTAACAGCGTTTTTTCCGATAAAAAACAGCTCTATTAAAAAAACACTTGAAATTCCCTTCCGTCTGTGCTATTATACTAGGGCGCTCTCGGGCGCCCTTAGCTCAGCTGGATAGAGCGTCTGGCTACGGACCAGAAGGTCAGGAGTTCGAATCTCTTAGGGCGTGCCAAGCGGAACGAAACCCTCAACCGTTAACGGTTTGAGGGTTTTTTTATTTTGCTCTGTTCCGGCCTGTGTCAAATATGCCTGGGGTTTTCCCGGATATTTTCGCCCGTTGGGAGAATCCTAACCGGGAGGTGATACCATGCGCAAGTACCGGGATATGTATGAAATGCTTGAAAAGGACCCGAAGGCGAGGAAATATTTTGATGAGCTTCCGGCTTATGTCCGGAACCAAATCAGCACCCGGGCCGGCAACGTCAACTCATATGAAAGCCTCAAAAGGTACGTGGAAAACCTGTTGAGCGGGGACATTTAGATTTTGCCCTGCGGGAGTTTGTTTTTCGCATTTTAATGGCCGCCGCTTCATATGTACCTTTCTGATGCGCGCTGCTTGTCATGACGCCGTAGGGATAAACCGCATAGTATGTAGTAGCGCGAGTTTGACAGCCGCGCATGTGAAAAGGAGGTAATACCATGTGGTGGTGTTTTTTTAGAGGCTGCCGGCCGTTCAGGTGCGGGTTCCGCAGATTGCCAAGGCGTCGCCGCTGCGGATGCTTCTTTTAGGCGGTTTTCAGCAGGTTTGCC
>JBMNNS010000033.1:0-17533 GCA_050942625.1 Dethiobacteria bacterium
AGGAGGCCCGGCCGGCTCCAAGGGACTTTTCAATGACTCCTCAAAAGGAGCAGGAAAACCAGAACGTTACCCTGGGTGATGTTTTTGGAGATTTGTTCAATAGCAGCAATGAAAAGAAATAACTATCTCCGCAATTAATAATTATTTCAATACTATTTTTGTTTCCACTGCAAAAACGCTATAGCTGGTAGCAATTAAAAGTTGTTCTAAAATTAAATTAGAACAGCTTTTTTTATTTTCCTAAGCAGTATAATTTGGCTTTAAAGGGTTATTATAAAAAAACTTAGGGTATAAAAACAACCCCGGGGATGGCCCCTTAAAAAGGCGGCCAGGTAATAAGGGGTTAATTGTTATTGATTTGTGTTAATGTATGTTTGCATATAGTGTTTAGTGTTAACAACCGTTAGTGTTTGTTGGCAGGTGTTATTTTGTATTGCTTTAAGTCAATAATCATTAATAAATATTAACTTGGGTTGTGTTATGCTATTTTAAGTTACGTTATACTGTACTATGTTATGTTACGTTAAGGAGTGGCGAGGGTGAAAATAGGTTTTTTGGTTTTGATTGCAGTTGTGGTCTTAATTTATCTTGGTTTTGCGCAAAGGGCCCTGGATAGACTACGTTTAAGTGATAGAGCTGCCCTTCTTTTTTTAGCAGCAATGATCATTGGGGGATTCCTTCCCGATATTCCCCTGGGTGCTAACACAAGTATTAACATTGGTGGAGGGGTAATTCCATTAATACTGGTTGTCTATCTCTGGAGCAAGGCTGAAAGGTTTGAAATGAATAGATCTTTCCTGGCAGTCTTAATTACTACTGGGGTTGTTTTTGCTAGTATGAAAATATTACCTGTAGAACCCACCTATAATTTTATTTTAGATCCCCTTTATATAATTGCTATTGTGGCTGGCCTTGTAGGTTATCTTTCGGGTAGAAGTCGCAGGGGCGCCTTTATTGCCGGGACAATGGCCATAATATTAAATGACGTTATTTCCCAGGCAGAAAATGTATTTTCAGGAATTCGATCTCCTCTGGTAATAGGGGGGGCCGGGGTTTTTGATGCTGTTGTTATTGCCGGTTTCATTGCCCTTGGCCTTGCCGAAATAGTGGGGGAAACTGCAGAAAAAATCACCCTGGGTATGGAGGGCCAAGAAGACAACATTAGCAGTAGAAAAGATACAGAAGCAGAAAATCCAGAAATGGATAATGCCCCTGAAGATAACAACTAATGTAAATGGCAGGTGCTGAGTATTGAAAGGCTATTTAAAGGCGAAAAACAAAAAAATGGTTTGTTTTTCAGTGATGGTATTACTGATATCGGCGGTTTTGATTTTTGGTACATATTCTTTATCAGCAAAAGCAGAAAACAATAAACTCAATTTTTTTGATCTTCATAACCCTGACGAAAAGCACGAAGGTTTTTTCAGTATGCAGGATCTTGCTACCGGGGATACTGTTATGAGAACAGCCAGGATCATGCATGTTGGTGATGAATACATAAACCAGGAAAATTATTTATTCCGGGTGGAAAGAATTGAGGGGGATATAGCCTGGGCACAAAATCTGGGCAAGGTTAAGTTATCAAATTTTGTAGCTCAAGGGGTTTCTAGTAGCATGCTCCCCCATTTGAGTGTCTTGCAAAAAAACCAGGAACCAATTTCTGAACCGACGATCGGGGTTTACCATTCCCATGGAGCAGAGGCATACGTGCCTTCCGATGGAGTAGAAAGTATTGATGAGGGCGGGGGCATACTTGAAGTAGGGGAGGTTTTTGTACAAGCACTAAGGGAAAGGGGACTAAAGGTTTTTTACACGTCATTAACTCATGTTCCCCATGATGCCGGTGCCTATTATAGATCTAGAAGGACAGTGGAGGAATTATTACGTAAGGGTACAGATGCGGTATTTGACGTCCACCGCGATGCAGTCCCTGCAGAAGAATATCTTGCAGTGGTAGACAGTGAAGAAATGGTACAAATCCAATTTGTGGTCGGGCGTCAAAATCCAAACGTCCAGGTTAACAGGGAATATGCCGAAAGCTTAAAGCAGTGTGTAGATGAGCAATACCCTGGGTTAATTAAAGGTATTTTTATGGCCAATGGAAGCTATAACCAGGATCTTTTACCTCTGTCTTTACTTTTAGAGGTAGGCAGTCACCTCAATACTAAAGAAGGTGCAAAAGAATCTATGAAACTATTTGCCGATGCGGTTCAATTTTATTACCTTGGGCCTCAGGGCACTACTGCCCGAAAGGGAATAGCCACAACTGCCCTGCGGACAGTTTTATGGGTAATTTTCATTGCTGCTTTGGCGGTAGGTGTTTATCTTTTAATCAGCACCAGAAGCCCGGAGGAAGCGCGCAATAAATTGCTACACTTTTTTCAAAAAGAATTTGCTGAGCTAAGAAGGAAGAATAAAAACGGGGAGGATCCCGGTGGGCAGTAAAGTAGTTATTGCTTCTTACCTGCAGGCTATGATAACTGGAGTTGTGATGGGGTTACTGTTCAGGTTTTATATGTTCAGAAGGGATTACCGGCAGTACCCCAGCTACCCCCATGGTGCAGTTACGCATCTTGCAATGGGTTTTATTGCCGCCGTTCTTGGGGCTTTAGCTGTGCCGGCGCTGGCGGAAAAAGAATTTACGGCGGTTACCTTTCTAGCCTTGGCAGCAACACAGTTCAGGGAGGTGCGGGCAATGGAAAGGGAAATGCTTGAAAACCTTGATCAAACGGGGTTGGTATCCAGGGGCAAGGATTATATAGAGGGGATAGCAAGAGTATTTGAAGCCCGCAATTATCTGGTTATGTTTTTAGCCCTATTGGTAGGAGGGGCCACTTACTGGGGCAATATTTATTATGGTCTTCTTTTTGGGTTTTTTATCTTTTTATTATTAAGAAAGTTCATCAGCGGAAAAGTAATTGGCGATATCGCCACCGTGAGGGAGGGGAAGGTACATTTTGATGGTCCCCTCCTTTTGGTTGAAAATATAACCTTTATGAATCTGGGAACAGAAGCTGTCAAAAACACTTATTTAGAACGTGCAATGGGTATAATAATTGAACCGCTTGATGATGATGCAAGGGCTACGCTGGCTAACCGGGGGCAGCGAATGGCCATAGCTCACGACACGGCAGCTCTAATGGGGATTTACAGGGATGTGGATACCCCAGAGTTTATGCCTATTGTCCGCCGGGATCTTGATACGGGCAGAGTAGGGCTTGTAATCCTGCCTTTGGAAAGGGATGTGGAGTTGCTACTTGCAGCAGTAAGAAGAGTACCTGTTTTGGAAAGTGCCGTTAACACTCCTTTAAAAACGAGTCTTGGGCGAAAAGCAGCAGATTAATGTGTTAAAGGAGGTCTCAAAATTTGGATATTGAGCTGAGTAAATATATACTGGCTGTGATCACCACGGATCCAAACAAAGTAAATGGGGGTGGAGCCCCTATTTTTTATACTGAAAGTAAAGAAGAGCAGGAAAAAATAGCAAACTACTTATCCCGTATTACAGAGGGTGTGGTCCATGACCTTGACAATGGGGTCTACATTTTAGTAAAACACTAGCACTTAAAGGAGTTAGTATGAAAATAATCTATCATTGTTATGGAGGCACACATTCTTCTGTTTTAGGTGCCGCAACCCATCTTGGTATACTGGATAGCAAAAGGATCCCTACCAATCGGGAAATTTTAAACTGCCCTTATTTTGATCAGGTAGAAAATGATCAACTAGGGAGTATTTTTTTTATTGGTATCGATGAAAAAGGCCATGAAGTGTACATCATGGGCTGTAAGTCTGCCGGCACCCTTGTAGAGAAGGTTATTAAAGATTTTTGCAAAATAATGCAAATTAATGGTGAAGAAGTCATGCTGGTAAGCACAAAGCCTTCTATAAATATGCTATTAAGAATTGGGGGCCTGTTATCCAGAAGGCTAAAACTTGTTACATTGGGTCGTTTTTTCCTTTTTCCAGGCTCAAAACTTGCCCTTCCCAAAATCAGGAAAATTGTAAAGAAGGTGAATCTTGACAGGGAGCTTACCGGTATAGGATAATGAGGTATAAGTTGGACATAGACAGGGGTTTTTATGAGCAAAGGATTTGTTATCAAAGAGATCAGACCTGGTTCTTTAGCTGAAAAAGCAGGTATAAAGGCAGGGGAACGGCTTTTTAAAATTAACGGTTCTTATTTTTTCGACATTTTGGATTACCATTATCATTGTTCGGACAATATTATCAGGCTTACAATCGGTAAAGATTGCAGCAATTTCAGGGAAATTAACCTGGAAAAAGGCTTTGGGGAAGATTTGGGGTTGGAATTTCATTCGCCTGTTATTGCCCCCTTGCGTCGCTGTAAAAATCATTGTGTATTTTGTTTTGTTGATCAACAGCCGCCGGGTTTGCGTCCCTCTCTTTATGTGAAGGACGATGATTACCGTTTATCGTTTTTCCATGGAAACTATATCACGTTAACAAATATGGGGCCCCTTGACTTGAGGAGGGTTGTCCGTAGAAAGCTATCTCCACTTTATATATCCATTCATGCTACAGAAGCAAAGGTAAGGCGTAAAATGATGCGCAATGCCCATGCAGGTAATATCTTAGGGCAGCTAAAACAGCTTGCAAAAGCTGGTCTGGAAATGCATGGACAGGTTGTCATCTGCCCGGGGTATAACGATGGGCCGGTACTGGAAAAAACGGTTGCCGACCTATCGCAGTTTTATCCCAACTTGAAAACATTAGCACTTGTACCGGTTGGCATCACTAAGTACCGCCAAAACCTGAAAACAATACGCAGTATTTCACCTGAGGAAGCCCTGGAGATCGTGAAAAGGTATACAGAATTTCAGGAACAATATTGTAAAAAATTTGGTGAGCCCTTTGTTTTTCTTTCCGACGAATTCTACCTGCTTTCCAATATTCCACTTCCAGCCCATGAGCATTATGGATCGTATGCTCAATTGGAAAATGGTGTAGGCCTGGGCCGGTTGTTTTTAAATGAATTGGAGGCTTGGAAGAAGGGGGAAAGGCTCGTTCCCAAAAAGAAAACCAAAATTTCCTTAGTTACAGGGAGGTCTGCAGAACCTTTTTTAAAACTATTTGTTGCAGAACTGAAAAAGATTAAAGGTCTAAATACTTCCTTATATGTAGTTAATAACGACTTTTGGGGTGGGAATGTTTCGGTTGCGGGTTTGTTGACAGGCCAGGATCTCCTTCGGAGTCTGAAGGGAAAAGATTTGGGTGACTTTCTTTTTATCCCGGGTGTAATGCTTAAAGAAAAAACCGAGCTTTTCTTGGATAATATTACCTTGAGTTTTTTGGCCCGGGAGCTAAAGGTGAAGGTAGTGCCGGTTTTCAAACTGGAAGAAATAAGACTTTTTTTATCCCGCTCATTATAAATTATTTAATAAAGTGAGGTGAGCAGTTGTCTACCCAACTCGTGGCCCTGGTTGGCCGTCCTAATGTGGGAAAATCTACCCTGTTTAATCGAATTCTAGGTTCAAGGCGGGCAATTGAGGAAAAGGTGCCCGGTGTTACCAGGGATCGTTTATATGGCAAGGCCAACTGGCTACATAAAAATTTTCTGATTGTGGATACCGGAGGCTTGACATTTTCCCAGGGCCAGGAAATTGAGGCACGTATCCAGGAGCAAGCAGAGCTGGCTATTGAGGAAGCCGCAGTAATTATTTTTGTTGTTGATGGCCGCCAGGGACTGACAGCGCTTGATGAAGAGATTGCCAACCTGTTGCGCCGGCAAAGAAAACCAGTTTTGCTGGCCGTAAATAAGATAGAATCTCCAGAACAGGGAGTGGCGGAATTTTACAAGCTTGGGCTGGGTGATCCTTTGCCTATATCAGCAGCCCATGGATTAAATATCGGTGAACTTCTTGATAAAGTGATAGCATTTTTACCCCGGGAGGATCTGCTTGAAGAAGGGGAGGAGGCCATCCATATAGCTGTAGTAGGCCGTCCCAATGTGGGTAAGTCCTCCTTTATTAACACACTGTTAGGTGAGGAAAGGGTTATTGTCAGCGAACAACCTGGAACTACTAGGGATCCTATTGACACCTTAATCAAACGGGATGGAAGGAACTTTGTTATTGTTGATACTGCCGGTATTCGCCGGAAGAGCAAAGTAAAAGAAAATGTGGAGTATTACAGTGTAATACGTTCCTTAAGGGCCATAGAAAGTGCCGACATCGTTTTGCTTTTGCTGGAGGCAGATACGGGGGTAACCGAACAGGATCAAAAGATTGCCGGTTATGTGCTGGAAAGCGGTAAGGCCCTGATAATTGCCTTAAACAAATGGGATCTGCTGAAAAACAAGCGTTCCAATGTAATGCAAAAGGAACTTATCGCCCAGATCAGGGAGAACTTAAAATTTGTCTCTTTCGCCCCTATTATCTTCACTTCCATCTACGAACCAAGGCGTTTAAAAAACCTGTTTACACTGCTTCAAGAAGTATATCATTACTACACCTTGCACCTTCCCACGCCTTTATTAAATAAATTATTGGACGATATCCAGGGGGTAAACCCAATACCTCTTTTAAAGGGTAAAAAGGGGAAGATTTATTACTGGACACAGTCTCATGTTAAACCTCCTACGTTTCTTCTTTTTGTAAACGATGTGCGCATGATCCATTTTTCTTATTTGCGTTATCTGGAAAATAGATTGCGGGAGGCCTTTGATTTTAAAGGTACACCTATCAGATTGCGGCTAAGACCCCGGGGCAGGAAGGGAGGTAAATAAAAATGGTTTTTATTCTTCTTGTTTTATCATATTTATTGGGTTCTGTATCATTTGGCTACCTGCTTGCCAGAATAGTAAAGGGAATAGATATCAGGGAACTGGGTAGTGGGAACCCCGGTGCTACTAATATTATGAGGGTAATGGGTCTTAGATACGGTCTGTTAGTTTTATTTTTAGATCTATTGAAAGGGCTTGTGGTTGCCATAGCGGTATCATCTTTAACACCCCAGACCGGGGTTGTTTTAGCGTGTGGTTTGGCTGTAATTGCCGGCCATAACTGGCCTATCTTTTTTAAATTTAAGGGCGGTAAAGGTGCTGCAACAACCCTTGGTTTTTTCCTGGGTTTTACTTTTCTGCCGACACTTTTTGTGGTTGCCATTGTAGCTGTAGTTTTTGTTACAACCCGCTATGTTTCCCTGGGATCTATTGTTGGAAGCATTATGATTCCACTTTATATGTTAATTATTAGTTCTTTGCGCCCCTACTTTCTTTTTGGACTGGTAGTATGTTTTATTATCCTCTGGAGGCATAGGTCCAATATCGAAAGATTGTTGAATGGTACAGAACCAAGGCTCGGCGATAAATTTAATTTTCCCCAAAAAGGAAGGTAGTTTGAAATGGAAATAGGGGTAATTGGTGCAGGAAGCTGGGGTACTGCCCTGGCTATATTATTGGGTAACAAGGGCTTTAAGGTATCCCTTTGGGTTCGGAAAAAGGATTTATTTAACCAAATTCTTCATGAAAGGGTAAATGGCATTTATTTGCCCCAAGCCAAGCTGCCGCCCAGCGTGAATCCCACTACTGATCTGCAGAAGGCTGTTAGCAAAAAGGATCTTCTGGTAATTTCCGTTCCCTCCCATGTGATTGAAGATGTAGTATTAAGGATGAAGGATTTTATTGAAAGGGGAACAATCATTGTCAATACCGCTAAGGGTTTAGAAAGTAAAACCTGGCAGAGGCTTTCCCTGGTTATTAAGGAACATATAGCACCCGATTTAGGTTGTGAAATTGCTGTTTTATCCGGTCCCAACCATGCCGAGGAGGTAAGCCTTAACATACCTACGGCAACAGTAGTGGCAGCAGAAAAATTGGATGTTGCTGAAACTGTACAGGATGTTTTTATGTCCTCCTCCTTCAGGGTATATACTAACCCTGATATTGCCGGGGTAGAACTGGGGGGGGCTTTAAAAAATGTTATTGCTATTGGTGCCGGTGTCTGCGAGGGACTAAACTATGGCGACAATACAAAAGCAGCCCTGCTAACCCGGGGGTTGACGGAAATTACCAGGCTTGGCGTTGTCCTTGGGGCTCACCGGCGAACATTCAGCGGATTATCGGGTATGGGAGATCTTATCGTGACCTGTACAAGTTCCCACAGCAGAAATCGCTATGTTGGTTTGATGTTAGGCAGGGGCAAAACACTGGAGGAAATAACCCTTTCTATGAATATGGTGGCGGAAGGTATCAAGACGACGAAGGCTGCATATCATTTATCTAAACAACATGGCGTTAAAATGCCTATTACTAAGGAAGTATATGGTATTTTATTTCTTGGAGTAAGGCCTGAAAAAGCAGTCCTAAATTTAATGAAGCGTGACAAAACACATGAAATTGAAAACCTAGCTTTTGATTAAGCGGATCAAGTCCTCCCCAATTTTTATTTTCCCTCCTTTTGCTTAAAAACTTACCCATAAAAAAACCGGGCAAGTTTTCTTTATTTATAGTAATATTGTCTGTTTATCTTCATATAAATATATCGTTAAAACAATTTTGTAACGTGCCAGTTAAAGGAGGGGAGGTTTTGAAATTCGACCTTTTTCAAGATATTATAGAACGAACTGGGGGAGACATTTATTTAGGCGTTGTCGGTCCAGTTAGGACTGGAAAATCCACCTTCATTAAAAAGTTTATGGAAATATTAGTACTTCCCAATATTGAAAACCCCTATGTACTGGAAAGGACAAAAGACGAGTTACCCCAGGGAAGTGCTGGAAAAACTATTATGACAACAGAACCGAAGTTTATACCCGATGAAGCTATAGAAGTTAAATTAGCAGAAAATATCAGCATGAGGGTCAGGCTGGTGGATTGTGTGGGCTATACTGTGCCCGGGGCTGTTGGGTACGATGATGAGGGAGAGCAAAGAATGGTATCAACGCCCTGGTATGATTATCCGATACCTTTTGAAGAGGCAGCGGAAACCGGTACCCGCAAGGTCATCCAGGAACATTCCACAATAGGAATAGTTGTTACTACTGATGGTACAATTACGGACATCCCTCGGGAAAACTATCTTGAATCCGAAAGGCGGGTTATTGAGGAACTAAAAGAAATTGGAAAACCTTTCGCTGTTGTTCTCAATTCCTCAAGGCCATTTTCTCAAAGTACCTTAAACCTAAAAGAGGATATGATGAACGAATATGGGGTTCCCGTCATATCCTTAAATTGTCTGGAGTTAAGCGAAGGCGATATTAATCTAATTTTTAAGGAAATACTCTATGAGTTCCCGGTCCAAGAAATAAGTATAAATTTGCCTTCCTGGGTAGAGGTGCTCGATCCATCCCACTGGTTGGTAGAAGAGTACACCCGGGCTATAAAGGAACATATTCTTGGAGTGGAACGTTTGCGGGATATTGAGGATTCTATTGAAAAAATTAAACAGCATGAAATTGTTGAAGAAGTTTTTTTGAGAAATGTTGAACTTGGTACCGGTTGTGCTTTTATTGAGATTACTGCACCCCAAAGTCTCTATGAAGATACCCTTTCAGAAATATGCGGGGTTGAAATTGGGGATCAGGCTGATCTTATGAAAGTTTTACAGGAATTTTCCTATGCCAAAAGGGAATATGATAAGGTTTCTGGAGCTTTGGAACAGGTAAAAAGGGATGGCTATGGTGTTGTTCCACCCCTGATGGAAGAAATAACCTTGGAAGAACCGGAAATAATCAATCAGGGGGGCCGCTTTGGAGTCAAACTGCAAGCCAGTGCCCCATCGCTGCATCTTATCCGGGTAGATATTAAGTCTGAATTTTCACCCATGGTGGGTAGCGAAAAACAAAGTGAGGATATGGCCAACTACCTCATGGAAGAATTTGCAGAAAATCCGGATAAGTTATGGGAATCCAATTTATTTGGCAAATCCCTTTATGACCTTGTGAAGGACGGCATTTCCAATAAATTAAATAACATGCCGCCACATGCCCAACAAAAGCTTCAAGAAACCCTTGAAAAAATCATCAACGAAGGTAGTGGGGGGTTAATTGTAATTATATTATAATGAAAATTATAATTAATTAATTAACTGGGGAAAGCACTTCTTTTACGAAGTGCTTTTTATTCCTGTATTAAACTTTAATATTTCATCGGCCATGTAGCCGGCTTCTTCTTTGTTATGTGTCGCAAAGATGATGATTTGCCGGACACCTTTTTCAGCCAGAATAGCATCCATGATCTTCTTTTTTAGTTTTTCGTCAATTCCCTTAAAAGGCTCATCCATGAGCAGTAGTTCACCGTTAAAAGCCAGGGCCCTTGCAATGGCTACCCTTCTTTTCATGCCGCCACTCAACTGTTGGGGGTAATAATTGGCAAACTCCTCCAGGCCAACTGTTTTTAAATATTTTTCAACATTCAAGGATGGGTTGTCGGTAACAAATTTGAGGTTATCTGCAGCTGTGAACCAGGGCAGCAGCCTATCTTCCTGGAAAACAACAGCGATTTTTTTGTTTTCTAACCCCACGACCAGCCCACTGTCAGGGGGAAGAATCCCGGCTATAATATGCAAAAGGGTTGTTTTGCCACATCCTGAAGGCCCAAATAAACAATATACCTTGCCTTCTTCAAAGGTGAAATGAAAATCTATAATGACTTGCAAACCGTTGTATGCTTTGTTCAGGTTTTTAATTTCAACCGGCACTGTTTATTTTCCTCCTCCGGGGGGTTTTCAGCAAATGTACCAATATTTTTTCAAGAAGAAGGCTTATCCCAATAATGGCTAAGGTCCAGGCAAAAAGATCAACAGAATTGATATAAATCCTGGCATTATAAAGGCTGCTGCCAATGGCGCGGACAGGATGGCTGATGACTTCGGCGGTAACGGTTGCTTTCCAGCCCAATCCTATAATGGTAAGAAAGCCGGAAATAAAATAGGGTTTTATTTGGGGGAGGTAGATACCCCTTAAAATATTAAACCCCGTTACTTGATATGTCTTTGCCATTTCCAACAGTTTGACATCGACGTTGTTTATGCCTTCCCAGATGTTCGTCCATATAATTGGAAAAGCGATTAAAAAACAGATAAAGATGGGAAGATTGCTTGAACCGAACCAAACCAAAGCTACAATGATAAAGGACATGATAGGGGTGGACTTTATAGCCACTACCAGTGGTGATATAAGTTCATAAAAAAAACGGTTTAGCCCT
The DNA here is from genome assembly GCA_050942625.1 of Dethiobacteria bacterium. Classification (GTDB taxonomy): domain Bacteria; phylum Bacillota; class Dethiobacteria; order DTU022; family UBA8154; genus JBMNNS01. Next base: position 11,168 of record JBMNNS010000033.1, read on the forward strand.
GAAACTATGCCCAGAATAACCCCCAAAACGGTTGCTAATAAAACCCCCATCAAAACCCTGTAAATAGTAAAAAGAATACCGGCCCAAAAGGATTGAATGAAAATTAATTGCCCAAGACGTGCAAAAACGGCCCGGGGTGCAGGGATCAGGATCTCGTTTTGGACTAGAAAATAAAAGGCCTGCCAGACAGCAAGCCAGAAAAAGACTACTAAAAGTTTATAAAAGAGCCTTTTAAGGTACAAAGTAAAACCCGTCATCTGGAATTTTCCCCCCGATGGAATCAGGACTGAATTCAAAAAGTATATTAAAAAAGTCTTCTAAGTAGGCCCTGCCGTTAGCAGCATCAATATAAACAATGTTACAAAAAGGAATTGCTTGTTCTGCAACCTCAGGGTTGGGCAAAATATTATGCTCAGCAATCAGTGCAGCGGATTTTGCTATATTATTATTCACAAGTTGTATAGATTGCTCGTATTTTTCCAAAAAGGTGAGAAGTGCATCTTTGTTATTTTCAATAAATTCCTTTTGAGCAACAATGACCCCCATGGGCAACTCGCTGCCGGTCACGCCTTTCCATTCCTTCGTTAGATCAAGGGCAATTCTAAAATTCTGGTTTTGCATTAACACGCTGGTAACATGGGGTTGGGGCAGTAAAGCAAGATCATGCCGGCCCGCTACCAGCATCGAGGCCAGATCAGCATGCTGCGTGCTGAAATCAAGAATGACATCTTTACCAACCTCCAGGCCATGTTTCTTTAATAAATATTGAATTGCAAAGTCAGGGGTTGCACCCTTGCCACTTACATATAATGTTTTACCTGCCAGATCCGCTATGGAATTAACTTCTTTGCCATCTTCCAGGACATACAGCACGCCAAGGGTGTTGATGGCCAAAAGTTCTATTTTTTGCCCGCTGCGCTCGTAAAGGATGGCTGCAAGGTTGGAAGGCACCGCCGCTAAATCTACTTCACCGGTTACAATCTTGCCGATCAGAACATCCGGGCTTCCTACTATTTCAATATTATAGTTGCTATCATCCATCAAGTGTACAATACCCATCCCGGTTGGCCCTTGCAAGACCCCAATGTTAACAGGTTTTTGTATTTCCTTGTTATCTGCAGGCCCGGCTTCTCCCGGTTGGGGCGGGAATTCTACGGTTTCCCCACATCCAACACACGATATTATTATGAATAATATGCATAGAAATAAAAACCCAACAATACATTTCTGTTTCAAAAAATCTACCCCTTTCAAAAGGTTAAACGGTAAAAGGTAGGGTGGGAGGGGCACCAGGCCGGTGACCCTCCTAAAATTCACTTTTTTAAGGTAACACTTTTTTTGAAACAGGCATTTTTATAGGTCTTGGTGTTTCCCGTGGTACATAATGTGTATGCAAGAGCTTGTGTGATTTTTCTCCAAGAGGTTTAATTAGAAAATCTTTATATAGTTCCTGGATAGCCGGATTCAAGTGGGATTTACGTAAAGTCATCTGTTCATCGGCTGTATAGGTTGCGGCAATGCGTTTTCCCCTGATTTCCAGGTTGGTAGGGATAGGCTGGCCCCCGCCGCCGATGCAGCCGCCAGGGCAACACATAATTTCGATAAAGTGGTAGTCTACATCGCCTCTTTTAACGGCATCCAATAAATCGCGAGCATAACCAAGGCTATGGGCCACTGCTACTTTTATGGTCAGATCACCCACCTGCACTGCAGCTTCCTTAACCCCCTCCAGGCCCCTTACCGCAGTAAAGTTTATCTCCTTGAGTTCTTCATCGGTAAGCAACTCATAGGCCGTCCGCAGGGCAGCTTCCATAACCCCACCTGTTGCTCCAAAAATTAATCCTGCTCCGGTGGAGATTCCTAAGGGATCATCATAATCCTCGCTGGGCAGGTTGCTAAAGTCGATCCCGGACTGGCGCATCATCCTGCCAACCTCACGCGTGGTCAGCACCACATCTATATCCTTGTAACCGCTATCCCGCATTTCATCCCTTTCAGCTTCAAACTTTTTGGCCGTGCAGGGCATGTAAGAGACCATAAAGATATCGGCCGGATCGATCCCGGCTTTTTCCGCATAATAGGTTTTGACCAGTGCGCCAAGCATTTGCTGCGGGGATTTGCAGGTTGAAAGATTGGGAAGCAGTTCCGGGTAGAAGTGTTCTATGAACTTAATCCAGCCTGGGCTGCAGGAAGTAAGCATGGGAAGGGTACCCCCGGTTTGAATCCTTTGGATCAGCTCGCTTCCTTCTTCCATGATGGTCAAGTCGGCAGAAAAATCTGTGTCAAAAACCCTATCAAAGCCCAGCCTTCTCAGTCCGGCAACCATTTGGCCCGTTACAATACTGCCGGGCTCCATCCCTAACTCTTCGCCCAAGGAAACACGCGTTGCCGGTGCTGTCTGGACGACGACATGTTTTTTGGGATCTGCCAGGGCCGCCCAAACTTCCTCGGTTTGATCCTTTTCATATAGGGCACCCACAGGACAGACCAGCGTGCACTGCCCGCATTGAACGCAGGCTGTTTCTGCTAACGGCAACTGGGACATCGTAGCTACGGAAAGATCAAAGCCTTTGTCCGACATTATAATGGCGTTAACAGTTTGAACCCTTCCGCATACCGCAACACAACGGCGGCAAAGAATGCATTTGTCCGGATCCCGCACAATATAGGATGAGTCGTCGACAGCGCTTTTGGTGCTTACCTTTGGAAAGCGCACTTCCCTGATACCAAAAACTTCAGCAAGCGTTTGCAGTTCACAATTGGTATTACGGATACAGGTTGGGCATTCCAGGGGATGGTTGGCAAGAATTAGTTCCAAATTTAACCTCCGTGCCTCGCGGACAGAGGGGGTATTTGTCCAAATCTCCATATCCTGGGCAACTTGAGTTACACAGGCAGCCTCTAATGCTTTGGCTCCTTTTATTTCTACAACACACATGCGACAGGCACCAATCTCGTTGATACCCTCCAGATAGCAAAGCGTGGGGATTTCTACCCCGATTAATTTTGCTGCTTCCAAAACAGTAGTACCTGCATCAACTTCAACCAGTTGGTTATCAATTTTTAACGTAACTTTTTCCATACCTTTACCCTCCATACATAGCTTAGACTTACTCCTTATCCCCGTTTTGTTGAGGTGACGATAATTCTTAGGTAACAACCAGGACTAACCGACGGCACTGCATGCAACGGTTTGCTTCTTCAATTGCGACAGATGTTTCCAGACCAAGCTCGACTTCGTTAAAATTGCCAACCCTTTCCGGCAGGGGCAGTATTGTTTCTGTACCCCGGTACCTTTTGCCAACCACCCCAATATCTTCGTTAGGATTATATGTTCCCAGGACATCAATAATGGACTGGAGATAATCATCTTCTGAAGCTTGGATTTCTCCTTTGGTCAGGTAGTGATCAATAGCCGTTGCCGCTTTATTACTACTAGCAACTGCTTCAACGACGGTACGTGCCCCTAAAACTGCATCCCCGCAGGCAAAAACCTTGTTTGCAGAGGTTGTTAAAAGCATGGGATCTACCTCAATAACATTTGAAAATTTTATATCCGCGGGAAGGAAGGAGAAATCACCTTTTTGTCCAATAGCGGGGATCACCGTGTCCGCTGCCAGGATAAATTCAGAGTCTTGAATTGGAAGAGGACGGCGGCGGCCGCTTTCATCGGGTTCACCCAGTTCCATTTTAAGACATTCCATACCGGTAACTTTGCCGTTTTCTGCAATTATTTTGGAAGGGTTGGTAAGAAAATGAAACTTGATCCCTTCGGCTTCCGCATCCTCAATTTCACTAACGTTGGCAGGCATCTCCGCCCGAGAACGACGGTAGATAAGGTTTACTTCCTTTGCCCCCAGACGCAACGCGGAGCGGGCACAATCCATGGCCACATTTCCCCCACCAATAACGGCAACCTTTTCACCTAACTCTACCGGTTGGCCCAGGTTCATCTGGCGCAGGAAGTGGACCCCTGGCATGAACCCTTTATAGCCGGCATCTTCACCGTCAACGCCCATTGCTGTATTTTCATGAAGTCCACAGGCCACCAGGACGGCATCATATTCTTTGGTCAGGTCCTCAAACATTACATCTTTGCCAATACGTGTATTCAACTTGAACTCTATGCCCATATCCTCAATTATTTTAATCTCCTTCTGCAGGATATTGCGGGGCAAGCGGTAGCTGGGAATACCCACATGCAACATTCCCCCGGCAACCGGCAGGGCTTCAAAAATGGTAACGCCATAGCCCTTTTTGGCAAGTTGATAAGCAGCATTTAAACCGGCAGGCCCTGAACCAATGATGGCTACCTTTTTATCCTTTTTGGCTTCCTGCTTAATTTCCGGGGTATAACCCATTTCTAGGTCGTCAAAGTCGGCAATGAATCTTTTTAAAGCCCGTATGGAGACGGCTTCATCCTGATTTTGCCGGCGGCAATTGTCTTCGCAGGGATGTACACATATTCTTCCCAGTATTCCGGCAAGGGGGGTTTTTTCATAAATAACATCCAGAGCCTCAGCGCACCTGCCTTCGTCACAGAAACCTATATAATCAGGAATTTTGACACGGGCAGGGCATCCGTTGACACAGGGTGTAGCAAAAATAGTTTTGTAATTGTATGTAGCCCCGGCGGTTTTTTTCTCGTCCTGAATGCGTTTTAAATACGCATCCCTGAAATGTTCCAAAGACTGAAGCAGGGCAATGGGTGCAGTCCTTCCCAGCTCACAATGGGAAGCATCCCGGGCCAGACATCCCAGCTTTTCTAACAGGACAAGATCATTTTCATTTCCTTCCCCATTGATAATTGATGTTAATATTGCCAGGATTGTCTTTGAGCCCACCCGGCAGGGTGTACATCTCCCACAAGATTCCTCGTTCACATACTTAAAGTAGGCCTTCATGGATTCCACTATATCCAAGGTATCATCCACCAGCAGCACTCCGCCCCAACCAATAATTGCCCTGATCTGATCTTCTCCAACTGTTTCTGGTAAATTAAATTTTTGAAGGTCAGGGGCCTCGTTTTTGCCATCGTTTCGAAAATCCCCTAATTCTTTAAACCAGCTGTTAAAAATAACTTTTGCCATAGTCTCATCCTCCATTTTTACACTGGTTTTTGTCACAACAGACTATTGATGAAATTTATTGCTGTTTGTCCATTAATACCCCCTTTTAATACCCCCTTTCGGAAGGAACCCTCTATGAAACGAAGATACATACTAGAATAACCCGTATTAAAACGGGGTTTTCTAGCCAAACGGCACTATTCGCCATTAACAATTTCGCTAAAAAAGTAACAAATCCTGCACGTTGGCTTTCTAATTACTAAACATTAAAATAAATAAATATTCATAATTTGATTCCCTGCAGGGTAATGGCTATCCGGTTGTGAAAAGATCAGAAGAAGTTGTTTAAAGGGTGGTAAAAGAGCAACTACAATTGGACAACTTGTTTGACATATTCGTCAATAACCTGATATAATTCTTGTACAATTATTGTAGGGTGAAGGGATATTGGGGGGGGGATGGGAACCATAATTTTACCTGTTTAAAAACGGCCCGCCTGGAGCCTAAATTCGGTCAGAAAGGAGAATGCAATTATGTTTTACATCAGTCAAACTTCCCCTATATGGAAGCCGGAAAACTTAAAGATTGTCTTAAAAAACTTAAAATTTGATGAAACTTTACCTACCTTCGGTCCTTACAACAACATTGATGAAGCATTTGAAGCTAGAGATAAATTGTTAAAGGAAAAGCTGGATGAATGGTATGAAAAAGAAGAAGGTATAACCCATTTTTGGGTTTTAACACCTTTTGGAGAAAAAATGGAAGCTCCTGACTTTGTAGAAAAATACGGATATATTGCTTACGACCCCTATCCGGAATCAAATGTTCCGAGGTATTGGCGCATTGCTCCTGCCCCTCCCCCAGAGGAAGAAGAAAAGCAGGAAGAGGAAAAATAAAGCTACAAATTAATTTACTTATAGGATTATCATCCGCTTTATTTACTTATAGAATTGTCATTCCGCCCCGGTTTGTATTGTCAAGCCCCGGCGTTTTTTTTATTTCCCCGGTATATACAATGTCCTGCTGGGTCATGATAAATGTCTCTCCTCTCATAGGTGACATTTTATCAGAATAAATTCAACATGACATTATCATAGAATAACTACACACAGCTTTATTTATTCTTGACACTCTAAATCCAAACTGTTATACTTATTTAAAAGATGCCGGGGCGTGGCGCAGCTTGGTAGCGCGCTTGACTGGGGGTCAAGAGGTCGCAGGTTCAAATCCTGTCGCTCCGACCAGGGGAAAACACGGGATGCCCCGCAACTATTTACAGTTGCGGGGCATCCCCCTT
>JBMNNS010000029.1:0-19202 GCA_050942625.1 Dethiobacteria bacterium
AAGGTCCCTTTCTCTGGCTATTTCATAACCTGTTTGGGGATGTTTTTTTATTTCTTCAAATTCTTCGTTGTTCAAGCGGCCAGGTTTATTGAGAATATTAGTAGGTATTTTTATTTTACCCAGGTCGTGTAAAAGTGCCCCATAACCAAGTTTCTTCAGGTCTGTATAGCGATACCCCATCGATAACCCTGTAGTAATAGAAAGAACAGCAACATTTACACAATGAGAAAAGGTACAATTATCAGCAGTTCTTATGTCTGCTAAATTAACCATAAGGTTTTTATTTTTCATAAGCTGTTCTATAATATCTTCAAGAGTTTTTGTTAATTGTTTTTGCATAAATAATAAATTAGAGCTTTTTTTTGCAGGTTGTTTTTCCACGTTTTCTAGAATATTTCTAACATGATATTGCGCCTCTAATCTTGTTTCCTCAGCAATGATATCCTCAATTTCTACATCTGGAATAAGGTTATTAACTATATAAACTGCTGGAATCTTTAATTTTATCAATCTTTCTATATATTGTCTTTTTATTTTAACTCCTTTTTTTATTAACATAGAACCCCTGTGGTTTAAAACTTCCCTTGCTATTTCCATACCTGGCTTTAATAAATGGACAGGTATTTTTTGCATATTTATCGCTAAAATTGCCGCAGGCAAACTGGCTTTAACCATGGGGAATGCGGCTAACTCGCTGCCTCCCTTGCTGTAAATATGAACAATAAAACTATATACCAATTATTTCTTATTCGACGCAAACACCTAAAGTCCTTCTAGAATATATAAGATTCGTGGAATGAGCATACAAAAAAGGCGTTTATTAGTCAGAAAGGTATTATAAGCTTGTTATTTACCGAAATATATATGCTTTAAATTGCCGGTAAAAAAATATCATATAAATGTTTCAAAAAAGAGGAAATAATGAATATATATAATATTAATACATTAAGGAATAGTTTTATAGGGAGGGATATTTTATATGGAGTTTAAGAGCTTGGAGCCTAAAACAAAACTTGCCTTATTGTTATTTGGCTTGATGGGCTTTTTTGCCATGGGCGACAATTATGCTGCTTCTCCTATGTTGGTGGATATTTCCGGGGATTTCAACGTTGATATTGGAACTGCGGCCTTGTCCGTTGCAGCTTATATGTTTCCCTTTGGACTTTTTACCTTACTGTTTGGTCCGCTGGGAGACAGATATGGGAAAGCAAAAATTATCAGCATAGCCGCTTTTGGCACCGCAATTTTTAGTTGTTTGGGTGCCCTTGCTTTCAATATAACCTCCCTGGCAGCAGTCCGAGCTGTAAACGGAGCCCTTGGTGCCGGTATTCTTCCAGTAACGATATCCTATGTGGGGGATCTTTTTGAAGAGCAGAAACAAAAGATGAATGCTATTGGCAGTGTTATGGGAATGTATTTTTTAGGAGCAGCGGCTGCTACGGCTATTGGTGGGGGCCTTTCGTTTATCGGTTCCTGGCGACTGGTTTACCTGGTGTATGGGATAGCAGAGTTAATAATTGCTATTCTTATGCTGAAATATTTAGCGTTCACCCCGGGTACTGCAAAATCTATAGGGTTCCGCCAAGCTTATGCCAACGCATTTTCACAGCCTTTTCTCCTAAAAACAGTTGTATTGCTTTTTTTGGTTGGCATAGCCGTATTTGGCAGTTTTACCTACCTGGGCGACTTTTTGGTGGAAAAAACAAGGTTGAATATTTTATATACCGGCCTGCTCATGACGCCCTTTGGGTTGGCTACTTACATAGGAGGCCAAAAAGCCGGTAACATACGGCAGAAACTGGGCCCCAAAATAACACTGTTTGCCGGTATCCTGGGAGTAATCTCCTGGGCACTGTTAGGACAATGGCCGGGGTTTTATTATGTTTTTCCGATATTGGTAGTGTTTGGTTTTGCCTTTGTTCTCCTGCAATCCACTATCATAGTAACAGCACAGCAGCAACTGCCAAGGCAAAGAGGTATAGTAATGTCGCTGACCTCCTTTAATATGTTTGTTGGTGGGGGGTTGGGCATTTTAATAAACAAATTTTTGCTTACTCGCTGGAGCTATGAAACAATATTTATAATTGCAGCCCTGGCGTTTTTATTGGCCAGTTTCTTAGCATACCGCTTGCTGCTTTGTATAGCCAGACAAGATAATTTAGCCGGCTTATAGCTAATGAAAATAGAGGAAAAGGCATAGAAGGGTGGTCCAAAAAGTCCTGGAAGGGGCCAACATCAGAAATTAAGAAACGGATGTTCCCTTTTGATGAATACCTGGAACTGTTGGACAGGTAGGCTGAAAACTAAATAACCTCATGAAACAGTATGAGGTCATCAGAATGTTTCAATTCCTCATAGGTAGGCTGAAAACTATTGATTCATTACAGCCCCCAGAGCCTGTTTCCTAGCTTTATATTTGATTTTTTCCTGGTAGTATTCATGTATGACTTCATTTACACATTTACCCGTGCTGGACTTTCTAATTGCCACTGTAGCAGCTATATACAGTGCCCTACGCACATAAGGGAAGCCCCGTTTTGTAAAGTTGTTCTTGGTGCCGGTGAAGTTCCCCGACTGTTTAACCGAGGGGTCGACACCGCAATAAGCAACTAATTGTTTTACATTTTTGAACCTGTTGATATCCCCAATTTCAGCAGCAATAGTGGCAGCTAATTTAGCCCCAATTCCTGGTATGCTTTCCAGTAACTTAACAATGAACTCATTAATTTTAACTTCCAGCTGCCCAAGTTTTTCATTCATCTGCTGCAGCATGTCCACATGAAGCTTAATAGAAATAAAAAGCCCATCAAGCTGGGTGCCAAATATAGAGGCGTTCCTGGCGCACTCTTGCAAGGCCGTATACTCCTTTGTCACCTCAAGGCAAGGTAGGCGGCCCCGGCCAGGAGGGCAGCCCCGAGGGGTAGGCAGTTTTCATCGAGATCAAAGGTGGGGCTATGCAGGGGATGATAAGTTTCCTGTTGAGGGGGTTTTGATCCTAAAAACGCTAAGCTGCCCGGAACTTTTTGCAAAAAATAGGCCATGTCATCTGCACCCATTCTTGGCTTTTCCAGCTCCAAAACCCCTTTTTCCCCAAAGACATTACGGGCAGCCTTCTGAAAAAGGGTTGTTTTCTCTTTATCATTAAAAAGAACAGGATAACCTTTTTGGTGGGTAAATTCACAGCGGGCACCAAACCCTGCAGCTATTTGTCGAGCCATATTTTCTAGAATTTTAGGAAGCTTTTCACGCAGTTCCGTACTCAGGGTTCTAAGGGTTCCCGTCATTTCCACCTCTTCAGCTATAATATTAAACTTTGAACCCCCGTTAATGGTACCAATTGAAACTACTACTGGCTCCAAGGGATCGATCATACGACTGACAACTTGCTGCCAGGATTGTATGATATTACTACTAACAGTCACAGCATCCACCGCCTCATGGGGATTGGCGCCATGTCCCCCCCTGCCAATTACCTTCAAAATAAAAGAGTCGGCCGCGGCCATCAGGGGGCCGGCTTTAAAACCTGCCATCCCTGTGGAGAGATCAGGGTGAACGTGCAAGCCAAAAATGGCCTTCGGGACGGGTTTTTCCAATACGCCAGCCTCTATCATCTTTAGTGCTCCCCCAGGAAACTGTTCCTCGGCCGGCTGGAAAATAAGAAGCAGGTTTCCGGGCAAGTTTTCTTCACCTAGTGAAGTCCAAATAAAAGCTACACCCAGCAGTATTGCCATATGGGCATCATGGCCACAGGCATGCATGAAGCCATTTTGGGAAGCAAAAGGTAAACCGGTTTTCTCTACTATGGGTAATGCATCCATTTCTGCCCTGAGGGCAACTGTTGCTGACGAAGTTTTAGTTTTCAACAGGGCAGTGAGGCCCGTGCCTCCCCCCACACCATGGCAAACTTCCACCCCCATCTTCTTTAATTCCTTTGCTAAAAAGTTGGCAGTTTTATTTTCCTGGAAAGCTGGCTCGGCAATGGCATGAAGGGCACGCCTCCAGTACGTAAGTTTATCCTGTTTATCAAAGGCCATACGAAGAATTTGTTTCATCTGCAACACAAAAACATCCCTTCTTAGTTTTCAAAATCCGCATTTCTGATCCGCATTTCTGATCCGCATTTCTGATCCGCATTTCTGATCCGCATTTCTGATCCGCCTTCGACAGATGCACTATTATTTCCTGCCCACTAATAAGAAAAAAAAATCAGGGGCTGGTAATTCCCCTGGAAATATATATTGTAGGAGGTTAGGTGTTAACTATTTTATTATTTAAACTATTCGATATAATAAAAAAAAATCCTGCCTGGATTTAAAAAAAATTTAAATATTTTCATCTTTTGTTATATTTGTGCTGCTTTTATTTTTTTTCCTACAATTACCAATCTAAAAACTAAATAATATTTGTTTTTATGGTTATTATATTAAACGTAATAGGATCCACAATGGTCGAGCCAAGACTGCGGTAAGGTTAAAAGGGCTTTACCGCAGTCGGCCAAAGGTTGTTATCAGGGCAAAAAGCCTTGATAACAGCCGGAGGGAAGATCATGTTATGTTCTGACCTGGTTCTGTGATGGTCTGTTGAAGATCATCACAGGATCATCAAGGATATAACATGGTCGAGCAAAGATCGCTATTAGTTCCCTAAAAACAAAATATGCCGAATATGTATAACTACAATTTGAGTATAGAGGAGATCGTTAGCGGTCTGAAGATCGCTAACGGTTTCCCAGGGGATTTATAGCGGCCGAGCGAAGGTTATGATAGGTTCTGAAAGTGGTCTGTTACAGTCAAGTGGATTGTAACAGGCTACTAAAGGACTTATCATAGCCGGTAGCAAAGATCATTGTGGGTCCTATTTTTTACTATTAAATTTTGTGTTATACTTTAGGGGAACCTTAAGGGGGGAGCTTATGAGCCGGCAATCCGAAAGTATAATTGTAGCCCGGGCGGCCTTGAACCTTGCACTTAGTGGCGACAGAACTACGGAAAAGAAATTAAAGGAAAAATACCTGTTGGAAGGTATAAAAACAACTGCAGTTGATTATGGGGGAGAATTTCTTACGTCAGTTCAGAAGGTTGTGGAAAGGGCTGTTGTTGCTGCCAAAAGAGAAAATATTATCGAACAAACACACCTTGCAGAAGGGGGGGTTGCAGGGGCAACCAGGGAAGCCCTTTCGCAAATAATGCCAAAAGCAATTGGTTTAAATGTAGGTGGTAAAGTAGGTATAGCAAGAAAAAGTGATCATGTCGTTGTCGCAATTTTTTTTGCCATCGGGCTTTTGCATCTTAATGAGGTTGGCGTGGGCCTTGGTCACAGGGTCATTAGTATAAACGAGGAGTAACGGATATTATAAGCAATATATGATCCTCAAATAAGCCCAACCTTCAAATTATTTTATCTTTCAGCCTATGAATAGCTGCCCGGATTAAAAATCTTAATTTCAAAATAAAAACCATGATACCTTTCCGGCTTCCCCATAAGGTTAGGTGCTTAGGAAGTTTTTAAAAAACTGAGGTCTACCACCCTGGCACCTCTCCAGAGGCGCTCCAGATTATAAAAGGATCGTTCTTCCGGAAGGAATATGTGTATGACTAGAAAACCAAAGTCAAGCAGGATCCAGCCGGCATCCTGGTATCCTTCAAGCCGTAAAAGAGGGGTTTTCTCCCCGGGCAATTTTTCGAGTAGATAATCACAAAGTGCCTTAGATTGAATTGCTGAGGTTCCGGTACAGATAAGAAAATAATCAGCAATGAGAGAAACATTACTGATTTCCAGAAGGATAATATCGGAAGCCTTTTTTTCATTTAACAGCCGAACTGCTGCGAAGGCAAATTCTTTTGGGTCAAAGGTCAAGCGCATTTCCCCCTTACGTTAATTCATGGTAAGGCAAAGTTCTTTCCTAAAATAACGGTAACCATAGCAGGATAATCCGGAATTGGATCATTCAATAATTCCGCACCTGGGATCATTGCAGCAACATCTTTTGCAACCCTGGGATCTTCGACCCTGGAAATAACCTGGCTCAACTGGTAGTCAAAGTGATCAGCATTGCCAATGTTGACTACCTGAAAACCTGCCTCATGAAGCATTTCTCCTCCCCAGGAAGCAACTCCGGCGGCACCACTGCCGTTAAGTACTTCTACAGTAATAACCTGGGGCGGCAAAACAAATTCCTCCCCCAAATTAACCATCATTTCATTAATTTTATTTCGATCAGGTTCAAAAAATGAATCCTCGCCGTTAACAACTTTCCATGTTCCAGGTATCGTTATGATAGGTTTTTCAGGATTAAAAAGCGGATCCAATTTTTTATAAAAGCCAAGTAGTTCCTTCCAAGAAAGATCAGTGTCCAAATATGAGGATACTTTCCCAAGCAGCCTGGGGGTGGCAAAAACACCCCTTTCAGTGTCTAAAAAATCAACAATGTTATTAAGCATTTCTGCCCTGCGCAGGGCCCTTTGCAGTGGTTCCTCGCCCTCTACCTGCATAAAATAATCAAAATAGTCCTTTCCATGCAAAGTATATTCCCGATAAGGAATTGTGCCCTTATAGTCCACCATTTCTGGAATTCCTTCATAATTGATTTCCAGGTAGTGATGCACGGGAACCCCCAGGAATAAGGATATCTGTTCAATTAAATAATTTGCCCCGCCCTCGTTATAAAAATGGCTGGGGGTATAAAAAGGCATTAAATCTTCGCCATTTTCTTCGACGTAGTTTTTAGATCCACTATTTTCATCCTGCAAGCGGTGCAATAACACCTTTCCAGGTATAAAAAATATTTGGGGTGCCAAGTCCGTTGCCGGGTAGTTTAAAAAGAATATTTCTTCAACAAAAATATCCTTTTCCCGGCCGCTAATACCATAAAGAACATAATTTGTACCTTTGGCTTGAGAAGCGTTACGTAGAGCCAAAGCCCACGCAGCCTGGTTTTGGAAGGATTGGTAAGAACCCAGCATGCGCACTCCAGCAACAACTACGGCAATGAGAAAAACGAGGGATAAAAGGAAAAAAAAGCGCCTTTTCCTGATACTTACTATTTTCATACTTTTACTTTTTTTTGTTCTAGGTCTCATAAGCCTGCAACTCCTGCTTGGTGGGGCGCTTTTGCAGTATCAGGGAATTGCGAAAAGCAATTGAATCCGGATGTAGAATTTTCCCTTGTTCAAAAACATGCTTAACCGTCATCTCTGTCATGCCTAAAAGCGCTTCAGTTAAATCATGAAAAGCAATTTTTCTGATGCTGTACACCCCTGGATGGTCTCTTTCTGGCTCAATATAGTCCGCCAGGTAGACTATTTTATCCAAAAGGGTCATCCTTGTTCCCCCCGTAGTATGCCTTCGTACGGCTTCCAATATCTCCTGGTCGTTGATACCCAGCTCTTGTTGCAGAAGAAAGGCTCCAACGGGGGCATGTAGCAGCGCAGGTTCTTGTAAGGCAATTTGCTCAGCTATCCCATACTTTATGGCATATTCAGCCAGTACCTGGTGAGAATATTTTTTCCCATAGTCGTGCAATAACCCGGCCAGGGAAGCCTTTTCTTCATCAGCACCATAAGCAGCCGCCAATTTTGCCGCAATTGATTCCACACCACAGCAATGCAGAAAAAGCTCAGGGCTTAACTGTTCTTTTAAAATTTTTCGGGCCAAATTTATTTCCATAGGGAACACCTAAATCTAGATTAGACATAAAGAGAAAGATTCCTGCCAAAAAAATCTGAAAATAAAAAAGGCAACTAAAAGTTGCCTATTATTCTCTAGGTTTTGCTTCATTAACCACTAAACGGCGGCCGTCAAGTTCCACGCCATTCATTTTCTCAATCATTTCAGCAACATCTTCATCATTTACCTCTACAAAACCATAACCCCTGGAGCGGCCGGTTGCCCTTTCGGTAATAATACGGCATCCCAAAACCTCGCCATGTTCTGCAAAGGCCCCCTGGAGTTCTTCTTCAGTAGTTCCCCAGGAAATATTCCCCACATAAAGGGTTTTAATCATTTTGTCACCTCACTTCCCGGCATTACGGATTCTTCCAGTATAATATATTATGCAATATAAAAAAGACTTTATACTAACACTCACCCCCTGGTAACGCCGGCGGTTGACACTCCACGAAAAAAACAACACATAATTCTGGGGAAATCCCTATGTACTTATTGTAATCCCTGTCGAGGTACCAATGGCTTTATTTTTAATGATTTTACAGTGGTTCAAATAAATACCAATAATATTTTCACAAAACATCATAGCACTCCAGGGGGAAGAAGTCAAGCGCCGTCTTTCACTGAATTTTCCTTCTCAGGTATGTAAAGGTGGTTTTTATAGATATACTGTTCCACCGGTTCCGGGGTTAAATATTTGATTGTGCGCCCTTGCGCTACCCTTTGGCGTATATAGGTAGAGGAAATGGCCATCGCCGGTATTTCCAGCAGATGAATACGTTTCATAACATTCTGGAATTCCTGCCCAAGAATAGACCTTAATTTATTAAAAGAATAACCGGGCCGTGAAGCTGCTATAAAAGAACAGGTTTCCAACAGTTCCCCATGATCCTTCCAGGTAGTAATACCGAAAATGGCGTCTGCCCCTGTAATGAAGTATAATTTTAAATTATGCCGGTAAAGATCATAAAAACGCCTTACCGTATGAATAGTATAGGATGGTTCATCCCTCTCTATTTCCAAGCGTGAAACAGTAAAGTAGGGGTTGTCAACGACAGCCAGCATTGTCATTAAGTAACGGTGTTCCTTGGCAGTCAATGATCTTTGATCTTTGTGAGGAGGAAAACCTGAAGGCATAAAAATAACATGGTCCAGCTTAAACTGCTGACGAGCTTCCTCGGCTGTCACCAGGTGACCCAAATGTATGGGATCAAAGGTGCCGCCCATAATCCCCAGGGTTAAACACTCACTTCCTGCCTTTGGTAACAAAAAACTCATCTGCTCTCTTCCCTTTTCTGGTTTTAGGTAGAATAAGTAAATTCTATATCCAGAATCCTAACGGTATCCCCTTCCTTTATCCCCATTTCCAACAACCGTTTTTCAACACCAATCTGCTCAATTTTATTTTGAAAACGACGCAAACCTTCTTTACTGTCTAAGTCGGCAATATGCACCGCATTTTCAACTTCATCTCCTGAAACAACAAAAACGGAACCCTTTTTGTAGATGTTTAATTTCCTTTCCTGGAGCGGAGGGAGGTAAATAAGTTCACTATCACCAACAGCTTCTTTTTCCACGGGGGCAACCTTTTCCTGCAAAAGCCTGAAAAGTTCATATAACAAAAGTGGAATGCCCTCCCCGGTCGCAGCAGAAATGGGAAAAATTTGTTCCTGGGGAAACCTGGATTTAAATTTTTCAAGATTTTTGGGAGCCTCTGTCAGATCCATTTTATTGGCGGCAATAAGGCTTGGCCTGTCGCCTAACTGCTTTTGGTATTGTTCAAGTTCATGGCGCAGATCAAGGTAATCCTGCCCGGGATCACGTCCCTCGGTCCCACCCATATCAATAAAAAAAAGCAAAACCTTTGTTCTTTCAATATGTTTTAAAAACTGCAGACCCAGCCCCACCCCCTGGTGGGCTCCTTTGATAATCCCAGGAAGATCAGCGACAACAAAAGAGCGTTCCTCCCCCAGGTTAACGACCCCTAAGTTTGGTGTCAGCGTTGTAAAGGGGTAATCTGCCACTTTGGGCCTGGCTGCAGAAATACGGGCAAGGAAAGTTGATTTTCCCGCATTAGGAAAGCCAACAAGACCCACGTCGGCCAGTAACTTCAACTCCAGAAGGAGCGTCCTTTCTTCCCCAGGCTGGCCTTTTTCGGCAAAATCAGGAGCACGGCGGCGTGAGCTGGTAAAGCGAGCATTACCACGTCCCCCTTTTCCTCCCCTGGCCACAACAACCTTGAGCCCTTCCCTGTCCAGGTCAACCAATTGCAAACCTTTTTCATCCTTGATAATTGTCCCCACAGGGACCTCCACCATGAGGGACTCCCCTTCTTTCCCATGCCTGTTATCACCCTGTCCATGAGCCCCATTGCCAGCCCGTAAGTGGGGCCGATAACTGAGATGCAGAAGGGTATTTTTTTGGGCAGTAGCAACCAGAATAACATTCCCGCCATCCCCACCGTCTCCGCCATCAGGACCGCCACGAGGCTTATATTTTTCCCGTAAAAAGGAAGCTACACCATTTCCACCCCTTCCCCCCCTGGCAAAAATCTGAACTCTATCCACGAACAAAATAAAATCACCGTTCCTTCATATAAACATATAAAAAATCCCGGGCTTGGCCCCGGGAGTAATTAGCTTGCAGGGTAAACGCTAACCTGTTTTTTATTCCTTGCGTTTTCAAAAGTAACAATTCCATCAGCCAGGGCAAACAAAGTGTCATCCTTGCCGCGGCCTACATTAATCCCCGGATGAAACTTGGTACCCCGCTGGCGCACGAGGATGCTCCCTGCTGAAACCCGCTGCCCAGCATACCTTTTTACCCCAAGTCGCTTTGCATTGCTATCCCGGCCATTTCTAGAACTTCCTACACCTTTTTTATGTGCAAATAACTGTAAATTCATTTTGAACATTTTATGAACCTCCTTTTCCTAGAAAGTTGTTTTTCAACATAGAGAAGGTAATCAGGATAAGTCCCTGCTATTGCTTTTAATCCCAGCAGCATAGTTTCCACCAACAGGTAATATTTTTCCTCTTTTTTCTGTTCCAGCTTTGAAGGAGCGGTAAGAAACATGTACCCCTCCTCCAGTACTACCTGGTGCTGCACCCCCAGCAACTCTTTAATCGCAAGGAGAATAGATTGGACAAGAACAGAGACAGCTGCACAGACAATATCCTGCCCATGTGGGGCAAAAAGGGTATGTCCTCTTACCTCCACGGAGACAGGTTGTTGTTTTATATTCCTTTTTACAGTGATTTTCGTCATTTATGCCCTTCCAGTTTCGATTTTCTGGATCATTACCTCCGTATAGGGCTGGCGATGGCCTTGTTTTTTCCTATAATTATTCTTGGCCTTATATTTAAAAACGACGATCTTCCTACGCTTGCCATGTGATAGGACCTTCCCCAAAACCCTGGCTCCCTCCATATAAGGATTGCCTACTGCAAGATCAGCTCCATCCTCAATGGCCAACACATTTTCAAAAACCGTTTCCTGGCCTACATCTGCAGAAAGTTTTTCTATTTTACAAATACTTCCTTCAGAGACTTTATATTGTTTTCCACCCGTTTCAATGATTGCAAACATGCTAAACCCTCTCTTTTTATTAACTCGCCGTGCACAGGTAATTTTAGGCTACAGCATAAAATATTTACAAACCCTGCACATGCGGTATGGCATGCTTAGTAATTTTAGCATACCCCTTAACATATTGTCAATAAACAGAAACGACAGGACCTACTACTGTAATATTGCCCGGGCAAAGGTGCGTGTCGTGTCTTTGATCATTACCTGAACCTCTTCCCCCACCAGGTTCCCGGCATCCTCAATGTCTAAAATATAGCCATGCAAACGGGCTATACCATGCTCAGGGTTAGAATGATGCTGTTCCTCCACTTTGACCCGATATATTTCCCCCTCTTCAACCGGCAAAGCATATCTTTCAACCTCATGCAGAGGGCCGGACATCAAAATTTTATATTGCTCCAAGTGCAGGTTGTCTGAACCCCTCACAAAAACGCTTTTCCCCATTTCCGATTCCAACTTTTTTAAATATAGGCCGCCGCTGCCTATTAACAAGGCGGCAACCTCACTGTTTGTCTCTACCAAAACTGCCTCCACATCTTCTCGCAACAATAATTTCCTAATTTCCCTTTCTACTTTGCCGCTTACAGCTTCCGGCAAAAGTACTTTCCCAGTGCCCCGGCAATATGAACATGGTTGCTGCATCAGTGCAGAAAGCCCCTGCCTTACCTTCTTGCGGGATATTTCTACCAAACCCAGGGACGTAATCCCCAACACATGGCTTTTAGTCCTATCCCTGCTCACATTTTCTTTTAGCTTTTCCAAAACCTGCCGCCGATGTTCCTGGCAATTCATATCGATGAAGTCAACAATTATGATCCCACCCATATCTCTTAGACGAATCTGCCTGGCCACCTCTTCAGCTGCCTCGAGATTAGTTTTAAAAATTGTTTCCTCCAGGTTATTTTTTCCCGTGTATTTACCTGTATTTACATCGATCACTTTCAGTGCTTCTGTTTCATCAAAAACCAGGTAACCCCCACATTTAAGCCATACCATACGACTTAAAGAACGCTCCAGCTCTTCTTCAATATTAAAGCGTTCGAAAATAGGTTCATTGTTGCGATAATAAAAAACTCTATTTTTCAATTCCGGGGAAAAATGATTCAATATTTCCAGCACTTTATTGTAACCCTGTTCGCTGTCAATAATAAACTGGGAAATATGATCATTAAAAAGATCGCGGATTATCCTGTAGAGAAATGCTACATCCCTGTAAAGCAGGGCCGGCCCTTTTTCTTTTTTGTAAAGATCATTAATCTTTTTCCAAAGATCCAGAAGGAACTGCAAGTCGTTTTTTAAGCTATCCTGATCAGCATTTTCTGCGGCAGTTCTAACAATTAACCCCACATTAGAGGGCCGTATGCCCTCCATCTCCTTTTTAATTCTTTCCCTTTCCTTCTGGCAGTTAATACGCCTGGAAACACCTACATAATTTAGCCCAGGCATTAAAACAAGATAGCGGCCGGGCAGGGTTATATGGCCAGTAAGCCTTGCTCCTTTGCTGCTAAAAGGCTCTTTCATGATCTGAACCATGATCTCCTCACCCACATGCAAAAGCCGTTGGATCGGCATCCTGCCGCCCGGCGAATCTTCATCTTTTGGCTGGGGTATGTCGTCAACATACAAGAAAGCATTCTTATGCTCGCCAATATTTACAAAAGCGGCCTGAATGCCCGGCAAAACATTTTCCACCACACCTTTATAGATATTGCCTACAACCCTCTGCTTATAAGGACGTTCAATATAAATTTCCGCTAACCTGTTATCCTCAAGCAGAGCTACCCTCGTTTCCTTATAGTCATAATTAACAATAATTTTTTGTTCCATTTTTATATTCCTCTTGATAGTAAAGAGTAAAAGGCTGATTTTTCAATCTGAATCATACCTCGTAATTCATCCATTTTTTCATGTACTCTTCGTAATTAATACCCAAGGGATTTTCTAAACCTCCTTTTCCATTAATAAAAAGCTCCTGCCGGTAGATCTTCTTAAAATGTTCCTTTTCCAAACCCAACAGATCCACAATTTCATCCGGACGGATGCCCCCCTTGTTACCTGTAGCAAGCAGCATGATCAGCTTACCGGCAACCTCACCAGCTGCTACCTTTTCAGGATCTTCCACTTCCAGGATCCTCAGGTCAAAGATAAAGGGTCTGATGTTCACATTTTTGTTCCTTCTTTTACTCTTCCGTTCAATAATAATGTTTTCAGCGGCAATAATATTTTTTATTTTTTCGTCCATTTTCTCAGGAAATTTTATAAGGGGGATAACGTAGAGTGCAGCTTCCAGTAAAGAGGAAATAGGCGGTAACTTCAAGTCAACCGCGATAACTTTTTTAATAACTATTCCTGGCGGGCATTGTTCGTTAATGGCCTCCTTCAGGGCTGTTTCCTCCCATGATTTCTCTAAAAAAAAATCAAGGTACTCATTTTGACCCTCAATCCCCACAGCAAGAGGGGAGGCAAAAGAAAACTGCGGCTGGGGGTTGAAACCCTTTTTATAAGCCAGCGGAACCTGTGCCCTCCTAAATATTCGCTGGAAAGTACGCTGTAAATCAAGATGTGAAATATACTTAAGCCAGCCTGTTTTTGCAAAACAGATCCTATAGTGATACATCATTGTCCACCTGCTTATTCCTACAATCCTTTAAACCACAGCCCACACAGCCTAAACGGCAGTCTGGTGTGATCTGCTGATTTATTGCCCGTTTGTATTCCCGGATAAGAAACTCCTTGGAAAGGCCCGTGTTTATATGCTCCCAGGGCAAAGGTGCATGGTAGTCGGGTTTGAAACCGGCATAGGACTCAGGGTTAATCCCCATCTCTTCAAAGGCCTGTTCCCAGATAGCATAGTCAAATTGATCGCTTGAGGCTTCCAGCTTGCCCCCTAATTGTAAGGCCCTTTCCAATACAGGGGCTAGTAGCCTGTCCCCCCGGGCCAAAACAGCTTCCAGGAAGCTCATACTCGCTTCATGCCAGGTAAATTCTACCCCCTTAAGTTTGCGAAAACGGCGCCTTAGGAAATCCTGGCGCAGCCTGATTTCCTGCAGTGCAAGCTGGGGCACCCACTGGAAGGGTGTATGTGTTTTGGGTACGAAGGTAGAAACACTAACTGTCATACTAAAACGGCGGTTTTTCCTTTTTCCCGACCTGCTCAACTCCAAAATCTTTTTTACCAATTCCACCATGCCCAATAGGTCCTCTTCTGTTTCCGTTGGAAGCCCGATCATAAAATAAAGCTTTATATGGTTGCGCCCCGTTTCAAGAGCATGGGCAGCCGCTCCAAGAATATCTTCCTCTGTTATTCTTTTGTTAATTACATTCCTGAGCCTTTGTGTCCCAGCCTCTGGTGCAAAAGTAACCCCGCCGGTTTTGTTTTTTTGAATCCGGTCAGCTATTTTCATCGCAAAAGGATCAGCTCTTAGAGAAGGCAAGGAAAGCCTGACGTTTTTACCTTCAAACTCATTTTCTAGTTCTGTTATCAACTCTTCCATCCTGGAATAGTCGCTACTACTCAGTGAAGAAAGAGAAATTTCCTCCAGCCCTGTTCCTGAAATCAGGGCCGTGGCTAGTTCTTTTAATTTTGAAACGGATCTTTCACGCAATGGCCTGTAAATATAGCCGGCCTGGCAGAAACGGCACCCCTGTGTACAGCCCCTGAAAAGCTCCAGGGGAACCCTGTCATGCACTATCCCAAGATAAGGAACCGGTACCTTTTTAGGATAATGGGCCTCCTCCAGGCTGCCAACAGTTCTTCTGGTAATCACGGCCGGGGCCCCCTTCAAAAGAGGTTTTATCCCTGTAAAAGTACCATTATTATATAACGCTTGATAAAATGATGGTACGTAAAGACCCTTAATAGACAAAAGACTCCGCAAATAAGAATTCCTATCCCCATTTTTATCCCAGTGTTTGTATTTCTCTAATATTTCGGGCAGGATTTCTTCTCCATCACCGATCACAATAAAATCGAAAAAAGGGGCTAACGGTTCAGGGTTCACAGCCAGTGGGCCGCCGCCGATTACAAAAGGATCTCCTATGGTACGTTCCTCGCTGCGCAGGGGAATACCGCCAAGTTTTAGCATATTTAAAATGGTTGTGTAGGTCAATTCATACTGCAAAGTAAAACCTACCAGATCAAAACGGTGCAGGGCAGTAAAAGTTTCCAGACTAAAGAGGGGTATATTTCTCTCCTGCAGCTTCTTTTCCATATCCAGGGCAGGGGCGAAAACTCTTTCCGCATATACACCTGGTAGTGAATTAGCCAAAGAATACAATATTTTTAACCCCAGATGTGACATGCCGACTTCATACAAGTCCGGGTAAACCAGGGCAAGGTGTACTTTGACTTCCTGAAATGGTTTTTGAATAGCATTGATTTCCCGCCCAAAATAACGGGCAGGCTTTCGCACACTGTCGATTAAATCCATAACATCATGGTGATTTAAACCATTAAATATCACAAAATCAACTCTTTTAAAATCTTTATTTACAATATTATATCCAAATATCCAATAATAAAATTATATCCAAATCCTGTAACGCCCATTAAGGAAAAGTAACGTTTTGTTTATTTCGTGATCAAATGGCCTAAACCCTTTCTTAATTAAGAAAAAAGAAAAATTTCATACAAGAAACGGGAAACGGGAAATAGGGATTGGGAATAGGATAAAGCCGGCCTGCAATATTTAATTAGCCTCTGCGGAGCAACTGCCCCATGGTGATATCTGTTCCCTTTTGCAACACCCCTGCTAAAATCTGGCTTTCGGACAACATCTCCAGGAAACGGCAGGTTTGGCTAAGAATGATAACCTGGTGATACCTGGAACTCTTAAATTGCTTAAGCACTTCCAGGACAGAAGTGCTATCCAGCGCTACCAACTGCTCCCCCTTTAAAACCCTTTCTTTATGCAGGGATCTTTCCTTGCGAATTAAATATCGCAGAAAAACATAAATAGATTTTTTCTGTTCACGCCCGGCCGCATAATATAAAAAAAGCCCCACAAGGGAAAGGGAAAGGTTAAAGTAGTCAAAATAGGATAAAACAAAACCTGTAAAAAGAAAAATTACCCCCAAACCCCGACCATAAGCCAGGGCAGTTTCTGTGGCTTTGTAAAACCCTACCCTTTGCCCCAGTGCAGCCCTGAGAAGCCTGCCACCGTCTAAAGGAAGCCCGGGTAACAGGTTAAAAGCAAAGAGGAAAAGATTAGCTTTCAATAAAAATGCCAGCAAATCATCCCCAAACATGGGGGAACAATTATAGCCTCCGTAGCCGTAATTCCACAAAATTATGAATAACACCAGGTTAAAAGCTGGGCCGGCACCCGCAATAACAAACTCTTTTTTCGGTTCGAGTTCTACTGGTTTGGTTAGATACCCCGCCCCTCCAAAAGGGAAAAGCTCAATGCGGTAAATAGACATACCACAGAATTTGGCGACAAGGGTGTGCGTTAATTCATGGCCTAAAACCAGTACAAAAAGGAAAAGGGTTTCCCACGGCAGTCCTGCCAGGAGCCAAAGAGTAATTAAAAGTAAAAAAAACGGAGAAATAGTTATCTCCAATTTACCAAACTTTAATAGGCGCCAGTTCAAAAATAGACCTCCTGAAAAAAACATTTCAAGGCCGAAGTACCGGTTTTACTATTCATTCTGACTGCCAACCAGTAGAGGCAAGGGGTTAAGAGGCCTCCCTTTTTGCCTTAATTCAAAATAAAGCACGGCCTTTCCCTCTTTTGGATTAAAACCGACAACTCCAATATTCTGGCCCCGGCTAACTGTTTCCCCCTCCTCAACAAGCACTTCAGCGAGGCAACCATAATAGGTTTCCATTTCCAGCTGGTGCTTGAGGGACAAACCAGGGCCAAAGTCTGAACTTTCCCCTATTTTTTGCACGACACCATCTGCTGCAGCCCTAACGTACTCTCCCTGACCGGGACGGAAAAGCAAACCGTAAAACATTACCTCCTGTTGCAAAAGGGGATTATACTGCAACCCAAAAGTTTTTTCCAGTTCCCCCTCGACGGGTGAAAGGAAAAGGGGTTTTTCCCCCCCAACTTCTTCAGTATGCTGGATAACACCCTTGGGGGCCATTACTTTATGCCCAAGCCCCTCCTCAATATTGCCTTCCCACATCAGCCTTACCACAGGAAGAACCTGTTGCCCCATCCCCTTAAAATCCATGTTCCAGGTTGTTAAATAATGGATTTTATCTGAAAGGGCAAAGGAAAAAGGAAGTTGTAGAAAAGTTAAAAAATAAACGACCAGGATAATACAACAGATGGCAACAATCTTTATCAACAAAAAACGGTGCATGTTTTTAAACGAAGTAGCAGCTAATATGCCCTGCAGGAAACCTTCCCTTTCCTTCCCCTCAGTCAGAAACCAACTCGACTCATCCTTCCAGGTGGTATACTCATCCAAGCGTGTTCTTAAATCGGAACGCGGCACAAGTTTTTTTTTCCTTTTATACATCAATTTTTCCCCCCGGAATCTTTAAGATGCCTGTACATAAATATATTCCCGCCAATATATATTTATGCTAAAATTGGATCTTGTGCCTTCTCATACCTACATTAAGCACGAGCGCTATGCAGACAATGTTCATAATGATAGAATTGCCGCCATAGCTCATGAAAGGAAGAGGCAAACCCGTTACAGGCATAATGCTTAAAGCCATGCCAATGTTAACAAGTACCTGGAAGGTAATAAGCGTTGCCACCCCTGTACAGATCAGGGCCCCAAAACTGTCCTTGGAAAAAGAGCCTATTTTAAGAATCCGATAAATAAGTAAAAAATAAAGGAAGAGCAAGGCAAGGGCCCCCAAAAAACCCATTTCCTCACCCAGGACAGAAAAGATAAAGTCTGTATGCTGTGCCGGCAAAAACTGCAAACGGGCCTGGGTACCCTCATAAATACCTTTGCCACTTAACCCCCCGGAGCCAATGGCAATAACGGATTGGGTTAACTGGTAACCAAAACCAAGAGGATCAAGTTCAGGATTAATGAAGACAATCAGCCTCATTTTTTGATAATCTTGCAATTGGGACCATAAAAAAGGAAAGGCTATTATTCCGGAACCGGCAATTAAGCCTAAATATTTAGCAGGTACCCCGGCCATATAAAGCATCCCAAAAAAGATAATGATAAAAACCAGGGCTGTTCCAAGGTCAGGTTGTAAAAAAATGAGCAGTATGGGGGGAGCAACATAGCAAGATATCAGTAAAACACCTGAAAATTCTTCTAACCGATCCTTATAATTCACCAACAAACGGGCCAATGAAATGATGACAATAATTTTAGCAAATTCGGAAGGCTGAAAATCAAATATTATTAAATCGATCCAGCGGGAAGCACCCCCGGCTTCCTTCCCAATAAAGATGACCAGAATTAAAAAAAACAAGTTGGCAAGATATAAGTAGGGGGACCAGCGATAATAATTTATATAGTCAATGCTAACCACCAGTAGCAAAGCAACAAAACCCAATACCATCCAGACTGCCTGTTTACGTACATAGGTAGAGGGATCCTCTATGGGCAACCCCTGGGTAGCACTGCTGATGATAAACAGGCCGTAGGCACAGAGCACCAGCATGATCAAGAAAAGCTGGTAGTCAAAGTTTTTTAACAGGCGGCGATCAAACATCCCCTTATTCAAAACTCCCCTCGTGTTCCCGCTTCGGTTCAACGGCCGGCTCGGTTGGCCAGTATTCCTGTTGGCCAATGGGTGGTGGGTCGGTTTCCTGGTAACCCGGCCCCGGATCGGGTTCAATGTCCGGTTCAGTTTCCCCCTGGCCTTGCTGCGGGTCAATGACCGGCTCGGTTGCCCCCTGGCCTTGCTGCGGGTCAATGACCGGCTCGGTTGCCCCCTGGCCTTGCTGCGGGTCAATGACCGGCTCGGTTGCCCCCTGGCCTTGCTGCGGGTCAATGACCGGCTCGGTTGCCCCCTGGCC
>JBMNNS010000120.1:0-3525 GCA_050942625.1 Dethiobacteria bacterium
CTGTGTTTAATAAAGTTAATGCTATATATGAGCAAAGGCTTGGTTCTTCAATACCCGCTACGGGACAAGAAGCGCTTCATGAATTCATCACTGAAACTAAAAACAACTACTGTGGACCGGGCAAACCTTTTGCGGGGATTGTTATCTTGTTTGATGAATTTGGCCGCTACTTGGAGTTTGCTGTACAGAAACCCCATATAGCCGGCTCCGGTGCCCTTCAGCAATTATTTGAAGCGGTGCAGGATAATGCAGACAGTGTATTTTTACTTGCATTTATTCAGTATGAAATAAAAGCTTACGTCTCTAGGATTGCTCCAGAGCTAAGGGAAGATTTGAACCGCTATGTCAGTCGATATGATGTTATTCGTAAAGTAAGACTTTCGACTAATCTTGAAACACTTATTGCCAATTTATTTGAGAAAAAAAACGTGGGTGAACTTGAAAATCAAATTGCAGCTATTAAAGAAAAACCTGAGCAGATACAAACCTCTATGAAACGCTGGTTTCCCGAAATAAAAAATCATGCTTTGTGGAATGATCAAGACCAGTTCAAAAACATAATAATTAAGGGTTGTTGGCCGCTACATCCTATATCTACATGGGTATTATATAAGCTTTCTTCTGTAGGCAAATCACTTCAGCAGCGCTCGGCATTTTCATTTTTGGCAGATGCATTTGATAGTTACAAATATGTTGAATATCCACGGGGCAGACTAATTTTACCGATTGAATTATGTAATGAAGCTATGGTTAATGAGTTTCTTGCTTCGGAGCAATACGGCCAGCAGGGCGCTACTGCGCATGCGTATCAAAGTGTATTCCATAAGTATCAACACGAGTTGACGGAAGAACAGGTGGCGCTTCTTAAAGCAGCGTTATTATCAACCAAGATTGGTTTTAAAGTCGAGACAAAACAAGAATGTCTCCAGGTACTATCTCTGTTTAGCGGGATAGATATGGCTCGGGCAGCGGAAGAGATTAAGATTTTGGAGTCTGATTATGCGGTACTGGAATGGAATGAGACACTTCACCGATTTGATATAGCTGGTGATTCAGTTCCGAAAAAAGCGTTTATTGCGCACCTAAACACTAAAGCCGGAAAAATTGACTTTGAAGCCAGAGCAAAAATCTTCAGTCAAAACTATATGAGATGGTTTGGGATGGATACTTATAATACTGATTTTGGACCTCAAAATGAAATACCAACAAAAGAATGGCATTATAAAGTTGCCTTTTCATGTATTGCATTACTTGAAGGTCAAGTTGAGTATGCACTGCAAACCTGGATTGAGGCGAGAGGTGTTGACGAGGCTAAAGGACAATTAATTTATTGTTATGTAGGTCCTGAAAGCAGCATTGAAGATGTAAAAGAATATGCCGCTCAAACATTAAAGAAATGTATGAAGAAGAACGAAATAGATTGGACAAGCGGTGCACCAACTGCTATTATACTACTTCACGATACAGATGGTTTATTTGGCCAGAAAATTGCTGAAAGTTGGGTTTTATCTGAAGATCTTGATGAGGATGAAATTCAAAAATACAGTAACTTTATTCTTGACCGTAAAAACAGTTTGGAACAAGAGATGGAAAACTTGTTTACACAGATGGAATTACAAAGGCATATAGTTTTTGCTACTAAAAAAACAATTAAAAAATCCCGTATAAAGAATATGCTTACTCAACTTTTTGATGTAATTTATGACAGACGTATTCCATTTCCTTTTGATGGTTTTCATACTGCCAGAGGAAAAGCGGCAGCAGATTGTCAACTTTTTACGAGTGAATTACTTTTGGGAAAGCTGGATAAAGATTGGATAGCTGCGCGTAATCAACAGCAAAGAAACCGAGCGCATCAGGTCCTTGTTAAGTCTTGGGGGATTCTAGGTGAAGATGGTTCGATTAGGATTAACCCAACCAATGTAGCGGTACGCAATATTATAGAATTATTGGAGTCAGAATTGCCCGAATCTGAGAATGAAACTACTGGTAAAGCATTAAATTTAGGCAGTATATTTCGTCTCCTATGTGCTCCACCCTATGGATGCAACCTTGCCTCAGCCGGGTTATTGTTAGCATTATTTATTGGAAGACGTAAAGATGATATAAATATTATTGTTAATAATCGTGTGATTAGTTTTGAAAATTGGCTACAAAAAGCTTTGCGCAGTAGATTCTTCGAGTTATCGTTTCTCGATACATCTTTTATAGCACGTGTAGATAAAAAAAGCGTGTCAGAATGGGAGGTACTCTTGGAAAGTTGGGAAGATGAGAAAAGATTATCCAATAAGTATGAATATTACCTTAATGCAGAAAAACTAGAAGAAAGGGTTCCCATTCCACAACAGCTGCATTACCGGTACAAACTTTTACAGGAACAGAGCGAAAACGCTCTTAAGGAGCTTAACAATTTTGATGATAAAGTAAATACAGCCTTATCAAAGATAAGCATTGGGATTGAAAGAAATGACATAGGAAAGCTTTCTTGGGGTGGAGCCGACCTGGTTGATTTATATGCTAGCATGGAAAAACAAAAAGAGTTATGGACCGATGATCAGTTTCAAGAAATAAAAGATCATATTGAAAAAGCTCGGGACCAAACGCGGGAGGGTTTTAAACAATGGTTGTCTCGCCTTACTGTGATCAGAATAGAGCATCTTGAACGGTTTAAACACATAAATAGTCAAATTGCTTCTAGCTTGAAAAAACTTAACTTACTGGAAGAGCAGGAACAGCTTGAGGCGTTTGTCGAAGAAGTTGATAAAAACATCAAACTTATAACTAAAATCAACAGCGTAGTCTCGGATGTTGAGAATATGGTTCATAGAAACTACATTACAGATAATACGCCTGTTTCGGTATTGAACAAATGGTTGGAACAAGCAGCTGAACTCGAAAAACACTTGGAAATGGCTAGTCAAAAAAAGGGACTATTAGAAACCAAAATTGATAAGGCCGCACAGGTCTTATCGGCTTTTAAAGAACAGTGTAAAAAGCAACTTTCACACTATAAAGAACGAATGCAAGGAGTATTTGATATATATGCCTTGTCAAATAATAGTGATATAGAGTACTGGCGCCAAGAAATAGCATCGCTAAAAGTAATATACAGTGGTCAAGAAAAAGACGTTGAAGATTTAAATCAAGTAATCAAACATCTAGATTTAATTGAATTGCATCTAAATAAGCTAAGTGATTACAATTTAAGCACTGAGGATTTTGCCGCTACTTGTGAACGTTGCATGGAGGAAACAGGGGAGTATTTCTATGATGACGCCCCCCCATTGGACTATGAAAAAATATATGATAACTTAAAAAAAGAAATTACCCGAAGAAGAGAAAATGCAGCAAATGAATGGTTTTTACGGAATGTGCCAGAAATTAGTAGTATTGCTACTTTAGAAGCATCTAATGTGCTACAAATAAAAACAGCCCTCCTGACAGCACCCCGGATACTTACAAAGGAACAAGCAGAAATTGTTGATCAAGCTCTTGCCGCTTGCGAAAAGCGTTTGGATGAGCTAG
>JBMNNS010000121.1:0-3494 GCA_050942625.1 Dethiobacteria bacterium
TCCTACCGCCAAAAAAGAAACGCGCCGGTCTGGGTTTACCTTTATAGTCAAACCTGACTTTAAATTTTAATTTTGAATTTTCTGCTTGACAACACTCTTCTTTCATATTCTTTTTATTCTCTTCTTTACCCCTTAGATTAATTTCTGTTTCAAACATCTGCTGTCCCCCAATCCTTGGGAATTACCCTTCATCCATCTCCCAGTTTTTTTCAATATTAAGTCAGGTACTCTTTACCTTCTAATTCGAGAAGACAAACATAATTCCTGCTACAACCTTAAATTAAGGCCCGGTTATTACATTAATTGAATATTTTAAAAACCTGGCTTTAAATGATTGGTATCGTTAAAGAGTTCCAGGTAAGGGTTATCCCAATCATCATATAGAATGATAGTTACAGAATTCTGGGATATTTTTAGTCGAGCTATCATCTCCCAGGGTATTTGCAAAATGTTTGCTACCAATGCTTTGATTGCACCGGCATGAGTAACGATGCCAATATTGGTTTCTGGTTCTACTTCCGGCACCATTTTTAATATTTGCTGGTAACATTGGCAAATACGCTCCCGGAATTGGATAAAGGATTCTCCCCCAGGAGGGGGGTTAGAATCCGGGTTCAAAAACCAGCGACTCAAATGGGCTTTCCCTTCCTCATCCATATCATCATAAGTAAGCCCTTCCCATTTTCCAAAATCTATTTCTTTTAGTCCATCTACAGGGTGGGGAATTAATCCATGTTTGGCAGCAATAATCTCTGCTGTTTCAACAGCCCGTGAAAGAGGACTAGTAAATATAGCAGCAAATTTTTCCTGCTCTAAGTAACAAGAAAGTAGGTTGGCTTGTCTTCTTCCCTCTGCATTAAGGGGGACATCTTCCCTGCCCTGGAAACGCATTTCTATGTTCCAGTCCGTTTGTCCATGCCTGATTAAAAATATTTTTTTCATCACTATTTTCCCAAAAACTAGAGTTTCCCCCCTTCCACTTTGCTACTGGTTTTTATTCAAAATCTTCCATAAATCCTCCCGGCTATCAATAATTTTAGCTCCCAGGTCAGTCAACTTTTTTATATAGACACTTGCCTTTCCGCCGGTGTAATCCCTTTTGCTGTAGTGTGTTTCATTTAAAATATAAACAGGCCTGCCTTTCCTGCAAAATTCCAATGCTGCTTTCAAATTAAGCATATTGCCATGGCCAAACGGAACACCAGTTATAATTATGGCCTCTGCTCTTTCCACTAGTTCAAGGTGTTGCCTGTGAGCCTTCATACTAATTGGTGAAAAAGGTTTTTCATCTACAACCTTCAGGCCTAGCTTTTGTGCCTGCTGCCAATCGCTATCGCCAATATTCAAAACACCGCTGGAAAGCTCAAGGCCCGCATTACATAACTCCTGGTATAGATTGCCGGCACTTCCTCCTCCGGCAATAATATGGATCCTTTCATAAATGAAATCCCTTTTTGGCCTCCTTTTTTCTTCCGGTAGAAGGATAACCTGGGGCAAACCTGAAAGGGGATGATGTTCAATGAGCACTTTTGTTTGATAAACCTTGTTAATATTTTCCTCGGTAATTACCTCGGCAGGAGAACCCGCTGCAAAAATTTTACCTTTATTTAAAAGTAAAAGTTTTTTACAGTACTGGGCTGACAAGTTAAGATCATGTAGGACAGCAATAATTGCGATGCCCTTTTCCTCATTCAAACGCCTCAGCAGGTCAAATATTTCGGTTTGGAAACTGATATCCAACTGAGAAGTGGGTTCATCCAGCAAAAGAAGGCGGGGTTCCTGTGCCAGCGCCCGGGCCAAGATAACCCTTTGTCTCTCCCCACCGCTCAATTCATTAATAAATCTATCTTTTAATTCCCCACATCTGGCCAGTTCCATAGCCTGCTTGATTATTTCCCGATCTCTTTTACTCTCCTTCTGAAAACGAGCTAGATAAGGAGTGCGACCCATTGCTACAACCTCTTCAGCACTAAAATTAAAACCCACAGTCGTATCCTGGGGTACTACTGCCAGCTCCTTTGCAACCTCTGTACGTGCCAATTTGGTGATATCCCAACCCTTCAGGATCACAACGCCTTTCTGAGGTTGTAAAATACCGTTCATGGTTTTTAGCAAAGTAGATTTGCCGGAACCATTAGGGCCAATGATGCCCCAAAAGTCATTTTCTTTTATTTCCAGCTTAATTCCATCCAGAACTATATCCGAATGGTATTGGAAGGAAACGTTAGCGATTTCTAAAGTTATGCTCAATTATTGACACCTTCTGTTATAATTCAGCTTAGTCCTATTTAAAACCTGAAGTCATGTCTTCTTTTTCTCAGCAAATACATAAAAAAGGGAGCCCCTAAAAATGCCGTAATAATCCCCACAGGAATCTCTGACGGCAAGAGGATTACGCGGGCAACGATATCGGCCCAAACGAGAAAAATGCCACCAGACACAGCTGAAGCCGGCAAAAGAAAACGGTGATCAGGCCCTACAACCATACGCACGGCATGAGGTATGATCAGCCCCACAAAACCAATCATGCCGCTTACTGAAACAGCGGCCGCAGTAACTAAAGAAGCAGCAAACAAAATATTGCGCTTAACTTTTTCAACTTCAACTCCAAGGCTAAGTGCTGTATCCTCGCCCATTAATAACACATTCAAGTCCCTTGTATAATAAAAGAGAAGGGCTCCCCCCAGGAAAAAATAGGGTAAAATGATCCCTACGTGGAGCCATCCTTTGGCAGCCAGTCCCCCGGCCAACCAGAAAAAAATTCCTCTCAAGGCCTCCCCGGCAAACAGCATAATTACAGAGATAACTGCCGACAAAAAAGAACTAACGACCACACCGGCCAACAGAAGGGTTATGACGGGAACCTTTCCCCCTATGTGAGCCATCTGATAAACTGCAAAAAGTGCTATCCCGCCCCCCAAAAAACCCATCAAAGGTATTGTCAGGATACTTAACCATCCGGCACTTACAGGTAGTAGAAAAGCAAGGGCGGCCCCAACAGCTGCACCGCTGGAAACTCCAATAGTATAAGGATCAGCAAGCGGGTTCTGCATTAGTCCCTGGAAAGAAACCCCCGCCACAGCCAATGATGCGCCTACAAGAAAACCCAACAAAATTCTGGGCAACCTAATATTTAAAATAATGTAGCTTTCGGAAACATCTGCAGGACTACCAGTATTCCCCTTCAGATGGTTAAGAATTACCTTTACCGTGTCAGCCGCCGAAATGTTTGCTGCACCTATGGTGGTAGAAAAAATAATGCTGATGATTGCTAAAAAGATTAGAACAATAATGATTATGAAACGCCTATCCATCCAGTCCTCCTCATCTATAGCGGGGATAACGTTGGGCATCTTGAGGGCACAGAGTCTGCAACTTCCTGGATAACTTTTCTACTTCCTCCCTAAAAAGAGGCCGGTAGGATCCGGGCTGAAGACCTTTAAGGGTCAAAAAAGCAAGCGAGGTTCTTTTTAATTTTAGGACAGGATGACCTA
>JBMNNS010000122.1:0-3488 GCA_050942625.1 Dethiobacteria bacterium
TGATTAGCGATCATTTTTTTAACCTTCTGGAAGAAGTGGAGGGACGTTTGCCCGGCGATATCCCTAACATGATCGGTGTTGTTGAACGCTATCTTTCCATGCCGGAGGAAAAAAGGATTAATTTTTGCCTGGGCAGAAGAATGGGCTATTACCGCTACCTTAGGGATATGGGAAATGGCGAACGTTATGCTTATGTGGAGGGTATCAGAAACCGCCTGGAGCAGGCAGAACAAAATGTACAGGATTTCCTTATACGCTGTCGGGGGGACTATATTTAGGGAACTATTTTGAAAGGGGGCTTGTATGGAATGCAGCCGAAGTTTATTGCAGTTAAAGGAAAACGGGCTTTGTTTTTAGTGTTTTCATCCTTACTGGTAGTATTAGTTTTAGTGAAAGCAGCAGGAGCTGACCAAAATGTTATTCCCGGTTCGGAAGGGGATCCCCTTGTGACTGCCAGTTGGGTAGAGGCTAAAATGGAGGCATTTGCCCAATCTTTAAAAAATGAACAAACTGAACGGCAAAAGCTTGAAGATCGCATGAGGTTGTTGGAAGGGAATGGTGCAGAACGACCGTTTCCGGGGGAGGGAACCCATGTAGTTGTACCTGTTTACGAGGTAGTAGTTGTTCCTGAGGATAAATTTATTTTAACCGGGGCAGGGACAGAAATAATTTTACGTACTGGCAAGGCAAGTGCTGTGGAGGGCCCTTTTGGCGATGGATTATCAAACCTAACCTCAGGGGTTAATCTTGCCCAAAATGATGTTGTGCAGAGGGATCACCTCATTGTTTCACCCCGGGATGATGGTCGGGGGATCAAAACGCTAACGGAGGCTATATTCCTAATCAGGGGTGATTACAAGATTAAGTAACAACAAAAAATTTATTGTATTCAGGAAAGGGGGCTGCCGGGTTAATCCTGGCTTTATAAAATGATACCTATGAAAATTAAAGGCCTAGGCCTTGATTCATCCCATAATCCCCTGCTGTTATTAATAGATGAGGATGAAACGATGGTTTTACCCATCATTTTAGGGTTAGGTGAAGCTCAGGTCATTTCTATCCGGTTGGAGGGTTATATTTTACCACGCCCTTTGACACATGATCTCCTTCTATCTATCTGTTCCTGTCTCCAGGCTACTATTAACAAAGTTGTGGTAAAAGATTCAGTACAGGAAAGGGGTACATACTGCACCCAAATCTATCTAGAAAAAAATGGTGAAGAAATTATTATGGATTCCTGTCCGAGTGACGGTATTGTCCTGGCGCTAGTAAGTGGTTGCCCTCTGTTTATCAGTAAAGATATTGCGAAACATACCTTTCCTTTTGAGGAGTTATTACAGGAGGATGATATAGATATATTCCCCGAGGAAGAGGAGGACGATCCTACCCTGCATTAGGCCCTTATTGAATCAGCATGGTGCGGGTTCCTGCAGCCAGGAGTACCAGCCCCAAAACCTTCCACCAGGAAAAAGGTATGGCTTCCAGCCCAAAAAGCCCAAAATGATCAATGAGGGCTGCTGTAGTAACCTGGGCCGCTATAATTGCTGTGGTGGCATTAGCAACGCCTACCCTGGGGATGCTGACTACAACTGCGTAAGTAATCAGGACTATTAATAATCCACCTAAATATTGATACCAGGGGGCCTCTGCAATTTTTGCCAGGTTGCCTTTACCCAAACCCAATGGGTATAAGGCTACCAGTGCAGTGATCGTTCCAATTACCATGACAATAAGTGTTGCTTCCAGCAGCCCTACCACCTTTCCAAGGGCAGCATTTAATGATCCTTGAAAGGCCATGGCGGAACCGGCCAATGCTGCAATCAAGAGGGCAAAGATGTTTTTACTCATGTATAAATCAGCTCCTTACATTATCTATTTTCCCCCGCAGTAAATATTTAAAACAAAATAGGGAATTTATTTTTAGGAGGTTGCAGTGAAACTAAAAAATGTTCAGATAAAGGTAGATGGTTTTTATTTAAAGGGCAGCATTTATGAGCCAGAAAAAAGATTTTTGCAACACGAAACCCCATTGGTTATTTTGTGCCATGGCATTCCCAGGGGCGACACGCCCACAACCGGGGTCCAGGAAGATAAGGATGAAGGTTATCCGGGATTAGCCAGGCGTTGTTGTGAGGAAGGTTTTTTTGTCTTTCATTTTAATTTTCGGGGCACCGGCGAAAGTGGGGGAAATTTTGATCTTTTTGGCTGGACCCGGGATCTGCAGGCTGTTTTGAACTACTTTGAAGAGAATGGTTTACACAATAATTTTTACCTTTGGGGTTTTAGCGGCGGAGCTGCTGTTTCGACTTATGTCACTGCTAACGATCCACGTGTTAAGGCCCTTATTTTAGCAGCTTGTCCCCTTCAGTTTAACAACCTTTTTACCTTAAGAGAGCTTGGCAAAAGGGTTTCTTGGTATAGGGATATAGGCATAATCCGGGATCCTGCTTTTCCCCGGGATCCGGAGCAGTGGCTACAAAATATTTATCGGATTAACCCTTCTCAATACATTGCCAAAATAGCCCCAAGGCCTTTGTTGGTCATGCATGGCAGTGAGGACGAACTTATTCCTTGTGAACAGGCCGAACAGCTTTATGAGTTGGCCGGCAACCCAAAGGAGCTCCACATTTTTCCTGGGGCGGGGCATCAGCTGCGCAAGGAACCAAAAGTAATTGACAAAGGCCTGCAATGGTTAAAGAAAACGAGGGAAGGCACAGGTCTATGAGGGCCTTCCCTTCATGGAGGAAAAGGGTTGTTTTCCCAAATGTAGGGTTGGAGTTGGTGTCCTTCCAGGGCAGCGGTGCAAGTTTCCAGTAAAAGGTCCAGCCTGCTGTAGATTGCAGGTTTACCTTCTTTTTTATTAACCAGGCCAAAAGGAACAAAGTAGGTCCTCTTTTTTTCTAGAAGCGAAGTTATAAAACGGTATGGAGGTTGTTTGCTTTCAAAATTTGGAGCCAGCACCAGTGCTGGTCTTTTTTGCTCTTCTGCAATTTCAGCCAGGAAGCCAATTAATTGTTCCGAATCAGGGAAAAATACCAAAAGATCAAGGGTTGATGGCCGAAAACCGGATAAGTTTCTATTTTGCAGGCAGGGGTTGAGCAGGATAACAAAAATATCTGCACCCTGCATCATAATTTTTTCAATTTCCCCGAGTATTATTGTTTCACCAAGTTGTGTTACAGTGGTTATAAAGCCAATTTTTTTATTCAGCAGTAGCATAAACTAAGGCACCTCCTTAGAGGATTACTTTATGTTATGCTGTTTCCTCCAAGAAGGTGCGGGGCAATGGGAAAATAATCCCCCCGTTGCAGTACAAGCTGTCTAGTCCATATTTTTAAAATTGGAATTAAAATCAATAACGGTCTCCAGGCCATAGAAGAGGCCTTCCAGGGAAATAATTTTCTTTACCGCCATGATTATTCCCGGCATAAAAGACTTGCGATCATAGGAATCATGCCGTATTGTAAGCGTTTGGCCTTCTCCACCGA
>JBMNNS010000030.1:0-18808 GCA_050942625.1 Dethiobacteria bacterium
CAACAATTATGTTCGTAATATTACTATTCTAGGTTTTTTTCGTTATTTTATCCTTACTTTCCCTGTTAATTTCCTCCAAGAAGGCAAGCGTTTGAAAATGTTCTACTTCTACACCTGTCCAATACTGTATAAATTGATGCAGGATGCCCCTTAGTTCCTTTTTTTGACTGACCTGTGCCCTTAGTTTTATAAGTTTTTCAGGCGGGCAATCAAGCAGGTTCTCAGCAAGTACCCTGGTCCCCCTGGAAAGGGGAAATGTATTTTTCCCCAGAGAGGAGCAATTGCTACAGGTAAGGCCCCCGGCAGCATTATCCCAAAAAAGGGGGAACTCTGTCCCCCCACAATGCAGGCAGTTTTGGAAATGTGGTTCATAGCCCAACAAGTACAGGACCCCCAGTTCAAAATACCGTGCTAAAAGGTCCCGGTCTGCCTGTCTCCGGTCCAAGTAATCCAGGGTTGTGTAGAGGAGTTTAAATAGCTGTGGGTTTGTTTCACCCTCCATAAAAAGCTTTTCCACAAGTTCACTATAATACATTCCATAAGCATAATTTTCGATATTTTCCTTGATATTTTTGAAACTGACAACTATCTCCAGTTGCGTAACAGTAGCCAGCGATCTGCCCCTGTACAGGAGGAAACTGCTGCAAGTAAAGGGCTCCACACCTGCTGCAAGTTTACTTTTAATTTTTCGCGCGCCGGGGGCAACTGCACTTAACCTTCCCCGTTCCAGGGTTAAAAGGCTCAGGAGCCGATCCCTTTCCCCCAAAGGGCGAGAACGCAAAACCAGGGCCTGGGTTTTAAAATGTTTGGACATAGATAGCCTGGGTTCCTTTCGTAACCTGTATCATTCATAACCTAACTGGCGAAGGATGTTTTCTTTTTGCCGCCAATCTTTTTTGACCTTTACCCAAAGGTCCAGGTAGATAGGGTTGCCAAATAGTTTTTCCAACTCCAGCCGTACTTCAGTACCGACTTCTTTCAACAATGTGCCGCCCCTGCCAATGATAATTCCTTTCTGGGACTGCCTTTCGACGTATATGGTAGCCTCAATATCTATCAGATCTGCATTTTCGCGTGTTTGCATCTTCGTGATTTCCACCGCTACAGAGTGTGGTATTTCTTCCCGGGTTTTATGCAAAATCTTTTCCCTAATCTTTTCCCCCACAAAAAATTGTTCCGGCCGATCAATAAGCATATCGGGAGGAAAATAAAGTGGTCCTTCAGGCAAAAATTTGATTGTAGCTGCTAATAATTGTCCCAGGTTATCTCCGGTGAGGGCTGTTACAAGGAAAGTTTCCTTAAATGTTGCCAGGTTGAGATAAAGAGGAAGCCATTCTCCCCTAAAATTTGCAGGGGCAAGATCCATTTTATTGATCACTAAAAAAACAGGGGTTTCCAGCCCTGAAAGAAAACCGGCAATGTATTTGTCACCTTTGCCGGGGGATGCTGTAGCCTCCACAACAAAAATGATGAGGTCAACCTCTTTCATAGCTTCAGATGCAGCCCTGACCATGTAATCGCCCAATTTATGCCTGGGTTTGTGTATCCCGGGGGTGTCTATGAAAATAACCTGAGCATCATCAGTAGTAAGGATGGCATGAATGCGGTTCCTTGTTGTCTGGGGTTTGTCAGAAACAATCAGTATTTTATCCCCCAGAAGGGAATTTATTAAAGTTGATTTGCCCACATTGGGGCGCCCGACCACTGCGACAAAGCCTGAAACAAACATACTCTTCCTCCTATTTAAAGGGATAGGGCAGCAGTTCCCCAATAGTAAAGGCTTCATACTTTGCCCCCTTGCCGGCAACAATTATCTTCAGATCCCCAGAAAATTCCCTCAGGACCTGAAGGCAGGCCCCACAAGGAAAGGGTTTATTTTCAGTTTCTGATACTACAGCAAGGGCAATAAAGGAACGATAACCGCCGGTTATAGCGGCTGCAAGTGCCGACCTCTCAGCACAAATAGTCAATCCATAAGAAACATTTTCGATGTTGACCCCCCTGAAAACCTTCCCTTCAGCAGTTAAAAGCGCCGCCCCCACCCTGTAGTTAGAATACGGAGCATAAGCAAAGGGAAGAGTTTCACGAGCAAGGTCTATAAGTTGAAGGTCGTCCATAACCGGTACCTCCCATTAAAACTAGTTTCTGTATGGCGGCAGGACAATATTATCTTTTTTTTCTATTTCAAAGCGGAAGTCGCGGTGAAATTCAAGAGAAAAACGAATTAAATCCAGCCCGCTGGCAAGAACCTCCGGATCCCCTACAGCTTCGATTACAACAGGGTTAGCAGGTATCTCTTTCTGGTTAACCCGGATAACCGGCCCGACACAACGTATAGGAGAGGTAGCGATAAGACGCTGTCCACCTACCACTACTCCTTTGGCACCTGCAGAAAAAAGTTCATTTACAACATCCCTTACATTCGAATCATGAATGATGTCACTGGTAGCGTAACCATTAGGGGCATCATATAGTTTTACTATCACCCCCGGTCCGGCCATTTCGGAAAGGCCGGCAGCAACCCTCACTTCATGAAGGTTAACCCGCAGTGAATCAAGTTCTTCTGAAAGGGTTTTAATATAATCAAGGGGGTTTAAAGGTGAAAGCATACGGCAGCGCCCTTTTTCCATTTCAATACGAAAAACCTGTTCCTGCGACATACCACCTTCAGAATATAGTTCCAATATTTTGGCAAGTGTATCCTCATGTAACACGGCCGGTTCTGTTATTACCCCCTCGTTTGGAGAAACACGTAAAGTAAATTCTATTTTTTCATTTTCCTGCAACAGGTTTTGATCCTTATTGATCAAAGCCAGGGCTTTTTCCCTGAAAAGGGCATCACGTTCACGAAGCACGGTTTCCTGGACCTGACGTCCATGATTAAAAATTACCCTTGATAACTCATCGCCATCCTTGGCAAGATCAATTTCATAGTTGAAACTTGCCAGGGCTTCCTTGACAGGAGACCTTCCCTGGACCCCAAGGTCCTGGGCCAGGCGCCTGTTATATTCCAGTAAATCTTTGGCCATAACCTGTTTCGAAAGGTAATCCTCCTCACATTCTTCGGTCTGGCGATAAAGAATATTAAAGTTTAACCCTGCCAGAAATGTATTTAAGATAAGAATAACAATAACCAGGACCAGCACTTTATTATCAACAATAGCATGGCCAGAACCCAGTTTCATCTTATATAACTCCTCCCCAAAAATAATTGAATACCTATTATAATTACCAGAATTTATCCCCGGAAACAAAATAAGGCAACGATAAGGACAAAAAAGGCAACCATTAAAACGCTGCTACATTTTTAGCAATACGAGCCAGGGTATAGAATAATGTACACCACTATAACTTAAATTTTTTTAGAATCTGCCCTTCTTTTTCTTTCATTTCCTGTTCTGCTTCATCAGTATCATGATCGTAGCCCAGTAAATGAAGTATACCATGTATTGTTAGTAACGCAAGTTCGCGAACCAGATCATGTCCATAGAGTAAAGACTGTTCCTTAGCTTTTTCCAAGGAAATGATAACATCCCCCAGGATTATTTCTTCTATCCCTTCCTCAACATCAACCACTTCATCCCGTAAATTAAAAGACAGTACATCTGTGGGGGCATCAATACCCCGGTAAGTAAAATTAAGCTCCTGGATATAACTGTTATCTACAAGAATAATACCCAGCTCACTTCCGGAATATTCCCCTTCCAGGCATAGAATATAAGCACCGATTTTTTCCAGCAGGAGGATGACCTTTTCCTCTATTTCAACCTTGTCCTGAATATTATTTACCAGCACTGCCATCCTTGCTTTTTCCCCTTTCCAGATCCACTTTTAATTCCTTTTCCGGATATTCAATTCTTTGGTGAAAAATCCCCGAGAGGATATGCACAAAGGTATCCCCAATTTTATCCAAATCCTTCAGGGTTAAAGGGGCTTCATCAAATTGTCCGTCATTTAGTTTTTCCTTTATTATTCTCCTCACCATACCTTCGATCCTTCCAGCTACCGGGCGTGATAAAGAACGTACTGCTGCCTCCACAGCATCAGCCAACAAGATAATAGCAGCTTCTTTTGTTTGTGGTAGCGGCCCTTCATAACGAAATTCTTTCTCATCGGGTGTCATTTTATCCTTATCTGAAAGATTTTCCAGAGCCCGTTGGTAAAAAAAGGAGACGAGGGTGGTGCCATGGTGCTGCTGGATAATATCCAGTACTGGTAAAGGTAGTTTTTCCTCCTTTGCCAGCTCAAGGCCATCCTTTACGTGAGAACGTATAATTAAGGCACTCAGGTTGGGAGTAATTTTTTTATGGGGGTTATCACCCGTGAACTGGTTTTCTACAAAGAAATAAGGCCGCTTCGTCTTCCCAATATCATGATAAAAAGCACCTACCCTGGAAAGAAGGGGATCAGCGTCAACCGCCTCTGCGGCAGCTTCTGCCAAGTTCCCTACTACAATGCTATGATGGTAAGTACCCGGGGCTTCTACCAAAAGCTTGCGCAAAAGGGGGCGCCCGGGATCCGCCAGTTCTAACAATGTTACAGCTGTTGTCAGGCCAAAAGCACTTTCCAGGTAAGGCAGGAGACCAATGGCCATAATTGCAGAAAAAAACCCATTTCCAAGGCCTGCAAAAATGGCGATACTGAAACCCCTCAAAAAATCATATTCAAACTGGAAGCCGTCACCCCAGAGGATAACAGCAACAATTGCAACCACGTTGGCCGCAGCCAGGTAAATACCTGCCCTGGTAAGATCTGAACGCCGTTGCAATTGTGAGACAGAATATATAGCAACCAGGCCACCAAAAATAGCCACGACAATATATTTAAATTCCCCACCGGCAATGATCCCCACCAGTAAAGCCATTACGATATTAACCAGGACTGCCAGCCGGGGTTCAAAAAGGACTGTAATGAGAATACACCCCATGCCAATTGGCATCAGGTAACCGGAAAAATAGCGGGCGGCAAGCCCAAAAAGCAGCGTCAAAACAATTATTAGACCCAAAAGTGTCAGGTTTTTGGTATGCTCGTAGATATCCCTGTTAAAAAGATAAAGATATGAGAGCACAATAATAAAAAGTATGATCAAAATAAAAAATAGACCCAGATAACCACCAATACGGAAACAATTGCCCAAAAGCCCAAGATCCTGCAACTGCGCAATATGCTTCTCAGTAACTCTTTCCCCTTCCTGAACGATAAGGGAATTCTTTAAAATACGTACCGGCTCTATTGCTTGTTTGGCAGCTTCCCTGTTAGCTTTTGTTGACTTAGCATTAAACAACATATTAGGTTTAATTAAAGGGGAAAGTAGCTTTTCCATCCCCTGTTTGACTTCTGCTTTAAAAGGCAATAAATTGATTTCTCGTAGGGCCTGCCCAAGTGCCGCCTGGACTCCATTTTCTTTGATACCTTGTGACATGATCCCCTCATAAATACCTTCAACCCTGAGTTGCAGCTCATCCAGTTCGCTGCCGTTTGACAATAGTGCCAAAATAAGGCTCTTTGGCAGCTGCTGTTCCAAACTGTTATTAAGAAATGCAATTTGGTCCTCCAGCTCTTTGCCACCCAAGCCTTCAGCTTTCTTAATCCCTGTAAAAAAATTGGCTATGGTAGCCTTCCCTTCTTCCAGGACCTTATGGTCATGGTCAAATACCTCTGGTACGGCCAGCGCGGCTTCTTCCCTGAGTGCATTGGTAGTATAGCTATCAATAACTTCCCTTTGTGCTATTATCTTCCTGGGGCTGGGCTTACCCAGTTCAACAGATACCCCAAACGGCAATACCGAAAAAAGTAGGAACAAGTACATAAAAACAAAGAACCCAATACCTAAAAGAATGCGCCCATGCCTGATCTTGTAAATGGAAAAAAACCTTTTTTTAAGCAATTTCCATTTTTCTTTACCCATTTATTTAATTTTTCACCTCTTGAGGGTTAGAAGGGCAGGGTATCCGGCCCCTGCATAATTCACCCTATTCATTTTTTTGAGGTTTATTTTCAAAGTCCTCATAGGCCTTGATTATTTTCTGAACGAGATGATGCCGCACAACGTCCTCCTCACCAAGCTGAACAAAGGCAATATCCTTTATATCTTTTAAAATATGCATGACCCTTACCAGACCCGAAAACTTGCCCTTCGGCAGGTCTACCTGGGTTATATCGCCGGTGACAACAACCTTGGAGCCAAAACCCATCCTGGTCAAAAACATTTTCATCTGTTCAGTGGTAGTGTTCTGTGCTTCGTCCAAAATAATAAAAGAATTATCGAGGGTCCTGCCCCTCATATAGGCCAACGGGGCTACTTCGATAATACCCTTTTCCCTGTACTTTAGATAGGTTTCCACCCCCATTAGATCGTAAAGTGCATCATAAAGAGGACGAAGATAAGGATCAACCTTTTCCTGAAGATCCCCTGGTAAAAAACCCAGGTTTTCTCCTGCCTCCACAGCCGGCCTGGTTAAAACCAGCCTCTGCACCAATTTATTTTTCAACGCTGACACTGCCATAGCCATTGCAAGATAGGTTTTTCCTGTTCCCGCCGGGCCAATGCCAAAAACAATATCATAACGCCGGAGTGCTTCAACGTACTGTTTTTGCCCCAGGGTTTTAGGCCTTATCTTTTTACCCCGTTCTGCAATTAAAATAAGGTCGCTGAAAAGATCCTTAATTTTACTGGCCTGTCCTCCCTGAGCAAGTTTTAAGGCATAGTTAAATTCCGGTGTTGTCAAAAGGTGCCCCCCTCTAATTAAAGCAAGCAACTCCTGGAAAAGAGCATACACTTTTTCCACGTCATCTTCATTGCCCCTCAGGGAAAGTCCATCTCTTTGGGCAATAATGTCTACCTCAAAGTTGTCTTCCAACAAAGAAAGGTGTTCATCAAACTTTCCTAGAAGGGGCAACACTTCATCTGTATTATTTATAAACACTTCACGCCTGGTTTGTATTTTGGCCAAAAAATAAAATCCCTCCTAAGCTTTTTTCAGCTTCTATTTCCTGATCATCAACTCCTGGGACCTGTTGTACGGCAATATCTTCTATTGTCTCTACCATCACACGACAGCCTACAGAACCTAGTTCTGGAAAATAATAGTCGTCCACAAGGCGTTTTTGAATAGTTACCCCCCGCGGCAACCTGGAATTTACCTCCTGGAAAGCTTTTTGGCGTGCTTCCTGGAGAGCCTCCCAGGGTGGTATGCTCTTATAATCTACCTCTATCTCCCAATATCTATAGCATACTAATTCGACAGGCAGACGAAAACTCCTCCATTTTAGCGTGTGTTTAATTTTTCCCATCTCATAATTGCGATAAGGAGACCCCTTTGTGCCCCAGAGGTGGTGTTCCCGACCCCCAACATTAAGTGCATAAGAACTGGCCATATTACCACTTTTGTTTTTCTGCAGGGGGTGAAGCGGGGCATATTGGTAGCCTTCATACCAAACATGGGCCTCCACTACCCCCCTGGCCCTTACAGGAAGGATCCTTTCCTCATATTCCTCATCGCTAATATAGATCTTTTCAACCATTTCCCCAGCAATAAGAAGCTGACCCTTGCTAACAGTATCCCCCTTTTCAACTTTAGCCTGCCCGGCCAAAACTAAAATATCGCTGACAAGCCCGTCTTTGGAGGCAACAAGATTAAGCGTTTCTGCCTCCGGGGCAGGCTCCTTCAGGCGCTCCGCAACCTGGATCTGCAAATAAACGCCCCGCAGGTTAATTCCAACCCAGCTTAAATCCCTCAGTTCCAGGATTAGCTTTCTTTCCAGCTCCGTTAAATCCAGGTTTCTTTTCAATGTGCCCCTTTTAACACCGTATTTTTCCAACACCCCTACAACTTCCTCTTTACTTACCTCTACATTACCTTCAACATTTATACTCCAAATGGCTGCTGAAAAAAAATAAAGTGCCAGGGAAAAAAGCAATATTCCTAGCAAGAGCCCTTTTCTACGTTTACCAAAAAATATTAGAAAAAGGGTACCTTTTTTTTGCAGGATAGTTACCTTGCAGCCTGTTTTACGCAAAAGGGGACGTAATTTTTTAAAGTCACGGGGCCTGAGCTTCATGGTTGCCGTATTTCCTTTGTACTTCAAGTCCCAAAAATAAATATCGTTTCTTGAAGTCAGGTTTAACAACCTTACCAGCCCACGACCTTCCAAGGAAATAAGGAGGTACCCCGGCCAAAGCCCCAATTTTTCGAGCAGGAACAATACATAACCCCCTTCCTCCAGTATCTAGCGGTACTCCAGGGAGCATATATTCCCCTCTATAAATATTTCTTCTCCAAAAAAATTCTTGATAGTCAGGTTATTACCTTTGA
This sequence comes from Dethiobacteria bacterium, assembly GCA_050942625.1. Classification (GTDB taxonomy): domain Bacteria; phylum Bacillota; class Dethiobacteria; order DTU022; family UBA8154; genus JBMNNS01. Next base: position 8,316 of record JBMNNS010000030.1, read on the forward strand.
TTACCATTTCCCCGTCCCGTATTTTTAGGCGCAGGATCTCGCTGCTGTACTCAATAATTCCCTTATGGTTCTCCAGGTAAAGCTGTACTCTGCCAATTAACGTTACCCGGGGTATGTTAAAAAGAAGGTCTTTGGGAAGCTCAAAAAAATCGGCCATGTTTTCTCGCCATTTTTTCCGTCCTTCCCTTGATTCTTTATGTTCCAAGCCCAGACCCCCAGATACTTATTTAATTTCCCTACCTAAAGTTTATGCCTTAAATCAAAGGGTATGATTGTTTTAGACAAGTAATTTACCCGGCCGGCAGAAAACAGGCCGGCACTGGAACAGGCTTTTGTTTTCCAGTGCCGGGTAAACGCTTTTAAGTTAAGATCCTTCGTGCTTCAACGAAGCCTGGCCCGGTAGGGTTCGCGGGAGCGCGGGGCAGAAAGGATTTCAGAGATCAATATAAGGGTAGGCAGTTTCTCGCTGCCAATCAGTTCCCCCAGTTCGAGGTTTCCAACGGCCTCCTTAGGGGGGGAGATCGTCTTTTTGCCGCTTCCTCCGATTGGGGACACCGTAGGGGATACCATAGGAGGTGTCGCTTTTTTAGCAGCCCTCAAGGCTTTTGGTGACACCATTTTCTTTCTTTCTTCAGCAATCCTGGGTTTGGGGAGGAGCCAATCCTTTTCAGGCGCTTCCCAGAAAACAGGCTCCCTGCCGCTGTGCAGGATTTCCCCACCCTTTTCCTTCTCCGTTTTCTGCTCCGCCGGTTCCAGATCCAGATCCAGCCCCGGGAAACGGGGCAGGCCAGCCGGAAGACCAGGAGAAAAAGGAGAAGGTTTCCTGCCGGCCGGGGGCGCAGGGTCCTTTAGACTTTTCAGAACACTGAAGATAATGATCATAATGATATAAATAATTATCGCTTCCATATCCATCAACACCTTCCCCTTTAAAAATGGGGATTATTTGTTTTCCTTCTCTGCGGGTTTTCCGATTTTAGCAATGGAATCCCGCATCTGGGTATCGGCTTGAATGTTTTGCATGTTATAATAATCCATGACCCCTATTTTGCCCTCACGCAGCGCCTCCGAAAAAGCCCTGGGGATCTCAGCTTCCGCCTCCACAACTTTGGCCCTCATTTCCTGCACGGAAGCAAGCATTTCTTGTTCCCTGGCAACAGCCATAGCCCTTCTTTCCTCCGCCTTGGCCTGGGCAATGCGCTTATCGGCCTCTGCCTGGTCCGTCTGCAGTTGGGCCCCAATGTTTTTACCGACATCCACATCGGCTATGTCGATAGAAAGTATTTCAAAAGCAGTCCCCGAATCAAGGCCTTTTTTGAGGACAATATGCGAAATGTTATCCGGGTTTTCCAGGACCTCCTCATGGGTGTTAGAAGACCCGATACTCGTTACGATTCCTTCACCCACACGGGCAATAATTGTTTCTTCACCGGCGCCACCAACCAGACGCTCGATATTCGCCCTCACCGTAACCCGGGCTTTAGCCATAACCTCAATCCCATTTTTGGCCACAGCAGTTACTACAGGGGTTTCAATAACCTTGGGATTAACGCTCATCTGGACGGCTTCCAAAACATTCCTGCCGGCCAGATCAATGGCGGCAGCCCTTTCAAAACTAAGTTCGATGTTAGCCCTCTGGGCGGCAATGAGAGCGTTAACCACCCTGTCTACATTACCCCCTGCAAGATAGTGTCCCTCCAAAGCATTGACATTGAGATTCAATCCCGCTTTGGTAGCTTTGATAAGGGGCTCAACCACCCGGGCAGGGACCACACGCCGCAGGCGCATTCCGATAAGAGTAATAATACCAACACGCACCCCTGAGGCCAAAGCAGCAATCCACAACCGCAAGGGGATAAAACTAAAAATGAGCGAAAAACCAATAATAATTAAAAATAGTAAAAACAAAAGGGGCAGTAATTCAGCCATAGGATTTTCCTCCGATCCTTATTATAGTTCGCTATTATAGTTCGCTGTTAAAGGTTCCTTCTTCCGTGGGCAAGTCCCGGTTTACCGGGCCATCATCCACCCTCTCTACCTTCCGGACCACTACCCTTCTTCCTTCGACCTTGATCACCTCAATGGGAACACCGGCATGAATAAATATTCCTTCACTGACTACATCATACTTGGTGCCTTCTACTTCGACTATCCCGGAAGGCCGGAGAATGGTAACAGCCCTTCCTTTTTTACCGACTAAATGCTGCAGGTCAGCAGAAGCACTATAACCCAGTTCCGCCGTGGCGGCGTCAATGAGTATAAAACGGCGCAACATGCCTTTTCGCTGTAAATATTTAAAAACCAGATATCCGGCAAAAGCAGCAATAAAGAAGGAGATGAGCAGCATACGCAATCCTGAGACTGTAGAAGCTGCCGCCAGCACTATTGACGTAAAAACAGAAATGAGCCCTCCTATGCCAAAAATACCAAAGCCCGGGATAAAAGCCTCCACAAGGAGCAAGATAATACCAAAAACAAAGAGGAAAATAGCCGGCCAGTTGCTAATCCCTGTAAATAGATGCCCCCCAAAATAAAGGCTAAAACAAAGTATGCTCAAAAGCCCTGCAACCCCAAAGCCGGCCGTTAAAACCTCAATTACTAAAAAGAGAAAAGCCAGCGAAAGGATGATGGTAGCTATAGTGGGCTTAATAAGCCATCCGCCCAATATTTCCCAGAAGGATGGGGTGGTCCTGATGATCTCCGCCCCGGACAGGTTGATCAGGCTCAATAGTTCCGGCAACGAGGTTGCTGTTCCGTCGCTGAAGCTATGGCTCTCCGCCTCCAGTGCTGTAAAAGTTAAAAGCTCACCGCTGGAAACAACGCCCTCTATTTCAATTTCCTTGCGGACCATTGCTGCGGCAAATAAGGGATCCTTTCCCTGCCTTTCTGCAGCAGCTTTCATTTCCCCCTCCCAGGTGGATAAAATCTTCTCGTCAACTGCCTGCCCTCCAAGGATCCTTGGTTCGGCAGCACCGATCGTCGCACCCGGTGCCATAAAAAAAGCGTCAACCGAAAGGGCCAAATAAGCCCCTGCCGAAAGGGCACGGGGTTGAACATAGGCATAGGTTGATAATGGAAAAGATTCCAACAGTTTACGGGCCTTTATAGCCGTATCGATGTAGCCCCCCGGGGTATCCAGTTCCAATATTACTGCTGCAGCCCCGGCCTCCCGGGCTTCATCCAGGGAACGTTCCAGGAAAAGAAGCCATCCCGGTTCAATTTCCCCCTCAACGGGGATAATATAAACCTGCTCCCGGGAAGGGGTGCAGAACGATCCGCCATGCATAGAAAAAATGAAAAACAGGATTAAAAAGAAACATAAGATTTTTCTAGACATAGCAACCTTTCCTTTCAAAATAGTAAAACTTGGCGAAGCCAAGTTTTACTATTACTTGCCTGCCCCTGTCCGGGGCAGGCAGTGAAATAACTATCTGTAAAACCTTTTCTTTTTACGTGCAGCTTCTGCTTTCTTTTTCCGGCGCACACTCGGTTTTTCATAATGCTCTCTTTTGCGGACTTCGGAAAGTATACCCGTCCTCGCACATTGTTTTTTAAACCGCCTTAAAGCGTTATCTAAGCTCTCATTTTTGCCAACTTTAATTTCCGCCAATAATATCCCTCCCTCCGCCCCAAGCCTCAAAAGCTCAAGAAACAAACAACTTAACTATACCATTTTAATTATACCTTTAAGCCAAAAAGCTGTCAATGAAGAATAAAATCAAAAAAAGACAAAGAAAAACAAACTTTTATCGGCTTTATCTCCTGCCTTAGCGGCCCCTCAGCTTGCACGATGCGGGCCGGGCACCCCGTATTTTCAACCCTTAGCAAACCTCAGCAGCTCTATAATTCCGCAGGATCCCTTAGACTAAATTATGGTCAAAAACCTTTCCGCCCAACAGGTGAAAATGCAGGTGGAAAATAATTTGCCCTCCGTCTGCGCCGCAATTGGTAACAACCCGGTAACCCTTATCTATCTTAAATTTGTGGGCCAATTCAATGGCAACCTTAAAAATATGGCTGACAAGATCCTTATGCTCGGGCTGCAGATCATTCAAAGTAGCCAGATGCAAACGCGGCACAATTAAAATATGCACCGGTGCCAGGGGATTAATATCCTTAAAGGCAAGGACACGTTCATCTTCGTAGACAACCTCTGCCGGTGCCTCCCCGGCAACAATTTTACAAAAAATACAATCCTTCAAGCCTACCCCCCCTTATTAAGATAATAAACAGCGTGCTGTGCCGGCCCAGTGCTCCCTGCATTATTCTAGATTATTTCTTTTTCCTTTAATTTTTGAATTTCTTCCGGTGAAAAGCCCAACAAGCGGCCGTAAATTTCCTCGTTATGTGCTCCTAAGTAAGGTGCCGGTTCATTTAATTCTGCAGGACTTTCTGAAAAGTTCATGGGGCTATTGGCTGCCCTGTATCCTTCAATGGGGCCCTGGGGATGAATAATTTCAGAGATCATGCCTCTTTCTGCAAGTTCCTCATCCTCGAGCACCTCTGATATATACCTGACAAGCGAAGCGGGGAGCCCAGCGTCTTGTAAAAGTTGCACCGCTTCTTTCCGCCCCAACTTTGCCACCCAATTCGAAACAATTTCCTCTATTTCTGCAGAATTAAGGGCACGCCTCTCCAAAATATTATATCTTTGATCCCCAATTAGATCTTCCCTGCCCATAACCTTTAACAGAGTCACCCAGTTTTCGTCAGAAGGAGCCCCAACAACGATGTAACCATCCTTTGCTTTATAAGAATTAAAAGGAGTTAGCCTGTGAATAGCATTACCATTGGGTACCGGGATACCGTGCCTTAAATTATAATCCCAGGGCTCATCCAACAATAAAGAAACAACAGAATCAATCATGGAAATATCGATCATTTGCCCCTTACCCGTCTGATCGCAATATCGTACAGCAGCAACAACTGCTATTGCCCCATAAAGAGCCGCTGCCAAATCCCCGATGGCTAAAGCTGATCTGGTTGGAAAATGTCCCTGAAAACCTGTACAGGCCATCAGTCCACTGTATGCCTGGGCAATAATATCAAAAGCCGCCAGGTTTTTGTTTTTCCCTTCCTGGCCAAAACCGCTTATTGCACAATATATCAAAGAAGGATTGATCTTTTTCAGGGCCTCATAGTCCAAACCTTTACGCTTCATAACACCCGGCCTAAAATTCTCAACCACTACATTGGCATTCTTTACCAACCTTTTATAAATTTCTTTACCTTCATCAGTGCCGAAATTTAAAGTAATGCTTTTTTTATTCCTGTTACGTTTCAAGATGGAAAAAGAAATATCATGTTCGGTAACCTTTTCACCATGCACTCCCTTTTTACTGGCAAAAGGCGGTGTATCCCTGGAAAGGTCGCCTACACCTGGTCTCTCAATCTTGATCACCTCAGCCCCCAAACTTGCCAGGATTTGGGTACAATAAGGGCCGGACAAATAAATAGTCAGATCAATAATCCTTACTCCCGATAATGGTTTTTCCATAAAATCATCCCTTATATATTTTTAATCGTGTCCCCTCTGGACCTGGTCCTTGTGTTTAAGATAATAACTGAGCCGCTTGATCCTTGTTTCATATTCACCTCCAGCATGAAATTTGGAAGGTTTAAAAAAATATTTCTAAAAGTTATTATATCATAAATTGGAACATAAAAAGGGCAGTTTTTATAAAACCAACTTTCAGTGGTTTCGAACCGTCCCCTTCTTAAAGACGTAGGGGCAGACGATCCTGTCTGCCCTAAGCACATTGACATCCAAAAAATGCTTTTATCTTGCCGGTCCGTGAAATACTTCCCTAATATGCCAGTCTATATACTTCTCCTTCCCTATAATATAAGTGCCGGAATATTTGCGGTTAACTTTGAACCCAACATAATATGATAATCTAATTTAAAACCACATATAATAAATTCAACACACTTTTTCCAATTCCTCTACTTTATCTCCATAATTTGTAATCACCTAACATTCTTCCTAATATTCGAAAAAAACCGAGGTTACATCTGCCCCAATAAGTATCACGCCCTTTTTGCTGCCCCTGTTTACAGCTATTTAGAGCCGCCTAAGACATTTTTTGCAAACCGGGCCCCGGGTTTCTTTTTCTATCACTCCTGCTTCTGCTTCCGTAAACAGGTCAGCCTTCTGTAAAAATAATTTTATTTACTGCCGCCACCCCGTCTGGGGGGCACCCCCGGTGCCCCCCAGGCCGTGGCCTCCTCAACTTCACCCCTTCCAACGCCGTGGAAGGGGCTTTTTATATCCCCCCGGCGTATGCTGCCAGGATTTTACAGTCGCTTTTTCCCCGGTTACACTTATAGCAGATTAACAAAAAGGAGGTGTAAGCGATGCCAGTAAGCACCAGCCCCACAGGTTCCCGGATGCAGCTTCGTCTTGTGGTCGGGCATGATACGGAGGGCAGCCCCATCTACCGCACCAGGTCTTATTCCAACATAAAGCCCGGCGCAAGCGACGAGGACGTCTACGAAGTAGGCATGGCTTTGGCAAGCCTGCAGGTACATGAACTCGAAGATCTGTACCGCATTAACGAACTTATTCTTGAAGAAGAATAGGGTGGATTTGCTGAGCTGTAGCTGAACCAAAGTGGCTAACTAAACTAAATTAAGGTGCTAAGCAACAAAAAAATGAGGAAAGGAGTGATCCTTTTGGATAATACCCTGCGCTTGATTTTTAAAAATGCCCTGGGGAGAAACGTGACCATTTCCGTGAAGGATCCCGAGGATCAACTTGACGCCGAAGATGTGGAAGCTGCCATGGATCTGATCATTGAACGCGACATTTTCCAGACCAGCGGCGGCAGTATTACTACGAAGGTCAGGGCTGAGGTTGTAGGACGCCAGGTAGATGTTATTGCTGAATTTTAGGACAACCTGTTTCACTTTGTAGGAAAGGGCAAAAAGGGGCAGGCCAGGCTACTGCCCCTTTTCTTTCGATCGGCAGAATTCTAAATCCTAGGAAAGAGGTGATTCCATGGGGTAGAGGAACTGATTCCCCTGATTGCAAACATTGGTTTCCCTGTAGTGGTGAGTCTTTACCTGCTCACCCGCATCGAAAAAAAGCTGGACCAGCTTTCGGCCTCGATCATGGAATTGAGCAGTACCGTTGCCAAAATGGTCTAGGTAGTCCCATTTTACAGAAAGAAGGTTGATAACCATGAAAACAGAGCATCTGAACTATATAATTAAGCACATTCCCCGGGAAACCCCTTACTACCGGAGGCCAGGGCTGGCCCTGGCCCCGGTGTATCTTACCGTGCATTCCACAGGTAACCCCACCTCCACAGCACGAAACGAAAGAGGATGGCTTATCAATCCTGCCAACCAAAGGACAGCCTCCTGGCATATCTGTGTTGATGAAAACGAAGCAGTGGAGGCTATCCCTCTAAATGAGGTAGCCTGGCACGCCGGGGACGGCAGAGGCGGCCCGGGCAACCGCAAGTCGATCGCCATTGAAATTTGCGAAAGCGGCGATCGGGCAAAAACCTTAAAAAACGCAGCAGGATTGATAGCCCGGCTCCTGCAGGAAAGGGGTTGGGGGGTAGAGCAGCTACGCCGGCACTGGGATTGGAACAAAAAGCTTTGTCCACGTATCCTCATGGCGAACAACTGGGAACCCTGGGAAAATTTCAAGCGGGAAATCCAAAAATTGCTCGACAGCAACCCCAAGCCTGTAGCCCAAACAGATCCCAGCAGTATTGCATGGAACCTGCCACAAATCCAGCGCCATGTAGCAGGCACCCTGAATGGTCTCCCAGCGGAATTTGAAGCCTACCTCATCAACAATAGCACCTATGTCCCCCTGCGCCCCCTGGCCAAGGCCCTGGGGCTGCAGCTGGAATGGAAAGAAAAACAGTTCCATATTGTTACTGTGGCCGCCCCACCTAATTGAGGGAAAATCCCTCTACCCCACTCTATTAGCTCTAATTACTCAATTTCCCAAGTATTAATAAGCTACTTGCTTTATAATATGCCTCAAAAGTTGCTATTAGAGCCTGTGGCTGTAAGCAAGAATTGCAATAATGTAACTATTAGCTTATAGTGGAGATAGTTACCAATACTTGAAATGATCACCTATGGCGGGGAAGGATTGAGCCAAAACCAGATACAGGGGGGTAGTCCGGTGCAAAACAGAGCCCGCAGCAATGATATTGAAAAACTTACCCGGGAGGGACTGCTGGCCCTGCTGCCCCTTTACCGGAAGGGAGCCTCCAGGTCAATTATTTTCACTCTAAAGGGCAAACATCCGGACCCCCGGGGGGTACCCTGGCTGGTAGAAAAATTATCTTCCTACTACAGCATAAACCTGCCCGAACTCCGCCGCCACTGCGGGAGGCTCCTGGGGCTTGGGCACCATATTTCCCTGCCGCTTTCCGGGAGTCTGGTGCTTTTGCCTGTAAAAGTGCGGCAAGCGACCGTACCGGGCGAAACAACCACCGGTTTCATCAACCTGCTGCAGGTAGAACGTATTCTTCCACCCCCGGAAACCGTTCCCGTCGCTGGGGAGGATACTCCCATCTGGCTTTCCCGGATCCTTTTTAAATGCGGCCTGCAGATAAAAACCCTGAACACCCCGGAAACCCTACAGGGCCGGCTACGACAAGGGGAAACCGTCCTTCAGGATTTTCTCCGGCGGCAAAACCAGGGCCGCTCCTTTGCCGGCCTGAGCCGGAAGGAGCTGCTCGAACAGCTTCCCAACTGCGATTGCGTGCTAAAAGAAATGTTTATCAGAATGCTCGGGCTGGGATAAGCTCAATATAGCATTGTTTAAAAAAGATTCCTGTGGGGGATAAGCGGTTTTTTGGTATCTCCCACTGCCAAGCCCACAGCGGACTTTCACCGCCAAGCTGTCGCCCATGCCGGGCACACAAAAAAAAGAAGAGCTCCATCAAGGAGCCCTTCAATGAACTTGTTAATTAAACTATCCAAGCAACTGCAGTACAGATTGAGGAGCCATGTTAGCCTGAGCCAACATAGCAGTGGCAGCCTGCTGGAGAATGTTGTCCTTAGTGAATGCCATAATCTCTTCAGCCATGTCTAGGTCACGGATTCGAGATTCAGCGGCTTGGAGGTTCTCAGCAGAAGTGCCGAGGTTAGCAATGGTGTGCTCTAGACGGTTCTGCATCGCACCAAGCTTGGAACGTTCGGCAGAAACTGTTTCAAGGGCATCGTTGATTACAGTAATGGCCACATCAGCGAACTCTTGAGTGGACACATTAATACCGTCACCGGACATTGTTAACACTTTTTCGCTATCATCGTAGACCAATGCAGTTGCTTCTGGCTTGACAGCGAGCTCCGCAGATCCAGTTCCATCATTAACAGCCACAACATCGCTTAGCGCATAGTAATTAGACTCGGTCCCAAATGCAACCTCAACTGCAACTATAGTTTCCTTACCAGTATCCGCATTGACTACTTTTAGGACATTGGAGGACGCAACGCCCAATATTTCCGCGGTATCCTCTACAACTCCTATCGTTACCATTCCACCTACATTAAGTGCTTCAGCATCCATTGCATTAATACCCAAGTCAACATTTTGTCCTTCGTTAGCACCAATGTGGAACTTGGCTGTAAATTTGCCACCTAACAGGTTTTGGGTGTTAAACTCTGTGGTGTCTGCGATCCGAGTAATCTCAGCAGCAAGCTGATTGATTTCCTCTTGGATCTCTTTTCTGTCAACACCTGTATTGGTATCGGTAGCAGACTGAGTAGCCAGCTCCCGCATTCTCTGCAGGATAGCGTGGGTCTCATTCAGTGCTCCTTCAGCAGTCTGGATCAAGCTGATGCCATCTTGTGCGTTTCTTGCAGACTGCTTCAAACCACGAATCTGCCCTCTCATCTTCTCAGAGATAGCAAGGCCAGCTGCATCGTCACCAGCACGGTTGATTCTCATACCGCTGGAGAGTCTCTCCATGGATTTGCTGCTGTTGGTTTGGTTGATAGCCAACTGCCTTTGAATCTTCTTCCCCTGTGACACAGAAAAAGACTTCCTTATTATATACGGAAACGCATTATGTCCGTAACCCCCACGCCATGGGCTTCTAACGAATCATGCTCGTTTCAAGCGATTTTCAATTTGTGCCATTGGACAATCAAAGGATTATCGAATCAATACATGATTTGCCTTTGGTAATCCAAGGTTATAGGAAGTGAGTTTATTATTTGTTTTTAATGCCACACTGCCAATAAACAACTCAGGCGAACGGTTTCCGATCAATCCCTGGCTCCAGCATCCGTCTATCACAACTATATGCAGATAACAATAACAAACCCCCGCAGCTACTACAACATTTGCAGTAACTGCAGGGGTTCCGCTGGCCTTCAATTCGTTTTCGTTAGTAACACCTCTACCTCTCTCCGGTAACCATACTTTTTGAAGAAATCAATCAAGGCAATTTCAAAAATATCTCTTTGAGACATGTTATTCTCCGCGCTGTAATCTCTAATCATCTGGTCAAGTT
>JBMNNS010000123.1:0-3412 GCA_050942625.1 Dethiobacteria bacterium
TGGCCTTATGGAAACGGTCATGCCGGGTTGCGCTTTTCTGCGCGATTCCTGCAAAGATGGAAAACGGATTCTTTAAGTCCTCTAAAAAGAAGGTTTCGCCAGCAAAGACCCGCGTGATGGCGGCGGCTAGCCGCATATCGTCGCTCTTATGTTGAAGAATGCGGCCGGCTCCTTTTTCCAGGTTCACAAACCGCGTTTTTGTTTCCGCCGCAAAAGCCTTATTTGTCATGGTCAGTGTATACTGTGGCGTAAATATAGCGAGAGGATAAGGGAAAAAATCGATAACCTGAGAAAACAGCCCCTCATTGGCGATAAGTATCTGAAATTTTCTTATCATATGGTCTTGAGCCTCTGTTCTCTTCTCCAACATTTTCTGTACCTCAGCCAGTTCCTCAAGCAGCTGCTCTTTTGATTTATCACCCATAAAAGCGCTCCTTTCCAGCCAAACTGTTATATTTCGAATAGCTTATCGCAAATCTGGGGTTAATCGCTACCCAGCAGGTTTTTTATTCCCACATTGCCAAGCAGGCCGCCTTCACCCTTGTTTTTTCCGCTTCCCCTGCCGGCTGCAATCATCCGGTTGGCCAGTCGGCTGAAGGGAAGAGATTGCAGCCAGACTTCGCCGGGCCCCTTCAGGGTGGCTAAAAACAGCCCTTCTCCTCCGAAAATTGCGCTCTTTAAGCCGCCAACAAATGCTACATCATAGTCTATTCCTGCTGTCATGGCTACCAGACAGCCGGTATCCAATTTGATTAGTTCTCTGGCCTGGAGTTCCTTTTTTATAATAGTGCCGCCGGCATGCAAGAAGGCCAGACCGTTTCCTACCAGGCGCTGCATAATAAAACCTTCTCCACCGAAAAACCCCGCCCCGATCTTTCTTTGAAATGCTATCTCAATGTCAATACCTTTGGCAGCGCACAAAAAAGCATCCCGCTGGCAGATAATCTGCCTCCCGCAATCGGCAAGATCCACGGGAATTACTTTACCCGGATAGGGGGCGGCAAAAGCCACCACTTTTTTACCGGAGCCCTGGTTGGTAAAAGTAGTCATAAAAAGGCTTTCCCCGGTTAGCACCCGTTTCCCGGCCCCCATAACCTTGTCCATGAACCCTTTGCCTTTATCTTTGTCTGAACCGGTCCCAAATACCGTATCAGACTGGACTGAACCGTCCATGTACATCATGGCTCCGGCCTCGGCAACGACAGTTTCTCCTGGATCAAGGCTTATCTCCACAAACTGCATATCATCTCCATAGATCTGGTAATCAATCTCATGAGCTTTGCGCATCAACAATCGACCTCCTGGTTTTTAATTGACTTGCATTCCAAAAACCCAAGCCCAACCTTTCGGTTTTTACTCAATATTCAGTTCTGCCGGTTCTCATTTTTTCCGATAATTGAAAGTGATTTGTCCCCATAAAAATATTGCACTGCCACAGAATAACCTTTACCGTTTTTGGCTTCAAAGAGACTATATTCATCCGCTTCCATCTGCATGACATTCTCTGTAAAATCCTTATTGATATCCTCTACATAATTCTTATAATCGTTTTCTTCTACTTTTTCCAGTATAATCATCACATTGCCTTCACCATCATTAGCTGCGCTGATAATATTCCCGCCCTTAAACTCCGGGATATAATCAATTTTCGGCCATTCAGCACCACCCAGGCTAACTTCGCCGCCATCTTTATCCCTGAATTTAATTGTGTCTCCGTCAATATCTACCTTGGTGTTCTCATCGCCGACCGCTTTTTCAATAATTGATTCAGTAATTTTTTCACTGACTTTCTTTTCGACATTTTCTTTTATTCCACAACCTGCCAATGAAATAACAAGCCCAATTATCAGCGACAAAACCAGTATTTTTTTAATTTTTTTCATTTGGATTCTCCTTTTGATTGATTACAAACAAATATCAAGCCACACCTATCATTCAATAGCTAAAATATCGGCGGCGCCCATTCACCTCCTTGCAGGGTTCGTATTTCGTATGCTGATTTTTTTGCTGTTAATATTATTAAATTAACTTGCCGGCTGTAAGGATAGGCTAAATATGCTTATAATTAGTATGAAAAATCTTATTTTGGAAATAAAAAAGAAGCCGGGCTTTCGTGCTAACCTAAGCCTGGCTTCCTCTTTACATTGACTTTTTCCTTTACATTGACATTTTCCGATATACAGACGGGGGAACGCCAACCTTCTCTCTGAATAATTTTGCGGAATGGCCGCTATAATCCATGTTGCAGGCAGCAAAGGCTTGGGCGATGGAAAGGTTGGTATCCAGAAGCTTCTCCTTCACTTTGCCGATTTTATAATTAATATAATACTCATGGGGTGTTAGGCCGGTATGCTTCTTGAACAGCTTGGTGAAATACGCTTTGCTGAAACCCGCCGCCTTTGCCGTTGCGCTTAAGTCAAATCTTTCCTTCCAGTGGGTTTCTATGTATTCTTTCGCCTTTTCAATTTTATCCTTGCCGCGATAAACCCTTCTGTTGATCAATAATGCCCCGACATATATCACCCGTTTTTCCTCATCCAGAATAGGGAATACTGTGATATCCTGGTATACGGCTTCCACATCGAAGTCCTGTATGCCGTAACGTTCCGCGATTCCTTCCAAGGGCACTTTGACATCCGGAAAAAAGACGGTTTCGCCACGAAATGCCCGCTTTAACGTATGGATCTGACCTGTTGCGATAACGTTAGGATCTTTGAATATATTGTATTTCCCGACAACCATGTCCGGGCTGATAGCATGATATTCGGCCAGCATAGCCTTATTTACCAGCACCGATGTTCCGTCCGGAGCGTAAATCTGAATCGGATAGGGGAAACACTCGATCACTTTAGCAAGCAGCTCTTCTTTTCCAAAAAGCGATTGAAATGACGCTATAATATCGTTTTGCTTGTTTTCCATATTGCCAGACACCCAATATTACCAAAATTGTCTAAATTATATTATATGTGGAGATGCGAGGGAAGGCAATAGCTTATTCATTTTTATTAATTAACCGCTGTTGTACGGGCTTTCCCAATTTTAAATTGCAATTTGTCAAGTTTCGAAAAATTATTAAACATATTTTCATACAGTCTGCAAAATAGTGTTTACATATTTCGTTATTTGTGATATATTTTAAGAGAAAAATTTTCCTTTTTTGTTGAACAAAGATAATAGATTAATTAAGGTAAGGAAATAATATCCTGACCGACAAAGGCAAACCATCCGAAAGGGTGGGGCGCAAAGCCATGGGTCTAAGGCTCTAATGAAGAGCTAAGATTGCCAGGTTGCCGAAGAACAGGGATTTTATCTTTATTATCCTCTTAATACCCTGATTCCCGGCCTGGCCGGGATTTTTCGGTTTATCGGTCCCTATCAGGGGGGGCAGGCATGAATGACAAATCAGAAAAAC
>JBMNNS010000124.1:0-3399 GCA_050942625.1 Dethiobacteria bacterium
GATTACAATGCCTGATCTGCCCATTGACGTTGCCCCGGAAACGGTAAACCCATCAATGGTAACGTTTTCTGCTGTCACCTTGAAGACATCGGCATTTGTATTAGCCGCCTGAACAATCGTCTGTTCCGCTCCATTTTCGGACCTGATTACCAGGCTTTTGTCTACAACCACATTCTCGGTATAGGTACCATCTTTGACGATGATGGTATCCCCTGCATTGGCTGCCGTCACGGCTTCCTGTATGGTGGTAAAGTCTGCACCGCCGGAGCCATCAACGTACCAGGTCTTTACTTCTACATAGTTGGCAGATAAAGCCATTAAAGGATAATCATCGCTGATCATACCAGAGCTGTAAGGAGTATCTCCGATCCCGTTTCCATCAGCATCAATTCCATCGTAGCTATCCCAATAGTTGCCGAGGTAACCGGTGTAGCTGGCTCCATTGTAGGTATAGGTAAGCGGTTCTGGTGAGTGATAGGTGTTTGCTGTCAGTATATCGACCCGATTTTCAATAATATTGTTCAGCCAGAGCACGTTATCCTTACTCTGGTCCTTGATGCAAAAACCAGCATCGGTATTGTTTTCAACTGTGTTCCTTGAGATGAAGTTGTCGTGGGCAGTGTCTCGGATGCTGATACCACGCCTGGAATTTTCATGGCAATAGTTCCCGGTGATAACGTTGTTACTGGCTGAACCACCAAGATGGATACCGTTGTAACATCCTCCCGAACAGTCATTGTTTTGTATAATACAGTCGTTTACATCTACCAGCTCGATGCCTGCCACGTGAGTGTCGGTCGGACCCAGAACGGAAAATCCGTTGATCACTACGCCATTGGCATCTACGTCAAAAACCGGCGTGGTAGAGACAGCCGCCTTGACAGTGGTTGATGATGCACCGTTTTCCGACCGGATAGTGAGGGCCTTATCTACCGTTACGTTCTCTGTATAAGTACCGTTTTTGACGATGATGGTATCCCCTGTGCTGGCTGCTGTCACTGCTGCCTGTATGGTTGTAAAGTCGGCACTGCCGGAGCCATCAACATACCAGGTTCTCGGTCCTGCTGCAAACATCTTCTGCGTAACAATGGCGTCCCCGTAGCCTGCCGCTTTGACTACGATGGTATAATCACCAGCAGTGGTAAATACGCTGGCATCGATCGTAAGCTTGTCTGCTGAAACAGCATACTTGTCACTCGGTATGGCATTACCATTTACTGTAACCCCGGAGATGGCACCTCTCCAGGCTTCATCATCTGTAAAGGTCAGTTCAATAGAATTGCCCACTATGTTGTCGGTACTGTCGGCGGTCAGTACAGGTGGTGCAAGAGTTTCCGGCTTTGTAACGATAATCCCGACTACATATTTATAGTTCTGCTTGCTATCGCTGCCATCACCATGATAAAGACGCAAAGGACCGTCCGTGACCGGACTACCATCCCTCTCATAAGTAAGCAGACAATTGTTGGCGGGATCAAGAGCATAGGAAAGATCCATGCTAATACCGTTTGGAAAATCGGCTGTTTTTATTTTTAATGTCCAGCTAGTATCATTGATACCCAGGGATTCTAGTAAATACTTAAAGTCAACTCCTTTACACTCATTACTACCAAAGGTTTTAGTCGTAGCGGGCATGGCTTTTAATTCTGCCATGGTATAGGATACTTCTGGAACTGCATTGCCTTCTACGGTAAACACCGTTGGTGCTTCAACCATCGTCTGCTTTACAATAGCGTCCTGATAGCCAGTAGCCTTAACCTTGATGTAATAATCACCAGCAGAGGTAAATACGCTGGCATCTATGGTGAGCTTACCTGCAGTCACTGCGTATTTATCACCAGCTAGCACGCTGTCGTTTACCAAAACGTCGGTAATAGCGTTTCTCCAGGTCTCATCGTCTGTAAAAGTCAGCTCAATGGAGTTGCCCACCATGTTGTCCGTGGTATCCTCTGTGAGTTCCGGTGCCAGTGCCAAGTCAAGCACCTGGTATTCAAAGGAAACAATTTCGCTGTCTTCCTTACCTAAACCTATTGTAACTGCCTTGATGGTGGTATCCGCGGTGATTTCAATCGGTTTGTTTATTTCATCAAGTTCCCCCGCCCGGGAATTCCACCACCGCTTGGCAATCCAGTTGTACATCGGACTCTTGCAAGTAGGATCGCTGCCATCAGTAGTGTAGTGAATCTTGTCGGCATCCATGGTAAGATTGCTTAATCTTACCAGAGTTCCGGCCGGTACGATACCTGGAGCCGGTGTTGCTGTGGGAGCATCCCATTTTTCCGGGTCCGTGGTAGAAACTTCTATTTCACTTACATATTTCACGAAAGCCTGGTTGGTCTGTTCTGTAACCCAGCGCTGCCCAAAGACCAGCAACGGCGCATTTTTATCGTTCATTCCATCAAGGTTATCACTATCTATACTTCTCAGGGCCAAAATAGTATCTACTACCTCTTTCTTGTCGGTTGAACCGGGTATCTCGCCAAAATACTCATGATTATCTTTTAATCCTGGAAAATAATAACGTTCATCATCCAATAGCTGTTTTCTGGTAAAGGTCAACTTAAAACCATCTCTGGATTTAACTGTAATTAACTTGGCTTCGTCTTTAATACCTGCTATTTCTAAAAGAGCCGCCAGTTTCACACCTTCCGCCGCATACCACTTCTTGGTGGGCCAGGTATTAATCGAACTGTAGAGACGGGCCTCCACCCATTTATTCTCATCACCTTTCATTGCTTCCAGTTCAGACAAAGAAAACGTTCTTTCATTTTCCACTCCATTCCCGGTGATTTTTACCGTTATATCGGCCGCACCAACTGTCCCGGGCGTTAGGAAACTGCTAAAGCCTAAGAGTAAATTTAGTACCATCAATAGGGCTATAAATTTTTTCCACATTTTTTTCTTAAAAAACATGTTGGTAAAAACACCTCTTTCCTTGTTATTAAAATAATAATTTACTACCGTTTGAAAGAAATCCTACTACGCACAACTATATGCACAACCATACATAGAGACTTTAAAAAAATACCACTTGTACTAAATGCATTGTCCCTTCTATAGTAAATCGCTTTAAATCCCCCATGCATAAATTGGATAAGTCCTTTTTTATTCGGGTTCCCCCCTTCGGATTAAGTGCCCAAAAGGGGGAACCTTCTGATTACATCTGTACCCGACTCCAAATCTCAATTGACCTTCCCTAACCAGGCTATTTTAAGGCTTTAACGATCACCGTGGCAGCTTCAGCGCGGGTAGCCTGGCCCTGAGGACGGAAAGTGTTATCCGGATAGCCGTTGATTGTCCCGCTTGCACTGGCGGCTGCTACAGCTTGCTGCGCCCAGTCTGCAATCTTAGCGGAATCGCTAAATGCGGGGGCATCTGTAGTTTCGGGCAGTTGAGCAG
>JBMNNS010000125.1:0-3398 GCA_050942625.1 Dethiobacteria bacterium
TTCCCCCCAGGGCGTTTCACCTTAGAATCCTTTCTTTTCATCCTTGAAATCGTTCATTTTATTAAAAATCGAAAGTGAGGTAACAGAACATGCGTACAGGAACGACCAGGTTGCCGTTGCACGGGGGAAAGTGCCCGGCCTGGCTGTTTCAGAAAATGGAACAGCTTGCCGGTCTGATCATAGAAGCTATTGTGCTGGAATTTGGGACAAAGGAAGTCCTACACCGGGTAGCAGACCCTTACTGGTTTCAAGCTCTAGGTTGTGCCCTTGGCTTTGACTGGCATTCTTCCGGCTTGACTACCACGACCTGTGCGGCCCTAAAAAACGGAATTAAAAATAGGGAAAAAGAACTGGGTCTTTTTATTGCCGGAGGGAAAGGGAAAACTTCCCTGCGAACACCACGGGAGATTGAAACTGCCGGCAGTAAGTTTGCTTTGGGCAACCATGTTAAACGGCTGCAGGAAACCAGCAGGCTTGTAGCCAAGGTTGATAATACAGCACTGCAGGATGGTTACAATCTTTATCATCACTGTATTTTTTTTACAAAGGAGGGAGACTGGTCCGTGGTGCAACAGGGTATGAACGAAAATACTCGCTGGGCCAGACGCTATCACTGGCTTGGAAAGGAATGGGCAAAAATAAAGGAACATGAAGTTTCATTGGATCTTCCCCGTCACCATCCACTGCCCCAGGGGAAAAGGCTTGCAGCTTCTTTATATAAGGCTTATTTAAAACAGCCTGAAGATTTCCAGGAACTCCTGTCTGTTTCCGGAGTGGGGCCCCAGACCGTCAGGGCCTTGAGCCTCCTGGCAGAGCTAACTTATGGCAAACCGCCGAGCCGCAAAGATCCGGCCCGCTACAGCTTTGCTCACGGGGGTAAAGACGGCCACCCATACCCTGTGAATAAAAAAACATATGATCAGTCCATCCAAATCTTACAGGAAACCATTTCCAAAGCCAAAATTGGCGAACTGGAAAAAATGAAGGCTTTGAAACGCCTCGCTGTTTATAAAAACTAGGAGGAAAGAGGAAAAGGGAGCAACTTGTGTAAAATTTTTTTTGAAAAATATTTTTCCTTTCTTGCTGTCATCTGGCCGCTCTGATTTCTTGCCACCTTTCCCTGGCCATTCTAATAATGTTTGGGTTATTTATTTTCTTGTCGTTAACTATATGGACAAAGTATTTTATAGCTTTTTTATCATCACCGAGAATTCGTCCATAGTATCTACAAAAATTCCTTCTCCTTTCCTGAATACATAACCATCCCTTTTAAAATATCCCACAATCGATAGTATACTCAAAATGATAAAGAGACAACGGCAACCTTTTACCAAGTTTTTTACTTTTTCTATGACATATACACGTTAAGAATTATTTGATACAATGAAACTATCCTGGGCAAACAGAAACCTTGTATAGTGATGCAGTTGTAGGGGCAGGGTTCCATCCTTGCCGGTTGTTCTGCTCAAATTTAACCAATAACAACCTGCAAAAAGGAATTGTAAGGAGGAGAAAAACCAACCCATGAAAACAGTTGAAACAGCATTGGATTTAATAGGTAATACACCTATCATAAGCCTGAAGAAAATGACAGGTCTTGATATTTATGCCAAAGCAGAGTTTTTGAATCCTGGAGGGAGTATAAAGGATCGGGTAGCACTATTTATGATTGAGGAGGCAGAAAAAAAAGGCAAACTAAAACCGGGCATGACCATTATGGAGCCGACGTCAGGTAATACCGGTATAGGACTGGCTTTTGTTGGTGTACAAAAAGGTTACAAAGTTATAATAGTCATGCCTGAAAATATGAGTGAAGAAAGAAAAAAAATAATTGCCGCACTCGGGGCAGAATTAATCTCTACCCCTGCAGAAAAAAGCATTTTGGGTACGGTAGAAGAAGCAGAAAGAAGGGCCAAGGAAGATCCTTCTATTTTTGTACCCCAACAATTTAAAAACCCTGACAACCCCCTTTCCCATTACCATGCTACAGCCAAAGAAATGTGGGATCAACTAAATGGCCGGATAGATATCTTTGTTTCAGGTTTGGGAAGTGGCGGAACCCTTTGTGGGGTGGGCAGGTTTTTGAAGGAAAGGAACCCCAACACCCTCGTTGTAGCTGTAGAACCTAAAAACGCTTCAGCACTTCTAGGGAACGAACCTGGACTACACAAGATCCAGGGCATCGGCGATGGTTTTATCCCTCCGGTTCTAGATACTTCCCTGATCGACGAAGTAGTGGTAGTTTCAGACGAGGACGCCATACAAACAGCACAGGATTTGGCTAAAAAACAAGGGCTCCTGGTGGGGACTTCTTCAGGTGCCAACGTCTGGGCTTCAATGGAAATGGCAAAAAAATACGGCACAGGTAAAACCATAGCCACTATACTGGTAGATCGTGCCGAACGCTATTTTAGTACAGCCCTGATGTAGAAACCTTAGGAAAATAATGAAGATTATCTGTCCAAAAGAATCGCTGCCCCAGCATAAAGGTAGTTTCATCGGGCAGCATCAAGCGACGGATTTTAGACCATTTAAATAATACCTATCGGTTTGGTTATTTATTTTGTAGCAAGGGGCGGTTAACACTAAAAAATTTCCTAAAATGATACCCATAAATAGCAAAGGTAACTGCTTCCGGGAGAAAGCGGGGGTATTTCACCAAAGTCTTGAGAAGCAGTTTCCAGTAATGACGGCGTCCCTTCTCTATAATACCCAGGGAGATCATAGCCCGAAAGGCTGCTTTGGCATAATAAAAACGGAGAGTGGAAATACTTTTTCTATGGGTAGGTTTAAACTCCTTAAAAAACTCCAGCACACGTTCATAATAATTTTGTGGCTCATAAATAGTCGTAACTATCCTCCAATATCCCTCAGTAAGCTTCTCCATGCTCATCTTAGGAACAAAGTTGATGGATAGATCGGTATTATTCCCACTAAAACCACGGTCCGGCAGTAAACGTTTTTCCTTTTTCAAGCGTTTAAAAAGCTTTGTGCCCACCGGGGCTTGCAACATGCCCACCATGGCTGTAACAATACCGCTATTTTGAATAAAACTTATCTGCCTTTCAAAGATGGAAGGTGTATCGCTGTCAAAACCGACAATAAATCCACCGCTTACTTGCATCCCGAAATTCTGTATTTTCTTTACACAGGCAATCATATCCCGGTTTACGTTATGATACTTATTGCATTCTTTCAGGCTTTCTTCACTGGGAGTTTCAATACCAATAAAGACGGAAACAAAACCTGCCTTCTGCATTTGCAGCATGAGTTCTTCATCATCGGCCAGGTTAATCGACGCCTCTGTAATAAACCAAAAGGGATTTTTATGCTTATCCATCCAATCAATCATAGCTGGAAGGGTCTCTTTTTTTAGATAAGCCTTGTTCCCGATAAAA
>JBMNNS010000126.1:0-3380 GCA_050942625.1 Dethiobacteria bacterium
TGACCCTTCTCTTCTACAAAATCAATCCAGCTTCTCAAATCATAAAAAGACATTTATTTTCCTCCTAAGCATTAAAATTGGTCTTAATTAAGTGGAACACCCTATGGTCAACCAAAACCCTTTTTTTCATCCAACCTATTTTTTTATTTGCCCCGGTCTGCCAATCACCTCCTTTCCATAAGCAATTTTTGAGGCTTTTTTTAGCCGTCTAAGGTTCCAAAAACCGCTTCCTATATCTAAAGATTCTCAATTTAAATTTATATACTAAGCAAGTCTTGTGCCAACTTATTTTATTGGGATAAAATTTAGTATAGAAATTAATATCTGAACATTACTTCAATAGCAACGACTTATAAGATAATTAAGAATATTAAAAATCCGGTAGCTATAGCAAAACTTTCACGTAATAACAAGACAATAAAGGCAATAAAGGCCAAATAAAATAATCGGTTTAGGACCGGTAAAAAACAGATGAAAAAAATCAAAAAAAACCCAAAAGGGTTATTAAAAAATTCGCAATTGCCGGAATTGTAATAAATGTCTGATTGATAGGACGGTGTCCGGGCAATCAGACATTACAGTACAGTTTTCACCTGCATTAAAAACATTGAATGGTGCCCATAGGTTTGGTTCAATATCCCTGCTCGGGTATTATCCCAGGATTAGACCCCTGCAGGTTAAGGTTTATGACAGTTTCAGGCACCTTCCCAGGATAGATTGCGTCGGCCAGGGGGACGGTGG
Organism: Dethiobacteria bacterium; assembly: GCA_050942625.1. Taxonomy (GTDB): domain Bacteria; phylum Bacillota; class Dethiobacteria; order DTU022; family UBA8154; genus JBMNNS01. The sequence continues at coordinate 742 of JBMNNS010000126.1, forward strand.
TATGGACCTTTGTTTCTGAAACGATCAAGGGAACCGCAATACGAACCTCAGCAGTTATGTCAAGGTATATTTTGTGACGAACCTGGTTAATACCGGCATCCTCAAAGGAATCCCTAACAAGTGTGCTTACTTTCCCAACTGGTATCAATTTGATGGGGATACCAGGACCATAGGTTGCCAAAAGATAATTATCGAAAACTGCACCAAGGGGTAATCTAAAGGGCTCCCGCATCAAACTAGTTAAAGTGTCCTGTATTGCTATCGTTGTTCTTGCTATGAGACGGTTTACTTCCAAAGTATTAATCTGGGCCATAATTATTTTTCCCTGTTCATCCTGTTTAATGGATATTAGCTCATTATAGATCTGATCATCCGTTATTGAGTCCATGACCGCTTCGTTTACTGCTTCAATAGCCAGGGCATGAGCCCGGACTTCCGCAATGGATATGATTACAGGCCTCAAACGCCTTTCTAAAAAGAAAAACCCCTCCATTAATATAAAAACAAGCAGGGATATAATAATAAAATATATTAAACCCGAATTTAAGGCCTGAATTTTAAAAGTACGACAAACACTCCTTTTCAGCCCTGAAAACATAAAAAAGCCCTCCCTTTCATGAATATGTGAGGGAAAGGCTTTTCAGTAATAAAAATGCTAGAAGGTGATCTCCAAGAAACGTCTTTTGCCGACCTGCAATACCAGGCCGGTAGCCACCTTAACCCCTGTTTCCAGGGAGGTGACCCTCTGGCCGTTTACCTTTACCCCCCCCTGTTGAATAAATCTTTTTGCCTCACTATTGCTGGAAGCAAGGCCGCTAAGTGCCAGCAGCCTCCACACCTCTATATTTGCATCCTGCAGTTCCCGGGGTAAGCGTTTTTGAGGGATGTTTTTGGGAATAAGGTTCTTCTGAAAAACTTTTTTAAAATTATCCTCCGCTTCACGGGCCTGCTCCCATCCATAGTAAAGTTTTACGAGTTCCCCGGCAAGGCGCATTTTAGCATCCCTCGGATGCAAAGAACCATTATCCAGGCCATTTTTTATTTTAGTAATCTCCTCCGGCTCTAAAAAAGCCGCCAGGCAAAAATATTCAAGCATTAATTCATCCGGTATAGACATTGCTTTGCCATAAATTTCAGAAGGCGGTTCACTGATTCCTATATAGTTTCCCAGGCTTTTACTCATTTTTTGTTGACCGTCAAGGCCCGTTAAAATAGGGCTCATCACGGCAACCTGGGGTTCCTGTCCATATTCCCTTTGCAGGTGGCGCCCCATAAGCAGGTTGAACTTCTGTTCTGTAGCTCCGAACTCTACATCTGCCCTTAAAACCACAGAATCATAGCCCTGCATCAGAGGATAGAAAAATTCATGTATACCAATGGCGTGCCCTCCATGATAGCGTTTGGAAAAATCTTCCCTTTCCAGCATACGGGCCACATTGTATTTAGCTGCAAGCTCGATAACTTCTGCAAAGGTGAGTTTACCTAACCAACTGCTGTTAAAAAGCACCTCTGTTTTTTCTGGATCAAGGATTTTAAATAGTTGTTCCTGGTAGGTTTTAGAATTGGCCAGGACCTCTTCTTCTGTAAGCTGGGTACGGGAATCCGAACGCCCTGTGGGATCACCAATCCGACCCGTGAAATCCCCCAAAATAATAATAACCTTATGCCCTAAATCCTGGAAATCCTTTATTTTATGTAAAACAACGGCATGTCCGAGGTGAAGATCGGGTGCAGAGGGATCAAAACCTAGTTTACACCGTAGGGGTTTTTTTTCTTTAATGCTTTTTTTTAGTTTCAAAAGCAGTTCTTCTTCTGTTATTATTTCAACCGTGTTTCTTCTAATAACCTTTAATTGCTCCTCAGCATTCAAAATACATAACCCCCAATTGAGTAATTATTTTAAGTTGAACCTGCCCCAAATTATACATGACAATTTTTCATTAAGCAACAATGCCCCTGCTTCAGAAGTCACCTACCAGTAATTATTTTACCCCCTATCGTTCTTATATTTTTATCAGCTCTGGGTGACCTTAAAAATATTATGGTATAATATATGGGGATAAGGAGGTAGATTTTATGCCCAGTGGGAGAAAAAACAAAGATGAGAACAAAATAAGTAGTAGTAACCAATTTGCCGGCAGGAGGAAAAAGACGAAAAAAAAGAAAGGCGCGCTACGCTTTTTCAAAGCGATCCTTTTAACATTGCTATTTATTTTTATTATTGCGGGTGCAGGTACGCTGGCCCTTGTCTATTCCTATGTTAAAGATATCCCGGATTTCAACCCTGGAGCCTTCCGTCCTCCGGTCACTTCCTATATTTACGACCAGCACAAACAAGAAATTGCCAACCTGTATGATGAAGAAAACAGAATAGAAATTTCGATTGAAAAACTACCTGATTACGTAAAAAATAGTTTTATCGCCATAGAAGACGAAAGATTTTACGATCATCTTGGCGTTGATCCCACTGCTATTGCCAGGGCTTTTTTAATTAACCTTCGCCAACGGAAATGGACAGAACAAGGTGGAAGCACGATTACGCAACAATTAATAAAGAATACTTTTTTGACATCTGAAAAAACGCTGCGCCGCAAGATTCAGGAAGCATGGCTGGCTTTAAAAATGGAAAGACAGTATTC
>JBMNNS010000127.1:0-3373 GCA_050942625.1 Dethiobacteria bacterium
GTCGCTCAGTTAAATTGCTTTCTTCAATAAGTTTTTTGATTTTATCTGGTAATTTTAAAAGACGCATTTTATTTGCAATAGTAGATTGACTTTTACCCAGCCTTTGGGCTAGAACTTCTTGCGTTAAGTTAAACTCCTCTATTAAACGTTTATAACCCTGGGCTTCTTCAATAAAGTTTAAATTTTCCCTTTGTAAGTTTTCAATCAACGCCACAGCAGCTATGGAACTCCCCCTGTATTCCCTGATGATAGCAGGAATTTCCCGCCAACCTAAGGACTTACAGGCCAAAAAACGTCGTTCACCTGCTATAATTTGATAACCTTCCTTATGGGTATTTAAAATTACTGGTTGCAACAAGCCGTAGGTTTTTATTGATTGTGCCAGTTCCTGAATTTTTTCTTCCTCAAAAACTTTTCTGGGTTGGTAGGGATTGTTGCTAATTAATGACATATCAATATTTTTTACCTCTTCATTCACCAGTTCATGCTTTGTTCCAGTTAATCCTAACAATTTGCCCCATTGCTCTTTCATTTTTGCACCCCGCTTTCCATAATATTCAGGGTTTTTCAATTAGCAACAATAAATAAATATATTGTTCAAGCATATATAAAATAATTCGACATTAGGAAATTTTATCCTGCTAACATTAAAAATTTTTTTCTTATTTTCCAATACAAAAACGACTAAAAAGGTAGTCCAGCACTTCCTCCCCTGTTTCTTCACCTAAAAGTTCTCCCAAATAACGAAAAACCTGTTTTAAGTCTATGCTAATAACATCAAGGGGAAAATTAGCTTCTAAAGAAGCAAGGGCTTCCTGTAAAAAAAAGGCTGCTTTTTCGAAAAGTTCTGTTAACCTAACCTCTAAAATTATAGCATCTTCTTCTCCAGCGAACCCACCTTCGAAAACAACCCCCGATATAGCATCTTTAAGTTCGGCTAAACCTTTTTTCTCAAGAAGAGAAATTTCTAAAATATGCTCGTCAGGAAAATTTTTTAATATTTCTTGCCTGGTTTGTTTAATTCCCTTGTCTACTAAATCCAACTTATTTGCTACAATAAAAAGAGCTTTTTCATCTCTAGGTGGCAAGGAATGATAAATCCAGCGATCTTCTTCAATAATACCAACAGAAAGGTCAATCATGAATAAAATGAGATCAGCAGCTTCTAGTGCTTTTTTTGAATACCCCATCCCAATTTTTTCAACCTGGTCGCCGTTTCTACGAAAACCTGCAGTATCAATAATTTTTATGGGAATACCATTTATATTAATATACTCTATTAGTAAATCTCTTGTGGTTCCCGGTATTTCTGTGACAATAGCTCTTTCTTCCCCTATTAAATAATTATAAAGGGATGACTTACCAACATTTGGCCTTCCTGCTATCACGACTTTAAGGCCCTCCTGTAGAACTTTACCATGCTGTATTTTCTTTCTATAAATATCAAACTTTTCTTTAATATTTTCTATCCTTTTTTTTACCCGCTGGTAGTGAAAATCATCAAAACCAAGTTCATCAAGGGGGAAGTCCACCTCGGCTTCAATTTCAGCCAGTATAGTAAGCAAAGCTGCACGTATCTGTTTAATCTCTTCTGAAAAGTAGCCCCTGAGGCTTTGTATTGCGGCTTGCAACCCTTTTTCTGTTTTAGCCCTAATTAATGCTAGAACACTTTCAGCCTGAAGTAGGTCAATCCTTCCATTTATATAAGCCCTTCTAGTAAATTCCCCAGCTTCAGCAAGTCTGGCACCTTTCCTAATTAACAACTGTAATATCTTTTTTAAGGGGATAAACCCTCCATGGGCATTTATTTCAACTATATCTTCGCATGTATAAGTATGGGGAGCGGGCATATAGGTTAATAACACTTCATCAATTCTGTTTTTATTTTCATCAATAATATAACCATAGTAAAGTTTCCTGGGTTGAGGGATAAAATCAAATTTTTCTTCATTTTGAAACTTATTTTTACCGGCTGCACGCCTGAATATTTGCGCAGCAATAGGCCAGGCTTTTGGCCCGCTCATCCGGACAATACCAATACCTCCCTCACCAGGAGGGGTGGAAATAGCAGCTATCGTTTCACCCAAAAGGCCCACCATCCTGTTCTTATTAACCTTTTTTTATATAAAAACCGCACTACCTACCAAGGGCAATGCGGTCCAACTTTACCTATTTACCTAAAAATTAGCGCATAGCAATAACAACCTTCCGATTAGGTTCTTCCCCCTTACTAAAGGTAGTTACTTTTTTATTATTTTTTAGAGATAAATGAATGATGCGCCGTTCTTGGGCACTCATCGGTTCCAATTCAATTTCTTTTTCTGTTTTTGTGACTTTTAACGCCAGGTTATAAGCAAGTGTTTCCAGGGATTTCTTACGTTTCTGCCTGTAATTTTCAATATCGATCAATATCCTTTTTTTATCCAAACTAAACTGTCTATGATATACTATATTGGCAAGATATTGCAAAGAATTTAAAGTACTTCCCCGTTTTCCTATCAGTACCCCCATGCTATCCCCAACAATTTCCAGCTTAATATTTTCTTCATCCTTGGTTAAAATGTTAACATCCCCATTTAAACCTATTTTATTCATAATTTGCAATAAAAAATGTTTGATATATTCTTCGGGTTCCCTAAGGATGCTAACTTTAACCTTTGCAGGTTTATTTCCAATAATTTTAAAAAAACCCTGGGAAGGTTCATTAATAACCTCAACTTTTATATTGTTCCTTTTTACCCCCAGTAAATTTATGCCTTCAAGTACAGCTTCCTCCACCGTTTTAGCGCTTATCTCCACAGATTTAGTCATTTTTGTTTTCTTGCCCCTTTCTTCTTTTTCTTCTTCACAATCTTTTTCTTAATTTTAGGGGCTTCCCTGGAAACAGATTTTTTATCGATGCTTTTTTCATTTTTACTTTGTAATATGTTTCCGGATTGCTGCTCTGCCTGTAATTTGTAATTTTTATTAAGCTCCTTTTTTTCTCCTCTGGTGTTAGAATTGGCTTCTTCCTTAATATTGTCAGTATATTTAATCACAAGATGGTTTCCAATAGAAAAAAGCGAGTTAGTAAGCCAGTAAAGAACAAGACCTGCCGGAAAACTGATACTAATAAACATAATCATCACTGGAAACACATAAAGAAACATTTTTTGGTTGGGATCAGTCATTACTATTCTTTGTTGAAAAAAAGTAGCTATAGCAGCAAGTATAGGTAGAATATAAAGAGGATCAGGCTTCGTTAAATCCAAATTAAAAAATAGAAAAAATGGATTAAAATCTGTCACCGTGCCCCTAATCATATCTGGATTTTTTAAAAGTGTGAAAACAGCTATTAGAATTGGAAACTGTATAAGGAGGGGTAAACATCCCC
>JBMNNS010000128.1:0-3334 GCA_050942625.1 Dethiobacteria bacterium
AACAATGAGGGCGGCAAGGGCAAGAACCAACAGCACGGTTGTCACGCCGGAAAATTCCGGTGAAAAAAATTCTGCCCCAAATGTTGCCAGCCCCGTTTGGATTTTTTCCCAAAGAACTGCAGGCTGGGACCGGATAAAACCAGTGACATCGGGAGCCCTGGGAATCATATAAAGGCTGTAGGCCGGATATACAGTGGTAAACATCGGAATTTCAAATTTTTGCAGGGAAAAAATGGGGTTACCAAAAAGATAAAGATTACGGATCAACCAGGGCCCTGCCGGGATAAAAAAACCGGCAGTAAACCGGGTTAAGGGGGAAAAACCTTCTTCCCGCCGCTGCAGCCACCAGTAGGCGGCTACCAGGGGGAGAAAAATAAGGGCATTGTAGCGAGCCAGGTAAAAAAGGCCGCCGGCTGCTCCAACGAGGTAGTCCCCCAAAGGGGTACGGCAGCCCGGCAGGGTTAACAAGTAGAACCAGAACAGCATGAGGACAAGGGCGATGGGTTCTGTCAGGCCGGAGGTGCTAAAATGCAGGTTTAAGGGGCTGAAAATATAGATCAGGGTTGAAGCTACAGCAATGCCGGTGCTAAAGAGCCTGTGAGCCAGGAGAAAAAGCAATACCAGGCCGGCAAGGTAAAGAAGACCACAGGCCCCGGCCACCGCTGGATCAGTGGAAGGGAAAAAACGTTGTACCAGTCCCAATACCAGGGGCCAAAGGGGGGCCCGCCAGAGGTTGGGCTGGGGGAAGGGATGAATGCTGAGCCCCAAAGGGGTCATATAGGCAGAGGTGATTCCCTGTCCCCGGGCAATGTTCCGCCCCAGGCTGGCATAGTCCATGGCATCGTTGTAGGGCAAGGCCACAAAGGTGGCCTGGTAGAACCAGAGCCATACCGCTGATCCTAAAAGAAGCAGTAGAAGCAAAAGTACTTTAGCCGGAATTTTTCTTTTTTTGTCCTTCTTGTTAAGCATCATTTCCCCCCGACTTAAGCTTGAGCCGGTTAATCGGCTAGTAACAACATGGTACCATTTACAAATATAATATTACTATTATACTTACTACCCAAAGGATAACACTGGCAAGGATCCCGGTATCCCGGAGTAAAATTTCTTCCGGTTCGCCGCCCTGGCCTTTTTCATAAACCAGGTACAAGTAACGAAATAGACCATAAAGGACCGGTGGTATGGTCCACATCAGGGCATATTGCTGCCCTGCTTCTGAAAAAAAGGTATAAAGGGAATAGAACACCAGGGTAGCAGTGGAGATTGCACTGATCATCTGATCTAGAAAGGTTATGGAATAGCGGCCCAGAACCGCCCTGTGTTCGGCCGCTCCCTGTGCAAGAAAAACGAGTTCATGCCGCCTTTTTCCCAGAACCAAAAGAAGGGAGAGGAGCACGGTGCAAAGTAGAAACCAGGGGGAAAGCTCTACATTTACGGCGACTACTCCAACCACTGCCCTGAGAACAAAACCCATGGCTATAGAAAACAGGTCAAGCAGCGGTATCTCCTTCAATCTGAAACTGTAGGCAAGGTTAAGAGCTATATACCCCAACCCCAGCCAACCTGTGGCCCTGCCGCCCCTGAATAACAGGTAGAGGCCAATCAGGCCAAGAAGTCCGGCTGCAGTCAGGGCAGCAACAGGGGGTACTGCTCCTGAAGCAATAGGCCGGCGGCATTTCTTGGGATGCAGCCTGTCTTGCTCCCGATCCAGGAGATCGTTTCCCAGGTAGACGGCGCCGGCAAGCAGGCAAAAAGCTAAAAAGGCTGAGCCGGCGGGTAACCACAGGCTCCGATCAGTTAGACGCCCGGAAAAAAGCAGCCCGGCAAACACCAGCAGGTTCTTGGTCCATTGCCGTGGCCGGAGGCTGCACAAAAGGCCTGTCCACATCCTACCGGCGTCAGCTTTTGTCTGTAGCTGTGGGATCCTGTTTATATTTTCCCTCATGAGGTGCACAACTCCTAGCGCTTCTAATTCCTTGTTCCCAAACAACAAGTATACAGTATTTTCTACATAGATTCAATTTTTTCAGGCGTTAGACAAAATGGCCGGCTATTTTTTTGAACATTTCTAAGAGAAAAGTGATAGTGTTTTCAATCTGTATACCAAGGCTGGTGATAGGAAGCCCCAAAAGCAAAAGGACACCCAGGGTAAGGCCCAGGGCAACAAGGATTAAATAAACAAGAAGATCCCTGTAGCGCTTCTCCCGTTTTAGTGTAGGGGCATCATAGGCAATTAGAAATATCCCCAGCAATAATATCCCTGCGATGGCCATAACTGACCCCCCAAATTATTTTCCTTTAATATTTTTATTCTTTCAGGGTTGATTTGTTAATTAATCCGGAATACTGAACATGGGCTTTGACATCCAGCGATACTTCCAGTTCAGGAAATTCGGTTTCCCATTGTTCTTTTAACCGTTTCCATTCTTGTGGAAAGGCGCGGTTGATAGTAGCACCAAAGCCAAAAACATCGGTATTGAGCTCCTGTTGGCAGCGCTGTAACACTGCTTTAATTTCCTTCTCTACCACCCTTGCCATCTTCTTTTCTATTTTATTAATAACCGTTAAATCCTTTCCCGGGTTAAAATAACCCTGGGCATCGTCGATGTTGCCCTTTAGTTCTACCTTAATGTCAATCTGCGGTTTTCCTCCAGAAACCGAAGGGATGACTTTACTGCGGGAACCACTTACCTCAATGCCCAGTAGACTGGACGGATCGTCCGGGTTTTCCACAACTAATGTTGTTTTTTTAATCTTTCCCCTGATCCATTGCAGCCCCCTTGTTTCAGTCGGACTCAACCATCCTACCAGGTTATCCCCTTTAAAGGCTGCTGCCCCTTCCAATAAAGGGCTCTGGATAATTTCTTCTCTTTTCAACTCCCCTTCCAAGGGGACGGGCTTTTTGGGGATGACTTTGAAACATGCTGCTACCGGTTCAATACCCTCCTCCTCCAGTGCAATTAAAAAGTCGTTAATGTTCACATCCACGGCTGTGCTCAGGCGGTTTTTGGCATTTTGGATCACCCCCAGCCCGCCTTCCGGCGGCAGCGGTACCAGTTCAAATTCCGACTTTAAAAAGTTGGAGGCTTTCATCCCCTTAATAATTAAAAGATGGGCTGTAGTACGGGATTCCCGGTTGCGTTCAAAAAAATCAAGCATATCTGCTATCCCTGCCCGGGCACTTTCCTCTCCAAAAACAATAAAGCGGTTATGAGCACTGAAAAGGGTTCTTGGAGTAAAGGTGGCAAAATTACACATCGCCTCCAGCACGGTTCGCCCGGTACTATGCGCTAGCCAGAAAGGCTTTTCCGAGCTGGACGCACCGCCGCTCCCT
>JBMNNS010000031.1:0-18184 GCA_050942625.1 Dethiobacteria bacterium
TTTGGGGAAAATAACGAACACAATGCTGTGCTGGAGATCAAGGGCGGTTCTGTAAGGATGCTTCCTATAGATAAAGGGCTCTGTCCCCAGGGTATTTGTGCCCATACAGGATGGATTAGTAAAAACTACCAGAGTATTGTTTGTGTACCCAACCGCATTGTTATCGCTTTTAGCGATAAAGATTCGGATTTAGTTGACGGGGTTACCTTTTAGGTTCAGGCCAAATCTTGCAGGGCAAGTAAAATCTTGACAATAAAGTTAAAACTCATATATAATTAAGCTTAGTTTTTAATGGGTGGTAAAAAAAGTGAAACTATATCTATCCGAACTGAAAAAGGCGGAGGGGGATTTTCTTCCCTATTCTGCCAGGCTAGAACTCGATCCCCTTGGGACAGATTTCTCCCAAAATGAAAAAATAATTTTAGAGGTTGATTTAAAAGCAGCATACGTTCAACACCAGGTTCTTTTAAAAGGTAAATGGTGGGCAAAGGTTAGGGCTGCCTGCGGGCGCTGCCTGGATGAATTTACCCTCTTGCTTCAGGGTAGTATAGATGATGAATTTAAACAGCTCAAGGATTCAGGGGAAAAGGGAGATGGTTTGGCCTTTGTAGACGAAGAAAAAGGGGATGATTTTATTTTCAGGGGGGATGTACTGGACCTCAGGGAATATTTTAGACAGTTGTTTCTGATCGCCCAGCCCTTGAAAATACTCTGTAGAAATGATTGTAAGGGTCTCTGCCCCATTTGCGGGACTAATAAAAATAGAAATGACTGTGATTGTGCTGAGGATAACATCGATCCCCGTTGGTCCATGTTGCAAAAGCTTAAAGAAGGATAGCATAAGTTGCCCTAAATTAGACTAGCATAGATTAAACAGTTCTAGATAGAGGAGGAGGTGTAAATCATGGCGGTTCCTAAGAGGAGAACATCTAAAACAAGAAGAAATAAGCGGAGAGCAAACTGGAAACTTGTTACACCTGGATTAGTCGCCTGTCCGCAATGCCATGAGGCAAAATTGCCCCACCATGTCTGCCCGGAGTGTGGTTATTATAAAGGTAATGAAGTAATGACTATTGATGAGAAAAAATAAATTTCAAGTCAAAACCTGGGCTATGTTTTTTTTGGCCCGGGAATTGTTTTATTCATGGTTATTTTTGTTTTTAGGGAATTTTAAGGGAGATGGGTAATTTGTTACGCGTAGCTGTCGATGCCATGGGAGGCGATCATGCCCCGGCTGAAATAGTGAAAGGTGTAATTTCAGCGGTAAACAGGGCAGCGGATCTGGAGGTACTGCTGGTTGGCTCTGAAAAAGCAATCTATGAAAGCATTGGACAGGAAATAAATATACCACGCCTTCGGATAATCAATACAGAAGAAGCCATTGGGAACGATGAGGATCCCGGGTTGGCAATTAGACGTAAGAGAAAAGCCTCTATGGTCGTGGCAATGGAATTAGTTCGTCGTGGTGAAGCAGAAGCAATTATTAGTGCAGGAAATACCGGTGCCCTTATGGCGGGAGGGCTTCTCTTTCTAGGAAGAATAAATGGCATTAAACGTCCAGGGTTGTTGACCGTTATCCCGACTTTTAAGGGCGGCGGGATAGTGCTGCTTGATGTAGGAGCCAATGTAGATGCTAAACCTGAGCATATGCTTCAATATGCTTTAATGGGTAAAATATATGCCCAGGAGGTCCTTGGAAGAGAAAACCCACGTATTGCTTTGTTAAATGTGGGGAGCGAAGAAAATAAGGGCAGTGCCAAGATTAAAACCGCCCATAATCTCTTTAAGGAAAACGTTCAAAACTTTGTGGGAAATGTAGAAGCAAAAGACATTTTTCAAAACATGACTGATGTTCTCATCTGTGACGGTTTTGGAGGAAATGTATTGTTAAAGAGCATTGAAGGTGTTTCCAGGGATATTTTTAGTTACCTTCATGCTGAAATTAAGAAGGACATTAAGGCCAGGGTTGCCTCCACCTTGCTCCTTTCGGTATTTAGAAGGGTAAGGGCTAATTTGGATGAATCGGAACATGGGGGGGCTTTATTAATTGGCGTAAAGGGTGTTTGCATTAAATGCCATGGAGCATCAAGTGGTAAAACTATTGCCCAGGCGTTACTAAAGCAAGTATACCCATTTGTTAACAATAATACGAATAGGAAAATTGAGGAAGCGATGAGGTTAACTACGCAGAAAGGATGAGGGGCTATGAAAGCCGGGGAAAAGGTTGCGATAGTTTCGACTGGAAGGGCATTGCCGGCTGGAAAGATTACCAATATTGATTTGGAAAAAATAGTAGAAACCAGTGATGAATGGATCAGGACAAGGACAGGGGTCAGGGAAAGAAGGATGTTGAGCGGCGAAGAAACGAATACTTCCCTTTCCGTTAAGGCTGCCCAGATAGCTCTTGAACGAGCCGGGTTAACCCCTGAGGATATTGACCTTCTTATTGTCGCCACAGTTACGGCAGATCTAACTTTACCTTCTGCAGCCTGCTTGATCCAGGCCCAACTAAACGCTTCCAACGCAGCAGCATTTGATCTTGCCGCAGGGTGTACAGGTTTTCTTTACGGCCTAAATATAGCAGAACAATACCTGAAAATGGATGCTGCCAAAAATGTTCTCCTGGTAGGGGTTGATACCCTTTCACCCATCATTGACTGGCAGGATAGAAACACTTGTGTTCTTTTTGGAGATGGTGCTGGTGCTGTTGTACTGCAAAAGGCAGAAGGGGATCGTGGCATACTGGCCTCTAAAATGTATTCTGACGGTAGTAAAGCCAACTTGCTTTATATCCCGGCAGGGGGGAGTAGGCTGCCTCCATCGAAAAAGACAATCCAGGAAAGGCAGCATTATGTAAAGATGAACGGACCCGAAATTTTTAAATTCGCTGTAAAAGTCATGACTGAATCTACATTGCACGTCCTTAATATGTGTGGAAAAACACCACAAGACCTGGATTTTCTACTACCACATCAGGCTAATATCCGCATCATAGAACTGGCCTGTAAAAAATTAGGGCTAAAATCCGAGCAGGTTCTAGTTAATATACAGCGTTATGGAAATATGTCTTCCGCCGCAATCCCTGTCTTGTTGGACGAAGCCCTTCAGGATGGGAAAATAAAAAGTGGGGACCTCCTGGCCCTAGTAGCATTCGGAGCAGGGTTGACCTGGGGTTCCGCTGTTTTGAGGTGGTAGCAGGTCCGTATTAAATAGTGAGTCTGTTTTAGAGTCTGTCTTAAATGGGAGGTTTTTATGCAAAACTGTGTCTTTCTTTTCCCGGGCCAGGGTGCCCAGTATGTAGGTATGGGGCAAGAATTTGCCAGAACCTACCCCAGTGCAAGGGCTGTTTTTCAAAAAGCAGATGAAATTCTGGGGTTTGAGTTAAGCAAAAAAATTTTTGAGGGGACAGAAGAAGAACTTAAAAGAACGGAAATAACCCAGCCCGCAGTTTTGACTACCAGCGTAGCTATTTTTACCGTGTTAAAGGAAAAGGGGTTCTTGCCAGGGGCTGTGGCAGGTTTAAGCCTGGGAGAATATAGCGCCCTTGTATGTTCAGAAGCACTGGAATTTGAGGAAAGTCTCTACCTGGTCCAGAAAAGAGCCCAATACATGCAGGAGGCTGTTCCTCCAGGAAGGGGTGCAATGGCAGCAGTCATGGGACTTACCTCTGAACAAGTACATACTCTCTGCAGGCAAGGCAGCCTTTTTTCCCATGTTGAACCGGTCAACTATAATTGCCCCGGGCAGATAGTCGTCGCAGGTTACAAAGAAGGGGTAGAAGAAGTATGCCGTTTAGTTAAGGAGAGCAGGGGCAGGGCTGTGATGCTTTCTGTTAGTGCTCCTTTTCATAGTAAATTGCTTAAACCTGTTGAAGAAAAAATGGAGCAACTATTAAAAGATGTCTCAATTAAGGAACCAAAATATCCTTTTGTAGCCAACGAAAGTGCAAAATATTTAAAAGATCCCCAAAGGATCAGGGAATCGCTTATTAAACAAGTATCTTCCCCTGTTTTATGGGAAGATTCCATGAAACTTTTACTCCGTGATGGACATAACCTTTTTGTAGAGGTCGGCCCGGGGCATACTTTGACCGGCTTTATGAAAAAAATAGACAGGAAAACCAAAATATCTCCTGTTGAAAATCTGGAAACATTCAGCAGGTTTAGCAAATTGCTCAGGGAGGTCGGCTAATAATGGGTTTAGAAGGAAAGGTTGCCCTGGTAACAGGCGGTTCCAGGGGTATAGGTAAAGAAATCGTCCTTGCCCTTTCCGGCGCAGGTGCGGCAGTGCTTATTAATTACCACAGTCAGGCAGATGCTGCTGAAAAAGTGTTAAAGGAAGTAGAAGAAAATGGAGGCAGGGGCATTACTTTTCAGGCAGATGTAACCTCCTTGGAGGAATGTGAAAGGATGGTTCAAGCTGCCCTTGATCATTTTGGAAGAATTGATATACTTATTAATAATGCAGGTTTACGGAGAGATAACCTCCTTATTTCCATGAAACCTGAAGATTGGGATCTGGTAATCGATACTAACCTGAAAGGGGTTTTTAACCCCTGTAAAGCCGTTTTAAGGCCCCTTTTAAAGCAAAAAAGTGGTGGAAGAATTATTAATATCGCTTCTATTTCGGGATTGGTTGGAAACAGTGGGCAAACCAACTATGCAGCTTCAAAAGGCGGTGTCATTGCTTTAACAAAATCGCTGGCAAAAGAGGTGGGCAAACGGGGCATAACCGTCAATGCTATTGCCCCCGGTTTTATAGAAACTGATATGACAGAAGAATTGCCCCCAGAACTTAAAAAAGCAGCTTTGTCCCGTATAGCATTGGGAAAGTTTGGAAAACCTGAAGATGTTGCGCAAGCAGTTCTATTTTTAGCCCGGGAGGCAAATTATATTACCGGTGCTGTAATAGCGATCGATGGGGGGTTGGTTTTGTAATCAACCATTTTCGTCCCAAAATATTGTTGTCAACCTTGGGAAGGGGGGTGAACTTTTAAAATGGATATTTTTGAAAAGGTAAGGACCTTAATCGTGGAGCAGCTGGACGTTGATTCCAAAAAAATTACTACAGAGACCACTTTTGAGGATATTGATGCAGATTCATTGGATGTAGTTGAACTGGTAATGGCCCTTGAAGAAGAATTTGATCTGGAAATTGCCGATGAAGATGTGGAACAAATTAAAACAGTTGGTGATATTGTCAATTACATAGAGGAAAATATTTCAAAATAATTAGTATAAGGGAACTTTAAAACACACCAGACAGCTGTATAAATGAGGTGAAGTGCGTGGCTAGACGCGTGGTCATTACCGGAGTTGGCGCTATAACACCAATAGGTAGCGGAAAGGACGAATACTGGGAAGGCCTTAAAAAAGGGAAATGCGGTGTAAGGGTTATCGAACATATGCAGGAGTTTCCTACACGTATTGCTGCTATAGTTGAAGACTTTGTACCCGAGGATTATATGGAAAAACGGGATGTTAAAAAAATGGACCGTTTTACCCATTTTGCCCAGGCTGCCTCACAAATGGCCCTGAAAGATGCAGAGTTAAACCTGGAAAATGAAGATAAGGAAAGAATAGGGGTTGCTGTTGGCTCGGGCATAGGGGGATTGGATACTATTGAAAAACAGTTTAAAATATTATTAGCCAAAGGCCCCCGCAGGGTAACTCCTTTTTTAGTCCCCATGCTTATTGCCAATATGGCCTCCGGCTATATATCAATAGTCCATGGCATCCGGGGTCCCAACGTTACCTTGGTTACCGCCTGTGCCAGCGGAACCCATTCCATTGGCGAGGCTTTCCGGATCTTGCAAAGGGGTGAAGCTGATGTCATGATTGCAGGCGGGGCTGAGGCCCCCGTTACCTCTATTGCTTTTGCCGGTTTTTGTGCTGCCCGCGCTATGTCCACCCGCAATGATGCCCCGGAAAAAGCGTCCAGGCCATTTGATTTACACAGGGACGGTTTTGTAATTGGTGAAGGGGCCGGGATTTTGATCCTGGAAACCCTGGAACATGCCCTGGGAAGGAATGCTCCCATCTACGCGGAGATAGTAGGTTACGGCATGTCTGGGGATGCACACCATATGACAGCCCCTGATCCAGAAGGTCAGGGCGCCTATATCTGTATGCAAAGGGCTTTAAATGATGCCCGGCTTAGCCCGGAAGAAGTTGACTATATTAATGCCCATGGAACTTCTACGGAATATAACGATAAAATAGAAACACTTGCGATCAAAAGAATTTTTGGCAATAACTCCAAAAAAATCCTGGTCAGTTCAACCAAATCGATGCTCGGCCATCTGCTTGGTGCCGCTGGAGGGGTAGAGATGGTCGCCACTCTTTTAAGTATGAAACATGGCATCATACCCCCTACTATTAATTATGAATATGAGGATCCTGAATGTGATCTGGATTATGTTCCCAACGTTGCAAGAGAAAAAGAGATCAAGGTTGCCATGTCCAACTCATTTGGTTTTGGGGGAACAAATGCCTGTTTGGTTGTTAAAAAATATGAACCTGCGGATGAGGAGCGGCTCTAAAGTGAAAGATACTACTGCCGTACTTCTCAAGCTTTTAGGCTGGCCGGCTCAGAATTTGGATCTTTATCAACAAGCTCTGACTCATTCTTCCTATGCTAATGAAGCCGAAAATATCCAGAGCAATGAACGCCTTGAATTTTTGGGGGATGCTGTTCTGGGGTTGGTTGTATCAGAAGAATTATTCAAGGCTTTCCCGGGCTTTTCAGAGGGAAAGCTAACCTTGATGCTCCATAACATAGTTAATGAAGAATCATTGGCAAGGCTCGCCCGGGGTATAAACCTGGGCTCTTATATCAGGTTTGGGAAAGGGGAGCTTGCCAGTAAGGGATTTAACAAACAATCTTTGCTCGCAGATGCACTGGAAGCACTTATTGGTGCTCTTTTTCTAGATGTGGGTTTTTCACGTGCCAGGCCGCTGGTGCTGGATCTTTTTAGGCCCCTTTTAATGGATACAAAGAAGGAAAACTTTATCTTCGCCGACTATAAAACCTTGCTTCAAGAAATGTGCCAACTGCAATTGGAAGAAATACCTGTTTATGAAATTATCTCAGACTTCGGACCACCTCATGACAAAACTTTTGTAGCCGTGGTAAAGTTTGCAGGTAAAATAATGGGAAAAGGAAAAGGAAAAAGTAAAAAAGAGGCAGAAAAATCGGCTGCTAAGAAAGCCTATCAATATTTTACCGGAAAAAACTAGCCAGTTTTTTATTATTTAGTCAGGGTGGTTGCATGTATTTAAAGTTTTTGGAAATCATCGGCTTCAAATCATTTTCTGAAAAGGTTAAAATGAAATTTTCCCCCGGCATTACGGTTGTCGTAGGCCCGAATGGCTGTGGTAAAAGCAACCTGGTAGATGCAGTCCGCTGGGGGCTGGGTGGGCAAAGCGTTAAACTGCTGCGGGGCTCAAAAATGGAAGAACTTATCTTTTGTGGATCAACAGAACGTAAGCCTCTAAATTATGCGGAGGTTTCTTTGGTTTTTGACAAGGTTGATCAGTTCCTTTCCCTGGATTACCGGGAAATTGCCATTACTAGAAGGATATATCGTTCGGGGGAAGGGGAATTTTATATAAATAATAATTCCTGCAGGCTCCGGGATATAACAGAGCTTTTCTGGGACACAGGCATTGGCACCGAAACTTATTCCTTTATAGGACAGGGCAGGGTTGAACAATTAATCAATGCCAAACCCGAGGAACACCGGGAGCTTTTTGAAGAAGCTGCTGAAATTTACAGGTATAAACAAAGAAAAAAAACAGCCGGGGTGCAGTTGGCTGAACTGAGCAGCAATCTTCTAAGAATCGAGGATTTGCTGGCTGAACTCACCGGGCAACAGGCTTCCCTTTTTCAGGAAGCTGAAAAGGCCAGGAAATACAGGGAACTATCCGAACAGCTTTCCGAAACCGAAAAAATAATCCTTTTCAATGAATATTTCTTGCACAAGCAGCAGTTGGAAAAAACTAAGAAGAAAATGCAAAATATAAATCTGGCTATGGAAGCTAAGCAGAAAACCCTGACAGAATTGCAACAAAAAGAAGCAGCAGCCTGTCTCTATGAAGAGAAAAAGCTGGCTGAACTGGAACAAAAAAAGAAACTACTGGTAGAACAAAAGCAAACCATTGAAAAAAACGGACACAATCTAGGTCTGTTAAAAGAACAAAAGAGGTTTCTTATAGATAAAAAAAATTTGAAAGAGGAAAGTATTAAGGAATTGCAAGGAAGGATTGCTTCTTTGGAAGAAACCTGTGCCAAAAATGTGGCAGAATTGGGGCCTATCCAGGAAGAACAAGAGGCCCTGGGCAACAAAGCTTCTGTTTTAAGGGAAAAG
Source organism: Dethiobacteria bacterium (assembly GCA_050942625.1). Taxonomy (GTDB): domain Bacteria; phylum Bacillota; class Dethiobacteria; order DTU022; family UBA8154; genus JBMNNS01. The sequence goes on from JBMNNS010000031.1 coordinate 8,369, forward strand.
ATTACACAGTTAAAGGAAGAAAAGGATTTAATCGCCCTGGAGGCATTAAGGGAGCAAGTAATGGAATTGAACCTGGAAAAGAATACCCTGGAACATTTTCTTCAAAATAACCGGGCAAGGGATAGCGAACTTTCGGAAAGTATCAAAACCCTGGAAACAGAGGAGAAAAAAAAGGGAATCCAACTTGAACAGCTTTTAAAAAAAAGAGATCAAGCCATTGCCTCCATCCAAAGGATGCAAATACTACAAAAAGAACAGAACTACCAACTGCAAACTTCCTTGAAAGTGATTGAGGATTTGTCTACCAGGATCAAAGAGAGGCAAAACAAAATCAGCAGCCTGCAGGGTCTCCTGACAAAAAAGAAGGCCCATTTACAATATTTGAAGGAAAGTGAGAAAAATTTAAGTTTATATCATAATGGTGTGCAAGCAGTGCTGCGGGCCTCTTCCTCCGGGCAGGCCCTGAAGGATGTTTTTGGCCCTGTAGCAAGCCTTATTAGTGTTCCCCAACAATTAGAAAGGGCCATTGATGTGGCCCTGGGAGCAGCGGTGCAGCATATCGTTGTGGCAGATGATACCTCTGCAAGTGCAGCGATCAAATTTTTAAAAGAAAGCAGGGCCGGAAGGGCAACATTTTTACCCTTAAATCTGCTCAGGCCCTCTCCCAAAAAAGATGTTCCGCCACTTCGGGATGGTTTTCTGGGAGTAGCAAATCATCTTGTCCAGGTCCCTGAAAAATTTAAAAAGGTGGTTGACTATCTCCTTGGAGGGGTGCTCGTAACAGAAGATTTGGAAAGAGCACTGCAACTTGCCCGTAGTTATAAGGGTTGGAGAATAGTAACCCTGGACGGTGAAATGATTACACCGGGGGGAGCAATCTCTGGAGGTTACCAGCCACGGGAACGTTACGGATTGTTAGAGCGTAAAGGCGAATTAAAAAAACTGGAATCCGAAATTTTAGAATTGAAAAAGAGCAATAACAGCAATCATGAAGAATTGGACATCTTAGTAGAACGCTACCAGAAAGAGCAGCAAAGTGCTAAAAATTTGGAATCAAAGAACAAGGAGCTGGAGAAAAACCTGCTCGAAGAGGTAAGCAGTTTAGAGAGACTCAATACTGAAAAAAAGGGGCTGGCGGAGGATCTTCTAACTCTGCAGGGAAAAAAAGAAAAATTGTTCGCCCAATGCCGGGAATTATCAGAAAGCAGGAAGCATAAAGAGGCAGAATTGGAACGGATTTGCCGCGATCTCCTGCAAAAAAAAGAGGAACTAAATAACAGGGCCCTGAGGTTATCCAGGGAAGAAGAAGAATATAAGGAACTGGAAAAAGTTTTAGTGGAGGTAAGGGTAAGGTTTTCTGCCCTTCAGGAGAAAGAAAGCAATATTCTGCAGTTGTTGCAGGGGTATGAAGAAGAAAAAGGGCGCCTGAATCTACTTTTGGCCGGACTCCAGCAGGAAAGGTTGCAGTTGGACAAAGAACTAAAAGAATTAGATTTGCAGGAAAGAACGCTTTTACTGGCACAAGAGCAGGAAAGCAAGGAAGTAGAAAAGGTTGAAAAATTACTGGCTTCCCTCCAGGAAGAAGTCAATAAATTTAAGCAGGAAAAAAGAGATTTGCTCATGGCAAAAGAAAAATGGCAACGTTTTCTGGAAAGGTCCGAAAGAAACTACCAGCGCCTTAATGTGGAGTATATTAAGGCTGAGGAAGGCCTGAAATATTTACTGGTTCAATTGCAGGACAGGTACAAAGTAACCCCGGAATTATTGCAGGAAAAACAATGGGGGCAGGAGGAGTCGGAGACAATCTTAGCCCAAAAAAAACTATCTTTGGCCCATGAAATTGCTTCCATGGGAGATGTTAATGTTGGCGTCATAGAAGAATTTGAGCGTCTGCAAAAGAGGATTTCCTTTTTGGAAAAACAGCGGCTGGACATACTTGAAGGGAAAAAGGGCGTTCAGAAGATCGTGGAAGAACTGGATCAGCATATGGAAGCACGTTTTCTTCAAACCTTTAACGCTATCAAAAGCAACTTTTTTGAAATATTTGCCAAACTATTTGGAGGCGGGCAGGCCTCATTAAGGTTATCTGATCCAGAAAACATCCTGGATTCTGGGATTGAAATAGTTGCCCAGCCCCCGGGCAAGAAACTACAGAACATCAACCTTCTTTCCGGGGGAGAAAAAGCATTGACAGCCATTGCTTTACTCTTTGCTTTATTACAATATAAGCCTGTTCCCTTTTGTATTTTAGATGAAATAGATTCCTCTTTGGACGAAAATAACCTGGCCAGATTTTTGTATTATTTAAAGAAACACGTCCAGGCTACACAATTTATTATCATTACACACCGCCGGCAAACCATGGAAGAGGCTGATATGCTTTACGGCATAACCATGGAGGAAAAAGGGGTCTCCAAAGTTATATCGGTGAATCTTACAAAAAAAGCAGGGTGATTGGTAAAAGATGTTAAACTATCTTAAAAAAGGTTTGCAGAAAACTAAAGAAACATTTAAAAATCAATTTGACTCCCTTTTTAAAAAAACAGAGATAGACGAAGACTTTTTTGAAGAGTTGGAGGAAATTTTAATAGCAGCTGATGTCGGTATGGAAACAACCATTAAGCTGGTCAGTTTGCTCAAAGAGCGCATCAAAGAACAAAAAATTAAGAATTGTTCTGCTGCCAGGGAGGTTCTGCGGGGGTTACTGACAGAAATAATGGAGGTTGAAGAGGGGTTTTCCTATTCTTCCCTGCCGCATTCACCGATGGTAATACTGGTTGTCGGCGTTAATGGTGTGGGGAAAACAACAACCATTGCTAAAATAGCCCACCGTTTTCGGAAGGAACAAAAATCTGTCCTTCTGGCCGCTGGCGATACCTTCAGGGCTGCGGCTATCGAACAGCTTGAGGAATGGTCCCAGAGGGTGAGGGCCGGGCTGATAAAACACCAACTGGGGGGTGACTCCTCGGCAGTAATATACGATGCTGTTAGCGCCGCTATTGCCCGTGAAGTTGACGTAGTGCTTTGTGATACCGCCGGCAGGCTGCACACCAAGTCAAACCTGTTGCAGGAAGTCCAAAAAATTTACAGGGTAATTAACAAGGCTCTGGAAGGGGCCCCCCATGAAATACTGCTTGTTTTGGATGCTACCACCGGCCAAAATGGGGTTGTCCAGGCGAAATATTTTCAGGAATTTCTCCCGGTTTCCGGCATAGTGCTCACAAAACTTGACGGTACTGCCAGGGGAGGCATTGTTATTGCAGTAAAGGATTTAACGGGTATTCCGGTGAAAATGATAGGTGTAGGGGAAAAAGAAGAGGATCTAGAGCTATTTGATGCTGCTAAGTTTGCAGAAGCATTGCTTTCCTGAATAAAAGGCAAGGGACTTTACTTTGTGCTCCGAATGGTGTATAAATGTAAAGGAGAAATTCTCATGTTGAAGGAGGGAGCCGCGCTTTAAGCGGCCTAACTTTGCTATTTAGCGGACTGTCTGAAAAAATACAGGAAACCTTTCGCAAGTTAAAACGAAAAGGCAAACTAAATGAAAAAGACGTTGAAAGTGCTTTGCGGGAAGTCCGCCTGGCCTTATTAGAAGCCGATGTTAACTACAAAGTAGTGAAGCAGTTTATTTCTTCGCTAAAAGAAAGAGCCATTGGGGCTGAAGTTTTAAAAAGCCTGACCCCGGGACAGCAGGTTATCAAGATCGTTCATGAAGAGCTCGTCAAGCTAATGGGGGAACAGCAAAGCAAAATTGCCCCCTTGCAGGATCCCCCCCGTGCCCTCATGCTCGTAGGGCTGCAGGGATCCGGGAAAACGACTACTGCAGCAAAATTGGCGGTTCATTTGAAAAAAAAGGGACATAATCCTCTCCTGGTTGCCCTGGATGTTTACCGCCCCGCTGCTATTGAACAACTGCAGACCCTTGGTAAGGAAGCAGGGGTACCTGTTTTCAGCAAGGGTAAGGACAATCCTGTAAATATTGCGAGCCTGGCTCTGGCGGAAGCAGCAAGAAGCGGATCCGACTACGTTATCTTTGATACTGCCGGAAGGTTGCATATCGACGAGGAATTGATGCAGGAACTCCGGGCTCTCAAGGAGGAATCCAACCCCCTGGAAATTCTTTTGGTGGTTGATGCCATGACGGGCCAGGATGCGGTTAACGTGGCGGAGGCTTTCCATGGGCAGCTTGGGTTATCCGGTGTTATTTTGACCAAACTGGACGGTGATTCCAGAGGGGGAGCAGCACTTTCTGTTAAAGCAGTAACAAATTGCCCCATTAAATTTGTAGGCCTTGGTGAAAGGATCGATTCCTTTGAACCTTTTTATCCTGATAGGATGGCCTCCAGAATACTGGGGATGGGCGATGTTCTTTCCCTGATCGAAAAAGCCCAGAGTACCATTGATGTTGAAAAAGGCCGCGCCCTGGAGAAGAAAATTCGCACCCAAACCTTCACTTTTGAGGATTTCCTGGAACAATTACAACAAATAAAACAGATGGGGCCGCTTGAAGAACTCCTGCAAATGATTCCTGGGTTTAACAGGGCTGGGAAGAGCATTAAAAATCTTTCCATAGATGACAGGGAGCTGGTGAAAGTGGAAGCAATCATAAATTCCATGACCAAAAAGGAGCGGCAGAAACCGGAAATTATCAACAGCAGCCGCAGACGCCGCATTGCGGAAGGAAGCGGCACCACCGTTCAGGACATTAACAGGCTTTTAAAACAGTTTGAGCAGATGAAAAAGCTTTTCAAACAGGTAAACGCCATGGAAAAAGGTAAAATAAAAAAAAGGGGCCTTTTCCCCTTTTGAAATAAAGTAAAATAGAGGAGGTGCTTATTTTGCCGGTACGCATTCGTTTAAAGAGAATTGGGACCAAAAAGAAGCCTTTTTACCGTATTGTGGTTGCGGATTCCCGCGCCCCACGGGATGGAAGGTTTATTGAAGAAATTGGTTATTACAATCCTACGACAGTTCCTACGACCTTTGAAATTAACAGGGACAAATATCAAGAATGGATTGCTAAAGGTGCCAAACCTTCGGATACAGTAAAGTCCTTATATACCAGAACGGGGCAACAGGTTTACTAATTGGCGATGAGGAGTTGAAATAAAATGAAAGATTTGCTGGAGTATATTGCTAAAGAACTGGTTGACTACCCCGATCAAGTTGAGGTTACAGTAGTAGAAGGGGAACGCTCCATAATATTGGAATTAAAGGTTGCCCAGGAAGACATGGGCAAGGTAATTGGCAAGCAAGGACGCATTGCCAAGGCAATTAGGACCGTTGTTAACGCTGCTGCCATAAAAGAGAATAAAAGGGTGATGGTAGAGATCATCGAATAACGGGGGAAACAAATGCCTCAAAGGCCTAAAATGGTTACTATAGGGAAAATCCTCTCTCCCTTCGGTATCAAGGGGGAGGTCAAAGTTTATCCCTATTCTGATTTTCCGGAAAGATGTTACACTCTGGATAAAGTAAAATTGGAGGGCAAGGAAGGATCTCTATTTAAAACGGTTGTAAGTGCTTTTCTCCACCAAAACTTATGGATAATGCATTTTGAAAATTGTGATACCAGGGAAGATGCCCAGAAACTGAGGGGCATGTTGGTGCAGATCCCTCCTTCCGAAAGGGTTCCCCTGCCTGCAGGAAGCTATTATTATGATGAGATCATTGGTCTGGAGGCCTTCACTACAGGGGGCCTGAAAATAGGTTTGGTCAAGGATATTATCAAAACAGGCAGCAATGACGTTTATGTTATTGAACAAGGAGATACTGCAGGGGACAAGAAGGATAAAAAAAAGGATCTTCTCGTACCTGCCCTCAAAGATATAGTGAAGGAGATCAATTTAGAAAAGGGCTATCTATTGTTGGAACCAATACCGGGTTTACTAGATTAAGGGTGCGTGCAGGACAGTGTTGATCGATATAGTTTCAATTTTTCCGGGGATGTTCGAGGGTGTTTTTAACGAAAGCATGATCAAAAGGGCCCGGGATAAGGGTCTGCTTCAAATAAATACCCATGATTTAAGGGACTACAGCGATGACAAACATCGCAAAGTTGATGACTACCCTTTTGGCGGGGGACCCGGGATGGTCATGAAACCGGAGCCTTTTTTTAAGGCAGTGAAAACAATCCGGGGAAAAAGCAGTAAAAAAAGCAAAACAATTCTCATGTCTCCCCAGGGAACTTTATTCAACCATGAAAAAGCCCAGGAGTTAAGCAAGGAAGAACATCTAATTATCCTTTGTTCCCATTATGAGGGCGTGGACGAACGGGTGCGCCTGTACCTTGCCGAAGAGGAAATATCAATTGGCAACTATATCCTTACCGGGGGCGAAATTCCGGCTATGGTTATAGTAGATGCTCTGGTAAGGTTTATACCCGGAGTTTTAAGCGATGCTTCCCTGGAGGAAGAAACCTTCGTGGCCGGCTTGCTTGAATACCCGCAGTACACCCGGCCGCGGGAATATGAGGGCATGAGTGTCCCCGAGGTCCTCCTATCTGGAAACCACGAGCTTATCCGACAATGGCGGGCCCAAAGGTCGGTTGAACGTACATTAAAACGCCGCCCGGATCTGCTACAAAATGCGGAACTAACCAGGGAACAGGAACAATACCTTAAAAAATACATTCAGGACAAAACACAAACCCAGGATAAGCCGGGGGAATTATAAAATAGGCCCGTTCTACCAAAGTGGTAGCAAGAAACAGGAAATTGCGGGGGCAGGGTTCCTTCCCTGCCCACAAAAAAATATAAAAAAGGTAAACATTATTGTTATTGTTTCTCTCTTTGTGATGTGGTAATATTAGTGAGTTGGCAGGAAAGGAGTACAGGGAAATGGAATTAATCAGACATGTTGAAAGAGATTATTTAAAGGAAAAAATTACAGATTTTTCCCCCGGCGACACGGTACGGGTTCATTTTAAAGTCGTAGAGGGCAACAGGGAAAGGATCCAAATTTTTGAGGGTGTAGTGATCAGCCGTAAGGGCAGGGGCATCAATGAAAGTTTTACGGTCCGCAGGATTTCTTACGGGGTAGGAGTGGAAAGGGTCTTCCCACTGCATTCCCCCAAAATCACAAAGATCGAAGTCGTCCGTAAAGGTAGAGTACGGCGTGCCAAACTTTATTACCTGAGGAAACTCAGGGGTAAGGCTGCCAGGATAAAAGAAATCAGAAGGTAGTCCTTGAAAATTTGTTTCTTTGGAAACCCCAAAAATTGGAGTCTGAAAAGATGGAGAATAATGACATACAAAGGGAAAGAGTAAAATCTGCAAAAAAAGAGGCAATAGAATGGATCAAATCGATTGTTATGGCAGTTGCCATTGCAATCATAATCAGGCTTTTTCTGTTTGAGGTTTTTTTAGTGGAAGGGACCTCAATGTACCCAACCCTTCAACACCACGAACGCTTGATTGTTAATAAGGCTATCTATCGTTTTAAGAAACCGGATAAAGGCGAAATTATTGTTTTTAACTATTCTCCACAAAGGGATTTTATTAAAAGGATCGTTGCTGTAGAAGGAGATCGTGTAGAAATAATAAACGGGAAATTATTTATTAATGATCAGGAGGTCAACGAACCCTATATTGAAAGCCGCGGTATGTCAGATTATGGGCCTGTTGTTGTCCCGGAGGGACATATTTTTGTCCTGGGGGACAACCGTAGCAATAGTATGGATAGCCGTGATCCTGCAGTCGGCTATGTATCGTTGGAACTAATCAAAGGTAAGGCCTTTGTGGTTTTCTGGCCGCCATTTGAAGCAAGGTTACTGGGTGCAGCAGGCCTGAATATTGCTTCCATGGCTAATTAGTGGCTAATTAAATGGGCAAAAAGTTATATCCCGGCATCATGGCCGGAGAAGAAAAAAAACTGCAGGAAAAAATCAAATATGTTGACCTTTTGCTGGAAGTGCTTGATGCCCGCCTACCTTTGACAAGCAGGAATAATAGACTCCAAAGGTTGCTTGCAGGGAAAAAGAAGCTGGTCATTTTAAATAAGGCGGATCTTGCTGATGAAAGAATAACGGACCGTTGGTTAGATTTTTTTACAGGACTAAACGAGTCCGTTTTAGCTTTTAACGCCAATAGCAAAGCAGATCTTAAAAATTTTCATCAACGACTAAACAGTTTTCGCCCCACAAATTTAAAGTTTAAACGCCCTTTGCGCTTGATGGTAGCCGGGATACCCAACGTTGGAAAATCCTCCATCATTAACCGCCTTACCCGGAGGGCACCGGCCAAAACCGGTGCAGCCCCTGGGATAACAAAGGGGATCCAGTGGATCAGGTTACAGGGTGGGTGGGAAATGCTGGACACACCCGGCCTTTTGTCTCCCTACCTAAAAGATGAAGACAGCTTGCTGGCCCTGGCAGTCATTGGTTCTGTTAATTTGAAGTCCCTGGAAATAGAAAACATGGCTGCCTGGCTCCTGAAACGGATTTCCCTCCAAGAAAAAAAATTGCAGTTATTATTAGATTACTATGCGCTTAAAGATGCAGATCTGCTTCATAACCACGAAAAACTACTGGTGGAGGTCGGCAGGGTAAGGGGATGTTTTAAAAAAGGCAGTCAAGTGGATACCCTGAAGGCGGCCCGGATTATTCTCAATGACTTTAGGAAAGGGGAACTGGGGCGTATAAGTTTAGAGGAACCCGAAAACGATGCTAAATTCCAGTCCTAAACAACTACAAAAACAGGAATATCTACATAGGATGAGGATTAAAGAAAATCATCTCATAAATCAGGGATATAAACTAATTGCAGGCGTAGATGAGGCCGGGAGGGGGCCTTTAGCCGGACCGGTTGTAGCCGCCGCCGTTATACTGGATCCCAAAAAGGATGATTACTGGTCCGAAGTAAAAGATTCCAAACAACTTTCCCCTGCCCAGAGGGACAGGCTCTTTAAAATTATCAGCTTAAAAGCCAGGTCGGTAGGCATAGGATTAGTAGATGTTGCCCTCATCGACAAAATTAACATTTACCAGGCTTCCCTCGAAGCCATGAAAAGGGCTGTTCAGCAGCTCAGCCCCCCACCGCACTATGTTCTATCCGATGGTTTTGCCCTCCCAGACCTGGATTTCCCCAACGAAGCTGTCCGCTCCGGCGATGCCCTGTGTTTATCAATAGCAGCCGCTTCAATTATCGCAAAAGTTTTGAGAGACAACATCATGCAATTTTATGACCGGATCTATCCCGGTTACGGATTTGCCAGGCACAAAGGATACCCAACCCCAGAACACAGACAAGCCCTCAAAACCCTTGGCGTCTCCCCCATACACCGCAGAACCTTCAAACTCTTCTAGTTTTCAAGAAGCAAGAAACAAGAAGAAGCAAGGGCAGTAAACAAAAAGGGGACAGGAGACAGGAAACAAGAAGCCAGGCAGTAAACGATATTTTACTCCCGGTTAACAAGCCCAGGAAGGAGGCAGGTGTCCCGTGAAAGCAGGCCTTAGCAGGAAAGAAATAGGAGCACTTGGTGAAAAGATTGCCGAAAATTATTTAACCAAGGAAAAAGGTTACCTCATTTTGTCCAGGAACTATACCTGTCCACTTGGTGAAATAGATCTTATTGCCCGTGACCGGGACTACCTGGTTTTTGTTGAGGTCCGTTCAGGGAGCACCTCTGCCAGGGAATATGTTGAGGAATCCATAGGCCACCGTAAACAAAAAAAATTAAAACAGGTTGCTTCCTATTACCTCAAGGAAAAAAACCTCCATGATCACCCCTGCCGCTTCGATGTTATAACCCTGTATTTAGAAAAAAACAGCGGCACCCTAAAAGAGCTTAGACTTTACCAAAATGCCTTTTATTGAC
>JBMNNS010000129.1:0-3293 GCA_050942625.1 Dethiobacteria bacterium
TTTTATCCTCTTGTTGTTTGCAGGCATCCTGGCTGCCGGCTGCATTAGCCAAAATTCAGATTATACCCTGAGAATTATCCCCCCCGAAAATTTACAGTTTCCTCTCAAGGGTACATGGAAGATCCTTACCCCCTTGAAAGAGGAAATTGTTTCCAAACAGAGCCTGACACAAAAATGGCTGGGGAAAACCCTTCATCTTTCAGACAAATATGCCATATTGGATAAATACTTTTTATCCAATCCTCGTTACCAAGTAAAAAAAGTTGAAGCAGAAGCATATCTGTTCTACCACCACCAGGCTTTCCCAGAGGGTTTCCATTTTAGAAATGAAGAAATCGAGGTCTTTACCCTATCCGATGATAACCTATTTTTTTGTGAATTGCTGCGGGAAGAAAAGGACAAATTATTATTGAATCTTTTTAACAATTGCTACCTTATCAGAAGGACCTCTAATGAGGTGGACGAAAAGGTCTTTTCCAACCTTAAAACCACTGCTGGAAATACAGCTGTTTTTGATAATAACGGCACAGCAGAAACCACAAGCGACCATACTGGGGTTTTGCTAGGACTGCGGGCTCCAAACCGGCATAGCAGTATGGAAGATTGTTATCGTACCCTTTGGCTGGAATTAAAAGGGCAGAAATTAGCACCTCCTTTGGAAATTAACACGCTTATATTTCCCAGGCGAAGCGGTTTCTACCAGTTGCAGGTTGTAAAAAATGTGGAAGGCAAAAAACGGGAAGATTTTTTCATCGTAGAAAATGTTTTAAAAAATGAAAAAGAAAACACCCGGGAACTTCCCCTTGATCCTTATAGTTGGGAGAAAAAAGAAGGTTATGTGACACGCAGGATCAATTATGTCGGCAATGACTATCTTTCCATTGAGGAAACAGTAAAACAGACGCTTGCTGGCGTTGACAGCATTAACGAAGAAAAAAAACTGCAAATCATTACCATTGATGGTTTGCCCGGCATGAAAGCTGTAAAAATATCTGATTTAGTGGGCCCGGATGCCCTTACAGCCATGGAAGATGGGGAACAAAAATTATACCGGCAGGCCGGACTGGTAAAGACAGGGCCACTGGATGAAACTAATTTTGGACTTGTCAGAAAAATGGGGTATTGGATCTTTAACGGCAGAGTAAATTACCACCAAGAAGAAGCCCATAAAAAAGAAAGCCTCGAGAAAATGGATTATCATCTTACAGTCATTCCACCGGAACACCTTGTTTGCCATAACAAACTGGACCTCCCCTGGACCCAGGTTAAAAACCATGTCCCAAGTGCAGTAGATGTTTTTACTTCACCTGCAAAAAATTTAGCTCTGGTGGTCACAAACAACGAGATCCTAGTTTATCAAATGAATCAAGGCAACCTGGAAGATACACCCCTGGAAAAGATACCCTTGAAAAAGGATGAAGAAATTATCATGGCGGAATGGGCCCTTGGGCATTATGTGGAAAACTGGACCCTAACGTTCCAGGGTTTTGTTTGACAATTTTTTAAAGAAAGGCAGGACGATTTAGATGAAAAAAAACGACACTGGCTTGCATAACATATTAGCGGGTGACTGGCTAATCATACTCCTACTCTTTGGGGGCCTCGTCACAGGATTATTGCTGTACCCTCACCTTCCGGAACAAGTTCCCAGCCACTGGAATTTCCGGGGCGAGGTAGATGCTTATTCTTCCCGTTTCTGGGGTGCCTTCGGCATCCCCTTTATGACAACCGGGATCTATCTTTTGATGGTTTTCCTGCCCTTTATCGATCCAAAAAAACATAACTACTCTAAATTTACCAGGGCCTATCAGATCCTTAAAGCTGTGCTTGTAATCTTTATGATGGTTTTATATGGACTGGTAATTTTAAGCTCATTTGGCCATCAGGTTCCTGTCGGGGAGATAGTATTAGTATCCATTGGCTTTCTATTTGTTATTATGGGAGTATGTATGAAGCGGTTCAAACACAACTATTTCGTAGGCATAAAGACACCTTGGACGCTGGCTGACGAAAGGGTCTGGCAAAAAACCCACCAGTTGGGTGGAAAAGTTTGGGTATTTGCAGGATTCCTTGGAATTTTTGCTGCTTTCCTTGGCGGGATAACCAGAGTCGTCATACTGGGGATATCACTTAGTATCGCTTTGATCATTCCCATTGTTTATTCCTACCTGGAATACCGAAGGTTACAATAAAGTCATCTGGAAAGCCCTGTAGACGGGTTCCATTTTCACAAAGAGAGGAGTTTATATTGTGTGATATTTAGTGTTTTTATAATTCCTTTTATGAGGTTTACTTCACCAAAGCACTGGGCAGCCTTTAAGGATTTTTCCATAAAGTTTAGCCCATATTTCGCCCAAAGATAAGAGATTTGTTTTTCATAGGCCATTTTCTGTTTTATTTTTTGCTTTAGAAGCTGTTCGTACTTATGAGGTTCTCCCTGTACTAAAGAAAGGGCAGCAAGTTTCCCGCTCAAAACAGCCATGTCAAGCCCTCCCCCATGAAGTGGAGAGGCCAGCCCGGCAGCATCGCCGACCAACAGTATATTGTCTCTAAAAAAAGGTGAAACCTGAAATAAAGGTATTTTTCCCCCCCTGTATTCCAAAAGGTTATAATCCTGTAAATTTTCTTCTTGCAGGACACAGGATAATTCTTTTTTATAATCTATCTTTTCCCGAGGGTTAAAGCAACCAATTCCAACATTGGCAACACCATTTGTGGAGGCTATTTTAGGAAAAATCCAATAGTATCCAAGGTAACATGGTTCCAATACTGCCTTTAAGGTATTTTTATAATTAGAAAAGTCACCCTCCAACTTGTATTGTAATGTAAGAGCATAGCGTCTTCTGTTTTCCCCAGTTTCACCCCTAGATTTCAAGGAAATTGCCGAAACACCGCTTGCGTCTATCACCCAGTCAAAGTCCTTCTTGATGGACGCCATGTTTGCAATATTAATAGGGGTTTCCTCCAAAATTTTAGCACCCGATATGCGTGCCCTTTCTGCCAGATAGCGTTGCCAGGTAAATCTATCGATCATCCATAAATTTAACCCGGTGCTGTCGACAAGATGTAGCTTGTTAATTTTTAGAAGGATTTTTTTAACCTGGAAAAGAACCCCGGTTTCAGGCTTGCCGCAAACTCCCAACAGATCAAAAAAACCTTCTGCGCAATTAATACGTTCCCCTATCCTGTACCGTTCAAAAAGTGTTACCGCCAACCCATTTTCTGCTGCTGTCCTAGCTGCGGTTAAGCCAGCTGGACCTCCACCAATAACAGCCACCCTCATAACATAACCC
>JBMNNS010000130.1:0-3292 GCA_050942625.1 Dethiobacteria bacterium
CGATAATCCTGATGTTGTTGGGATCCAGGTTGGCCGTGGGTTCATCCAGTAGAAGAACTTGCGGTTTAAAAACAAGGGCCCTGGCCATTGCCACCCTTTGGGCCTCACCACCAGATAATGTAAAACTGGACTGGCGCAACAGGTGGGAAATACCCAGTTGCTCCACAATAGGCAGAATCTCGGCCTTGATGATCCTTTTGTTGCGGATCTTCAATGGGTATACAATATTGTTCCAGACATTATCGTTTAACAAAGCTGGCCTTTGAAAAACTGTAGTGACTTTTCTTAACAGTCCCAGGGGGCAGTGATTTTGGACAGCTGAAAAACTGTGGCCTTCAAATACAACTTCCCCCTCATCAGGTGTTTCCAGAAAATTTAGAAGACGCAGCAGAGTTGTTTTGCCTGCTCCACTGGCTCCCAGAAGGCAGAAAATTTCCCCCTTGTACAGGGACAACTCTTTGATCCTTAACTTAAATCCCGGATATGTCTTAAGCAAGTCCTTGATCTGATAACTCCTCTGGGGCATAGTACCAAACCTTTCCAAAATTAGTGCATTATTATTAGTTCATATACCTATTTTTCTCCAAAGAGATGCCTCTTTTGTAAATAGATCATGGCCAAATTGGCCAGGAAGGTGAGCGTTAAAAGAATGATACTGAAGGCAATAGCTACCCCAAAATTGCCCTGTCTGGTTTCCAAAACAATAGCGGTAGTCAGCACCCTTGTTTTGTTAGCAATATTCCCGCCCACCAGCATGACGGCACCTACTTCAGAAATAATACCCCCAAAGCCAGCGATGATCGAAACCAACACTCCAATACGCGCTTCCTTGATCGCTGCCCAGGAAGCTTGCAGTTTGGTTGCTCCCAGGGCCCGAAGTTGTTTAATAAGGTTCTTGTCCACAGACATGACCGCTGCCATAGTAAAACCAGAAACAAGGGGAAAGGAAATAATGGTCTGCGCCGTCACCATAGCTTTTGTAGTAAAAAGCCAACCAAGGTAACCCATTGGCCCTACTGATGAATAGAGCAGGAAAACAACGAGTCCAATAACAACGGGGGGAAAACCCATCCCCGTGTATAATAAAGCGGTGATGAAAGGTTTTCCCCGGAAGTTGGCCAGGCCTAAAATAGTTCCTAGTGGTATGCCGATAATGGTACTAAAGAGCAGTGCAAGACCTGAGACACGTAGTGAAACACCGATAATATTGTAGACGTAAGGATCTAGGGTTAAAAGCAGCTTTAGTGCATCCAGGCCCTCCATTTTTTCCTCCTTCTATGCTGCTTGCTTTTACTGCTTCTTTTGCAGTTTGCTGATTATTTATTTGGCATTAGGGAAGAAAAGAGGCTGACCAAATTTGTCCTTGCCAAATTCCCCGATCATTTCCTGAATTTCATCCGAAATCATAAAGTTAACCAGAAGCATTGCTTCATCAAAATGAACATCGGCATGTTTTTCTGGGTTAACGGGAATAATACCGTAAGGATTGAAAAGGTTATCATCACCTTCGAAAACAATCTCCAAGTTTGGCAGGTTGTCCTTCATGGCCAGGTAGGTACCCCGGTCGGTCATCGTATAGCATTCCATTTCGTTTGTGGCAATAAGGGTATCTCCCATGCCTTGCCCCAGGGACAGGTACCATTCCTGTCCTTCGGTTTCAATACCAACCTCTTCCCAGAGCTTCGATTCCTTGTTATGTGTTCCGGAATTATCGCCCCTGGAGGTAAAACTCAGGTTAGCACTTTCCATATGGGCTACCATTTTTTCCAGAGCTGTTTTTAAATCAGTGCTGTCCTTAATTTCCCCTGGATCACCGGCAGGTCCTAAATATACAAAATCATTGTACATAACATCCCAACGTTCAGTCCCATATCCTTCTTCTACAAACTGGTCTTCAAGGGCCCGGGAGTGTACCAGGATAACATCGCAATCCCCTCTTTGCCCAATTTCAATTGCCTGTCCTGTACCTACGGAAACAACATCTACTTCAATGTCATATTTTTCTTTAAAGACCGGAAGCAAAACATCCAAAAGGCCAGAGTCGTAAGTACTGGTCGTTGTCGCCAGGATGATGGAATCAGCATATTCGGTCACGGCATCGCCGTTTTCTACATCACCGTTTTCAGGATCCTGGACAGCAGGTTGCTGTTGGCAACCTACGAAGGCCAGGGTCATGATTATAGCCATTAATAGGACTAACCATTTCTTAAAGTTTTTCATATAAGTCTCTCCCTCTTCATAATTTTTGTTTTTTAGACCCCTCCAAATTGACACTTAAAACAACTTTTTCCGTTTTCATCCTTCTTTTTTAGTTTTCTTTTGTTAGCACCCCCTTTGCTGCCAATATGCATCATTTTTCTTATCGTTTTCAATTTATCACATTTTAATGAATTTAGCAACCACTTCTTTCAAGGGGCATTTCCTCCCTCTTAATGCACCGAAGTGCGGGTAGTAGGGATTGAAAAGAAAGGTTGTTTAAAATTCTCCCGGCCAAAATTGGAGATAATTTCAGTGGCTTCTTTCCCCTTTAGCCAACGGGCAAAAGTAGAGGAGTCTTCATATTGAACACTGGGAACCTTTTCCTGGGAAACAAGGATGAGGCTGAAAACATTTTCAAGAAGTTTTTTTTCTCTGGTACTTTCCGAATTCCCTGTAAAAACATCCATCTTATTCTCCGCGCCAGAGATCATAAAGGAGGCATGATCAACAAGAGTATAAGCCCCTTTTTCCATAGCTAAACGGAGTGTTCCAAGATTACCTGCAGCTCCTGAGGCCCTGATATACCATTTCCCCTCGGGTTTAACTTCTGCTACCCTCCAAAGTTCCAGTTCCTTAAGATAGGTCCCGGATTGATCTGCACGACTAACAAAATTAGCTTGCTTGTTTGCAATATGCTGTAGAGCATCCACGACATCACTGCCCGAACCAAGGTTGCCCAGCCCGGCAGGATCCGCGGGGGGGCCGATCAAAACAAAAGCGTTTGTCATCAAGGGGATGCGTTCCTTCCCCCATCCTTCCGACATAAAGTCCTCTTCCAGTTTGGGAGCATGTGTGAGAACCATGTCAACACGTCCCTCCCTGGCTATTTGCAGGGCACGGCCGCTTCCAAGGGCAATATGCCGGACAAGGATACCGCTTACCTTAAAAAAAGCTTGTTCCAGGAGATCCAGAAGCCCCGTTTCCACCGGTTCCATAGTGCTGGCAAGCAACAGGTGCCGCACTCCGTTTTCTGCGGAGTCCTTATTTGCGAGATACCCAGGCTCTTTTGTTAATGGAAAGCTGGACAAAAAAC
>JBMNNS010000131.1:0-3251 GCA_050942625.1 Dethiobacteria bacterium
CCGTAGCGCTTTTGTTACTATGGACTTCAGACCAACGATCATAACCTAGCTCCGCAGGCTTTACTGGATGCTTATCACTGTCTATGGAAGATCGAAGAGTCTTTTCGGATCATAAAAAGCATGCTGGAAGTCCACCCCGTTTTCCACTGGACGGAATCCCGGATCAAAGGTCATTTTGTCGTCTGTTTCCTGGCCTTCCTCCTGGAACGAACTCTGGAGTTAAAATTAAAAAAGGCTGGAATTACGGCCTCCCCACAAAAAATCCGCGAGGCACTTAATGCCATGTGCTTTACCAAAGTGGATTTTGCAGAGAACACGTTTTATATCAAAAGCAAGGAAACCGAGCTAAGCAGCAAGATCTTGCGTGCTCTAAGGATAAAGCCACCAATAAAGTCAGAAAAATGGAAAAAATTAAAGAGGCTATCAAAACATTCCGATTTCTTTGTTAACCAAAACAAGAGATAAGATAATGGATGATGCCTCATGAATATTTTATTATTACCTTTGTAGTTTAAGAGAGTTCTTTTTTGCCTTAAAATTGATGTTATTTAGCATTTTATCTGCTCTAAAAAGAAACAGTTTTCAGACAAGGGTCGAAGCCGCTATCATCCCTTTCGAACTTCAGGAACCCATTTTAGAGCTGCCCTCTGTGAAGATTTCCCCAGCGTTTTGACCGAAATCTCAGTCGTGGCTCCCGGTACTGATGTGGTCGTAACTTCAAGCCACGATCGGGCTTCCTGCGATAGACTGTTGCCTTGGCTGCAACCGGGGATGATGACAACTGGTTTTCATGGAGTCGAAAATGCGGAAATAGGATTTGGATCATCTGTTGCAGTATTGGGTATTGGTGCTGTGGGACTGATGGCTATAGCAGCTGCAAAGCTACATGGAGCTGGAAGATTAATTGGTGTTGACTTAGGGTAGGAAACTTTTTTATTCAAAATATGATTTTAAATTAAATGTTAGGGGTTCAATCATGTGGATTTGTTTAATGATAATCGGCGTATTCTTTGTGGCCATTGGGCTGGCGGTACATGTATGCAAGTGGTACTTTCTCATTGCAGGCTATAACAACATGCCAAGGGAGAAAAAGGCAAAAGTGAATACGGAAGCCCTTGGCCGCTTGATGGGGGTTTATTCCTATATCAACGGCGGTGTTTTCATCGGAATGGGTATTCTTTACGCCCTGGGCCTGAAACCAGGGATGACCCCGGTCATTGTATTCTTTAGTGTTACAACGGTGTACATGCTGATCAAGGCGCAAAAGTATGATGGAAATATCTTTGATGAAAATGGAAAACTGCGCAAAGGGGCTGGAAAACAACTGGCCTTGCCCATTGGCATAGTCGCTGTCACATTAATCTTTGTTGTAGTTCTGATGTTTTTCTCATCGCAGGCCACGAAGGTGACATTTCTTGAAGAAGGGTTAAAGATCCATGGCATGTACGGCGAGGTTTATGCATGGAATTCTATTGAAGATGTCATCTTGATGGAAGAACTTCCTACTATTGTGATGCGCACCAACGGCTCTGCTCTGGGGTCAAACTTGAAAGGCTATTTCCGGACAGAGGAGTTTGGTTCGGTTAAGCTGTTCGTCAATATTCAAAAGCCGCCGTTTATTTATCTCCATACGGTTGAGAGGATAACCATCTTTAACATGGAAACCTTAGAGCAAACGGGAGCAATATATGGCGAAATCTTAAAAGTGCTTGCCGGCAAGCATCAATAATAGAGATTGGCTATCTTTTTTATGCTCATCCATTTTAGTATTTGACCGGCAACTTTAATCATGATCTTCTTTGAACGTCTGAATTATTTCTAGAAGCTCGGCCAGGCTTTCCTGATTTTCGGCAAACTGCCTCAGATCGCCGCCAACAACCCTTTCGGCGTCAGCACGGGTATAGGTGAAGTGGATGGGAATCGAAGAAAGCGATTTATTGTTCCAGAAGCCTATGTGTGTTACCTTCTCAGCATTGCCGATCAGGGCGAAAAGTAGTATAGAATTTCTTAAAAACTGCTCTTCGCTGATCTGAATAGAATCATCCTCCAGGTTATAATTAATCGTCACGCCATAGGGGGATTCTGCCGTGGCCAGCTCAACCATACCCCTGGTAATACCCTGAGGCAGGGGTAGAGCGTCGATCAGCGCCACAACCCTGGAATTATCGCCGATATATGGTGTTTTGTTTTTTAGCAGGGCATCAATGTCATAGGCCGCCCTGCCGCCTTTGCCGGCAAATATCTTTTCCAGCCGTTTAAAAATCTCCTCCCGGTTAATTAGGTTAAATCTGTAGCTCGGCTTAACATTGTTGTCAATCCAAACCGGAGCGGCATAAACGGTGTAACGATATTCTGAAATGCTGTCATCTAACTCCTCATAATAAGAAATCGCATAACGGCTGTCGGAAATTCCGCCGCGAGCTTTGCTCAATTCCTTTTTACTAATGCGCATATCCTCCACAATGGCCGTTACCAGGGCAATCTCGTTTGCATCGGTTAGTAGATATTCGTCGCCAAAGAGGTGGTCAACAATGCGCACCTTGGCTGGTGTTCTCAGGCTGTTTTGATCTAAAAAAGTACCCGGATGCTTGTATATACTATAACCGCTGACCGGATTTGCAAGCAGAAGAAATGCCAGGATGGTTACCGCGGCGATGGAACTGAAAATAGCCCAGAATGCTGGTCTCTTGTAATTCAAAATATTGTTTATCCTTGCTGTAATGTTCTTGTTAAGTATGGAGATAAACGCATCTTCAAAAAATCCCATTTTTACCCTCCTTGTGGCGATCTATCAGCTGTTTTAACTCTTCAGCCTAATCGTCGGACTGGGTTTTGTCGTCAAGAAAAGCCGCAATAAATTCGAGCCGTCGAATGCTTTTTCATAATAGACAATATTAGTCTATCGCGATAGACAATCTTTGTCTATAGATAGGAAGAATAATATATTAGTCAAAGAAAAGATGGTGAGAAAATAATGTAGCGCGGGTGCAAATATTTATACCCGACAAAACAAGACAAAATAATGAAAGGACTCCCGCAACTGGAAATAGAATAATGTCATATATAACAAATTAATATTTTTTTGCTATTTGAAAATAACCCTTGATGTGTATTAGTAGAAAAAGGTAATAATGTTTGTATAGGGAATAATATGAATAGAGTAAAGAAACAGTTATTATACCTAGCGATAGGAGAATTTGCAGCTTTATGTACTTTTATTTTTTTATATAGGTCATTAAACTTTGCATTAA
>JBMNNS010000032.1:0-17756 GCA_050942625.1 Dethiobacteria bacterium
GCCTTGGAAACCCTGCAGATGCTCCTCGATCGTTGCTATCAACCAGAAAAGGGCATGGCCCATTATCTTGAAGAGGGTGTAGAGGAAGCACAGTTATGGGGGATGTTGGAGGACCAGGCGGCCATGGGTTTGGCTTTAACCGCTGCCTACCAGCATAGTGGTGAAGGGCACTGGCTGGAAATGGCACGCCAACTTTCCAAGTTTTGCCTGGAACACCTTGCCACCGAGGAAGGTTGTTTCAGGGATAAACCGGTGCAGGAAGGGGAATTGGGCAGGCTGGCAGAGCCCCTTTTTGATCTAAGAAACAACGCCCTTTGTGCCTGCTGGTTTGTTGAAATGGCTGGGCTTACCGGTGAAGAGGCTTACCTGGAGAAAGCTGCCGATATCGTACATTCCTTCACGGATGAATATCGCCGGCATCCTTTGTTAAGTGCAGGCCTGGCCCTGGCAGCTTTTGGGGTAAGGGAAACCCCGGCTGTTATTGAAGTTGTTGGGGAAAAAAGTGATCCCACCCTCTTAAAATTGCACAGTACGGCCCTGGCAGAGTTTGTGCCCCCCAAAGTGGTAAAGCTGCTGAGCCCGGAACAGCTCCAGGAATTGAAACAGCGGGGTCATGAAAGCAGGGAGGGAATTGCAGCATATGCCTGCCTGGGTTTTCACTGTTTTGAACCGGCAGGCAATCCCCAGGAACTGCAAGAAGTTGTGCATAAAATGATTAAGGAACGCAGAGCCCATGTCCTGTTTACTGTAAAAGAGTCCAGCAAAGTAAGGTAAAGAAGCAAACAAGAGATAAAGTTAGCTTAACGGAGTAATTGCCTTAACAATACCAATAATGTTTAAATAGAAATAAATTTGCTATTGACATTGAACCATCTTGTGTTAATATTGTATAAAATAGCCTCGTTTACGAGGCTGTTTTTTAACGGGGGTATAATAATTATTTCTAAGGAAGGGAGTGAGGATAAAAAGCGGATCGCAATTTTAATCTGGTTTAAAGGGACTGGTAATCTGGATAATATTTTAACTGTAAGAAAATATTATGGAAAATTAAAAATATAAATATATATTAATATAAATATAAATTATAATTAAGTATTGTTGCAAGGAATTAAAACCTTGCATACACATTTTAAATGTTCAATTAGCGGCTTACCTTAAACACTGCCGCAAAAAGGAGGAAAATTATTGGGAAACGCTACAAATTTATCTTTTAAACCTGCAAATCCGGGGCCTTTAGGTTTAAACTGTTTTGCCCTGACTACCTTCCTGCTTAGCCTTGTGAATGCCGGTATTATTGACGGTGAAGCAGCCGGTCATGTGTGGTTAACTTTGGCTTTGGTTCTTGGGGGGGCAGTCCAGGTGCTGGCTGGGATGTGGGAATTTAAAACTCAGAATGTTTTTGCAGCTACTGCCTTTAGTTCTTATGGTGGGTTTTGGATTGGATTGGGATTAATTCCCATTTTTGTAAACAGAGGCATCATTGTCAATACCGAGGTGAATACTACCCTTTTGGGTTGGTACTTAGTGGCCTTTACAATATTTACCTTTTATATGTGGATTGCTAGCTTTAAAACTAGCAGGGCTCTTGCAGTAGTCTTCACGGCGCTTTTGATTACCTTTATATTGCTGGACATTGGGCACCTGGTCAATCCAACTTTTAATATAGCCGGGGGTTATATTGGAATTATTACAGCGCTTTGTGCCTGGTACGTTTCGGCAGCAGGGGTACTTAATGAAGTTTATGGGAAGGTCATACTTCCAGTTTAACTTTCTTAAGTGAAAGGAGAACCGTCCGGGACTACTTATTTTATTTCCTTAACCCCCGTTTAGGTTTTATCCAGGACAGTTGATAAATTACAGGGCTTTCATCTATTTGAAGTAAGGCCCTGTTTTTTATGCCAGCCTTTACATGGTTTTATTTATAGCAGGGATACTGACTTTTAGCTATTATTATGATATTATTTTGTTACAATCCAAATTCAGAGTAATTTACGGAGGTAAGTGTTTGTGGAAATTTTTATGGGAAGAAGGCGTGATATTGACAAAGGTTTCTGGATGAGTTTTGAAAATCATCCCCGGCTGGAGAAAACCAAGGAAATTGTATATAAGCGTTGTGTTCCCTGTCTGGAAAAGCTTGTCGGACAACTTTTGCAGTCCCCGAATGTATTATCCCTGGACGAGCCCCTGGATTGCTGGAAAGTGATCGTGGTATTAAATGAGCTTGATGAATGTTTTGAACTCCTGGAACTTTTCCAGGATGAACTATCGTTTGCTCCTGAGGTGGTGCGTGGCCGGGTAGGATCAAACAATAAAAATAGTCCAAAAACGGTTGTCATCTTTCAAATGAACGACAGAGAGGAAAAAGAAAGGATCATGGCTGATGTAACAAAAATGGTTCAGAAAATAACCTCACAGTACTCCATTTATGATGAACGTGGTTGTCAGGATATCTATGGTGTCTTATGTGGGGATTGGAGAAAATGGGATAAAATTACGCCGATCAAGAACAGGGAATCTATCCCGGCTATGAGTGCAAGAATTGATAAACTTTTAAGGGGTGACTTTGCTCCCGATGCGGAAGAAGCGAAAACTTGATCATTTAAAGATAGTGCAACAACTAGACGATGGGCCTGGAAAAACAGGCTTTGAAGATATTCACTTTGTGCATAATTGTTTACCGGAAATAGATCCTGATGTAATCGACATTTCTTCTTTTTTTTGTGGGGTAAAAATACCTTTGCCCCTTATGATTAATGCGATTACCGGTGGTATTACCGAGGCAGTGGAGATTAACCGTACTCTGGCAAGGGTATCCCTGAAGCTGGGCATACCAATGGCGGTTGGTTCCCAGACAGCCGGTATTGATGATAAATCTGTGCAAGATAGTTTTAAGGTGGTTCGCCAGGAAAACCCGGAAGGGTTTTTGGTAGCCAACATCGGCATCAGCGCCCCGCTTACCTATGCGCTTCAAGCGATCGAAATGATCAGGGCCGATGCTTTGCAGATTCATCTGAATACGCCACAAGAGGTAATGATGGGGGAAAAGGAAAGGGAGATTAATTGTCGACAAAATTTGCAGAAGATTGCAGAGATTGTTAAAAGTTCCCCGGTTCCGGTGATCATTAAGGAAGTAGGTTTTGGTATGGCCCATGAAGAGGCCCGGCAGCTGGTTCAGGTAGGGGTTGCCGCCCTGGACATTGGGGGTAAAGGCGGTACCAATTTTATTCAGGTAGAAGGAAGGCGTCGCGAAGGGTTTAGCGTAGGACCTTTTCTTGACTGGGGCATCCCCACTGCCGTTTCTTTAATAGAAATTGCGGAAAATGTTTCCCCAAAGGTTAGCATTGTTGCTACCGGCGGCCTGCGTAATGGTCTTGATGTGGCGAAAGCCCTTTGTTTTGGTGCTGATCTTGTCGGCGTAGCGGGCCCACTGGTACGCTGTTTTTATGAAGGCGGGGAAAGGCAGGTGCTTGGTTTCCTGGCACACCTGCAAACACAGCTAAAGCAGGTTATGATGATGCTGGGCACCTGTAACCTGGAAGCCCTGCGTCGAAGGCCGGCCGTGATCATGGGTGAAAGCAGGCAGTGGTTGGAGGCCAGGGGCATAGATGTGAAAAGGTTTGCTAGGAGCGACAGGGGGGTGTCAGAGGACGGTTCGAAACCACTGAAAAAGCCGGTTTTATAAAAAACTGCCGCTATTGTCATCCTAAGCGATATCATTGTTATTTTGAGTGATATCATTGTCATCCTGAGCGATATCATTGTTATTTTGAGTGATATCATTGTCATCCTGAGCGATAGCGAAGGATCTTGGTTTTAAGCTGCTAAAAAGATTCTTCATTCACTTCGTTCATTCAGAATGACACAATTTGGGACTTTTTCAGTGGTCTCGGACGGTTCTCTGTCACCTTTTAGGTGACAGAGAACCGTCAGACCGTGTGAAAAACAGCTTTTTGGATTCTTATCATCCGGCCATAAATCCTAGTTTCTTGAAATAGTTAAAAAATAAACCTATACGGCACTTTATACTGTTACTGCTTCCCTTTTTTCTCTTAATCTTCTCAGCATTTCCTTATTGCCAAGTATATTAATTACCCGTTTCATGTTATATGCTAGAAATGTAAGCGCTACTTCAGCAGTAACAGACAGTTTCCCCTTCGTCAGGAAGTAGTATGCTCCCCAGCTTCTTTTTATTGTTCCAAAAGGATGTTCTACAATCATCTAACGTTGTCTATATTTTTCCATATTCAGTGCCGTTTGTAAATTAATGCCATCAAGGAAATCCTGATCTACATGCCTGAATATTGTTCTGCCCCTGACACTTTTGGTACATTGTTCCTTGCAGGCACAACGGCGGCAGGCCCCATAGTTTCTGTAATAAAAACCAATAATCTGCCCTTTGGATTTTCTTTGCTTGCCACGGGTAAGTTCTTCCCCCATAGGGCATATGTAAAGATCTTTATCTTTATCATAGATAAATTTATCGGGATAAAATTCCCTGTTACCTAAACTATTTGAATACGTCTGTCTGACTACGTAGGGGGTAATTCCATGGTCTACACATTTCTTTAAATCTTCTGTTTTGTAATAGCCTTTATCTGCCAGGACCTCAAGGTCTGTATCGCCAAAAACATTTTTGGCCCGCAGGGCCATGTCAGCAAGTTCGCCAAGGTCATTTGGACTATTGGTTATTTTAAAGTCGATTAATAGTTTGTGCCTGGAATCTACAACTGTCTGTACATTGTAGTTCATTTCTACGCTGTTTTTGTTATTGGTGGTCATCAAACGGGCATCGGGGTCAGTAGTAGAGATCTCGCTTTGGCCTGTTTCTTCAAGTTCTTTTTGATAGTTTTCATATTTTTGTTCTAATTTTATAATTGTGGAATAAGATCAGAAGGGGATTATAGCTTGGCTGAAAGGAGGCTTATGGGGCAGGGATCGTTTTCAAAGATTTTGGGAAGTGAAGAAAAATAATGAGGTGTAGTGAAAAATGAAGTTTAATTATGATAGAAGGGGGCAATATTATCCTGTTTGAAAATGATAAAAACCCAATGAAAAGCTGGTGGAATACACAGGAGCAGTTGGTTAACCTGTGGAAGGACTCCCTTGGGAAGATGGGAACACTTTGGTCACAGGGCTTGCCTTATGGCAGCGTTTACCAGGATTGGATGAAAGGATTTGCCTCCGGTTATCGGGGGTTTATGAATTTTTTACCATTAAGCATAAGTTCGGACACATTTGAAAGAATGATGCAGGCTGGTGAAATAGCCAATCATCTCCTATTTTTATGGCATAGTATTTTTGTAAACTTGCCTGATAAAGATGACATAGAAAAGTGGAAAGAATTTTCAAAATCCTGGCTTGAAAACTATAATAGGATCTTGGATTACTCTCTTTCCTTACATTTCCCGGAGCCCTTTCGTTCCTTGTTAAAAACACCTGCAGAAATGGGGGAGCTGTCGCAAAAGGTTATATTTAACTTCCTCCAACCCTGGGTTGAGGCGTCCAAAAACTTGCAGGTCAAATATTTGGAAGCAGTGAAAGGGGATCGGGAAGCCTATCTTGATTTTATTAAACTTTGGAACGAGGCCTACCAAAATTCCTTCGGAAAGATGCTGCGCCTCCCAGCTTTTGGATGGAGCAGGGAAGCCCTGGAAAGTTGGAGCGCCAGTACCGATTCCTTTATGAAACATTTGGCTGCCACTAACAAATTCTTAGCAGCAATCTTGAAAACAGGGCAAGATGTTATGGAGCACCTTCTGAAAAAAATTGTTGAAATGGCAGAAAAAGGGCAGGCGCCCTCCACCTTTAATGAGTTTTACCAGCTTTGGTGGCGCACCAATGAAGAAGCATATCTGGAGTTATTCAAAACAGATATTTTTTCCAGGTTGATAGGAGAGACAGTAGATGCCTGGGTCCTGTTTAAAAAACAATATGATAACCTTATTGACGACCTTATTAGCCAGAGCCTTCCCATCCCAACGTCCAAAGAAATGGATGATCTCTACAAGACAGTTTACCAGGTACGCAAAACTGTTAAGGAGCATAGTATGAAAATAGAAAAGTTAGATGCTTTGATGGAAAGCCAAAGTACCAAAGGAAGTGACTATCAATAATATGTTTGCTCAAACCGGTATACTAAAAGTAACGCAAGAATGGCTGGACTTCAACAAAAAGCTTCTTCAGGGAATGGATACCCTTCTTTCCCTGGAAGACGTTGAGGTGGATTTAACGCCCAAGGAGTTGGTTTATGAGGAGGATAAGGTTCGGCTTTTTCATTACAAACCATTGGTTGAGAAGGTTAGCACAGTGCCGCTTTTGATTGTCTATGCCCTGGTTAACAGGCAATATATGATGGATTTGCAGCAAAACAGGAGTATAGTCCGGGGCTGGCTGGAGCACGGCCTGGATATTTATATTATTGACTGGGGTTATCCTGATAAAATGGATAAATACCTTACGCTGGAGGACTACATTGACGGTTACATCAACAATGCCGTGGATACCGTGCGGCGGCTCAGTGGCCAGGAGAAAATTAACCTGCTTGGCGTTTGCCAGGGCGGCACATTTTCAACCATTTATACTGCCCTCTATCAAGAAAAGATTAGAAACCTGGTCACGATGGTTACCCCTATCGATTTCCACGTTGAGGATGGACTTCTCAATCTTTGGAGTAGGTACATGAATGTGGATAATATGGTAGATGCCTATGGTGTGATCCCTGGGGACTTTATGAACATGGGTTTCTTAATGTTGAAACCCTTCCAGCAAATGCTGGATAAATATATGGGGTTATTAGACAACCTCGATAACCCTGATGTGGTAGAGGATTTTGTACGCATGGAAAAGTGGATTTTTGATAGTCCAGGGCAGGCTGGTATGGCTTATATTAAATTTATCAAGGAACTCTACCAGGAAAACAGGCTCATCAAGGATGAATTTGAACTTGGCGGGCGTAAAGTCAGCCTGAAGAACATTACTATCCCCGTACTTAACGTTTTTGCTGAGCAGGACCATTTGGTTCCTCCCTCCTCCAGCAAACCGCTCAATGAGCACCTTGGTAGCGAGGACAACGACATTATTTCCTTTCCCGGGGGGCATATTGGCATCTTTGTAAGTAGCAGATCCCAAAAAGAAGTGGCCCCTGCCGTTGCCAATTGGTTACACGAACGTTCCCAACCTGAAAAAGAAAACAGCCCGGCAAGTCCGGTTGATGAAGGGAAGTAAACCTTCCCTTCCGAAAACCTATTCTGCCAGGTATTCTTGCAAGGAGCAGACGTCTATGTTTTTGCCCTGGTGAAGTTGTTCTAGTATTTCCCCTGTGGCCAGGGCCGTGTCGAGTGCGGTAAAACAGGGGATACTGTGTTCTACCGCTGCCCGGCGGATGCGGAAGCCATCCGAGTTGGGCATTTTCCCTTTTGTGAGGGTGTTGATGACCAGATCGATTTTGCCGGAGAGGATCATATCGACAACGTGGGGCGAACCTTCCCGGATTTTGTTAACTTTATCTACTTTTAGGCCTTCCTCTTCGAGAAAAAAGGCGGTCCCCCTGGTAGCATAAAGCTTGTAACCAAGGTCGGCAAGTTTTTGCAGGAGAGGCAGGGCCTCTTTTTTATCTTTGTCGGCGATGGTGGCCAGGACATTGCCGCGGGGCGGCAGGTGAAAACCGGCTGCTATCTGGGCTTTGTATAAAGCCTTGGAGAGAAGTTTATTGATACCCAGGACCTCACCGGTGGATTTCATCTCCGGACCCAGAGAGGTTTCCAGGCGGTAAAGCTTCGAAAAAGAGAATACAGGGGCTTTGATGCTGATAAAGTTTGGCGGTTGATGTAACCCATCACTGTAGCCCAGCCCGGCCAGCGTTTGGCCCAGGGAGACCTTGGTGGCCAGTTTGATGAGGGGAACACCTGTCACTTTGCTGATAAAAGGGACCGTCCGGCTGGAACGGGGGTTCACTTCTATGACGTAAAGTTTTTGATCATGGTAAACATATTGGATATTAAGGGCCCCCTTAATGTGGAGGGCTTTGGCCAGTTGCGTAGTATAAGCAACCAACTGTTCCTGTATTTCTGCAGGAAGGTTCACAGGAGGGTAAACAGCAATACTATCCCCGGAGTGGATCCCAGCTTTTTCAACATGTTCCATGATCCCAGGGATCAAGCATTTTTCACCATCAGAAACTGCATCGACTTCTACCTCAATGCCCCGCAGGTATTTGTCGATCAGAACCGGGTGGTTTGGCGAAACTTTAACAGCGGAATTCATATATTCCCGCAGGTCTTTGATGTTATAGACGATCTGCATAGCTCTGCCACCCAGGACATAGGAGGGTCTCACCAGGGCGGGGAATCCTATTTGCTGGGCAATTTTTTGGGCCTGGCCGGCAGAGAAGGCAGTACCTCCAGGGGGGCGGGGAATGTTGAGTGTTTCCAGAAGCTGATCAAAACGGTAGCGATCCTCAGCAACGTCAATATTGTCTACACTTGTGCCGGTGATCTGGAAACCGGCGGTAACAAGGGAGGCGGCCAGGTTAATAGCTGTTTGCCCCCCGAACTGTACCACTGCACCTTCTGGTTTTTCCAGTTCCATGATGTTGAGCACATCTTCAAGGACCAGGGGTTCAAAGTAAAGGCGGTCTGAAGTATCAAAGTCGGTACTTACAGTTTCCGGGTTGTTGTTGATGATGATCGATTCCAGGCCCTCTTCTCTCAGCGCCCAGGCTGCATGTACTGAACAGTAATCAAATTCAATACCCTGGCCGATACGGATTGGGCCGGAGCCAAGCACAACAACTTTTTTGTTGCCCGAAGGAAGGGCCTCGTTTTCCTGTTCATAGGTAGAATAATAGTATGGTGTTACGGCGTCAAATTCTCCTGCGCAGGTATCTACCATTTTGTAACAGGGTAAGATCTTATGTTTTTTACGCAGGGTACGTACTTCGTTTTCTTCAAGACCTGTAAGGCAGGCAATGGTGTGATCCGCAAATCCATAATATTTGGCTTTCTGGAGCAGCTCCGGGTTAAGGTTTTTTTGTTCGCTGTTGTCATATAGTTCTTTTTCCAGGCGGATGATATTTTCAATTTTATACAGGAAAAAAGGATCAATAGCAGAAAAGTGGTTGATTTCTACGGTGGTAAAACCCCGACGCAGGGCCTCGGCAACGGCAAAAAGGCAGCGGTCGGTGGGACTGGAAAGTTCTTTGATGAGCGCGCTGTTGGAAAGGTCCCGCAGTTCGGGGAGCTCCAGGTGGTAAAGACCGATCTCCAGTGAGCGCACTGCTTTGAGAAACGCTTCCTCCAGGGAACGTCCCAGCGCCATCACTTCCCCGGTGGATTTCATCTGTGTGCCCAACCTGCGGTCGGCAGTGGCAAATTTATCAAAAGGCCAGCGTGGGAATTTTACAATGCAGTAGTCCAGGGCAGGCTCGAAACAGGCCCAGGTTTTTCCTGTGACTGCATTTTTAATTTCATCGAGCCGCAGGCCGATTGCAATCTTGGCGGCAACCTTGGCGATCGGGTAGCCAGTGGCCTTGGAGGCCAGGGCGCTGGAACGACTTACCCGCGGGTTCACTTCAATGACATAGTAGCTATAGCTGTGAGGATCCATGGCAAATTGCACATTGCAGCCGCCTTCGATGCCCAGGGTCCGGATAATCTTTAGGGAGGCGTTGCGCAGCATCCGGTATTCACGATCGGTAAGGGTCAGGGCAGGGGCAACGACAATGCTGTCACCTGTGTGCACCCCAACGGGATCAACGTTTTCCATGCTGCAGATCGTAATGCAGCAATCGGCACTGTCGCGCATTACCTCAAACTCGATCTCTTTCCAGCCGGAGGCACTTTTTTCGATCAGGATCTGGCTGATTAGGCTTGACTTTAGACCCCGTCGGGCTATTTTCCGTAGCTCATTTTCATCGCCAGCCATACCGCCTCCGGTACCCGCAAGGGTATAAGCAGGCCTGACGATGACGGGATAGCCGATTTCTTCTGCAAGTTCCAAAGCAGCTTCAACGGTGGAAACGATCCCTCCGGGCGGGACGGGTTCCCCGATATCTGCAAGCATTTCCTTGAATCTCTCCCTGTCTTCCGCTTTTTCGATCGTTTCCAGGGAGGTCCCCAACAGCTTGACATTGAGCTTTTCCAGGATTCCCTGCCGGGCAATTTCTTGTGCAATATTTAACCCCACTTGTCCGCCCAGGGTTGGCAGTAAGCCATCGGGTTTTTCCCGCTCCAGGATACGGGCAATAAATTTGGCTGTTAAAGGTTCCAGGTAAACGCGGTCGGCCATATCAACATCGGTCATGATCGTTGCAGGATTGCTGTTGACAAGTACCACCTCTACCCCTTCCTCCTTGAGGGAACGACAGGCCTGGGAGCCTGCATAATCAAATTCCGCTGCCTGGCCGATAATAATAGGACCCGAACCTATTACCATTACTTTTTTTATGGAAGGATCCTTTGGCATAATCAGTCTCCTTAGCAAATTTAGTAGTTAAAACGCCCTTTTATTATGTTTCCTGTTTCCTATCTCTTGTTTTTTGATAGCATATCATTCAGGAAAAGTTCAAAAATATATTTGCTTTCCACTGGGCCAGGGAAGGTTTCAGGATGGAATTGTACCGTGGTTATTTTTAATTTTTCTTCCCGCAGCCCCTCGATTGTTTCATCGTTGAGATTTAAATGTGTTGTTTGTAATCCTGGTGGCAGTCCCTTTTCGCTAACAATAAAACTATGGTTTTGGGAGGTAATAAAAACCTTGTCTCGTATAAGGTCCTTAACAGGATAGTTTGCCCCGTGGTGCCCAAATTTCAACTTCTTTATTTTCCCCCCCAATCCCAGGGCAAGCAGCTGGTGTCCAAGGCCGATACCCAGCATGGGAATTTTCCCAAACAGTTCCTTAGTTGTTGCAAGGGGGGCCTTTGCCATCCTGGGATCCCCCGGGCCACCAGCAAGGAGTAATCCCTCAGGTTGAAGTTGCAGGATCTCCCGGGTCTGGTAAGTAGCTGGCACAATGGTCAGGCGGCACCCCATGTCATGCAGTGCCCGTGCAATGGAGCGTTTCAGTCCCAGATCCAGGACGACAACGTGAGGTCCTTTGTTTTCCCAACTGTAAACTTCTGGCGTGGTCACCTCACTGATGAGATCTTGTTCGGAGATGGCAGGTAGCTTTTTCGCCTTTTCCACCAGCAGGGCCCCATCTGTATTTTGTGTGGTAATAATACCGCGCAAATTCCCCTTATTCCGAAGAAGCCGCGTTAGGGCCCTTGTGTCAATGCTGTCCATGGCCACCACATTTTGTTCCTGGAAATAGGTTCCAATACTTTTCAAAGAGCGCCAGTTGTGGGGCGCTGAGCAGAGCTCCCGCGCAATAAAGCCCCTTAAAAAGGGGCGCCTCGCTTCCGAATCTTCTTCATTGATGCCATAATTACCAATAAGGGGGAATGTCATCGTTAATATTTGGCCACAGGAGGAGGGGTCCGTTATAATTTCCTGGTAGCCCGTCATGCCGGTATGAAAAATAACCTCGCCCCAGGCTTCCCCCTCGGCCCCACGGGAAACCCCCACAAAAATAGAGCCATCTTCCAAAATGAGTCTGGCTTCCAAATAACTTGGCCTCCTTTATATAAAAAAACCTCCCCAGCCAGATAAAGGCAAGGAGGTTAATAGCCACCTTAACAAAAGCGTACCTGTTAACCCCTTTCCAGCCTCTCCGGACTGGTTTAAAGGCGTTATTTTGATTCCTTTTTAATATTATCAGTTGTCTTTTTGGATGTCAACAAAAAATGTGCCGGGTGTGTAGTTATTCTATGATAATGTCATGTTGAATTTATTCTGATAAAATGTCATCTATGAGAGGAGAGACATTTATCATAATCGAGTCGGATAGTGTTTCAACAGCAGAATAAATATGTTATTATTACTAGGAGATCCTAACGCTTATTTTTAGGTGATCCTATGTCCAAGCTGAAATACTTGAAGTCCAACTACAACAAGAGGTTTTTGAACAGAGTAAAAAAGACCATCATCCAGTATGGTATGGTTGCTAAAGAAGACAGGCTGGCCCTGGGGGTCTCCGGTGGGAAAGACAGTAGCGCTCTTCTCTACTTTTTTCACCACATACGTGCCCATGCACCTTTTCATTTTTCCTTGAAGGCTATTTTTGTAGACCTGGGGTTGGAAATGGATCTTCTGCCTTTAAAGGAATTCTGTGCTGCCCTGGAAATTCCCTTGTATGTGGAAAAAACGCATATTGCAGAGATAATTTTTGATAGAAGAAAAGAAAAAAACCCCTGTTCCCTTTGTGCCAAAATGCGGCGGGGGGCACTGCATAAGGCAGCAAAAGAATTAGGTTGTAACCGGGTTGCCCTGGGGCATCACCTGGACGATGCCCTGGAAACTTTTTTTTTAAACCTTCTTTTTGCCGGGAAGCTTGATACTTTTAAACCCCATACTTATTTGAGCCGGCGGGATCTTTACCTGATCAGGCCGCTGATCTGCCTCACGGGGCAAAATATTGCCTCCCTGGCCAGGCTGGAAAAACTGCCGGTTATCGAGAGCCCCTGCCCTGTTGCTGGGAAAACCAAAAGGCATGAAATGGGAGACATTGTAAGTTTATTAGCTTCACGTTATCCCTTTTTGTATCAAAGATTTATGACTTCTCTGCAAAAAAGCGGCCTTTGGTCAACAAAACCTTTTTTTTGGAATGAAGGAGGGGATTAATAAACATGAATTTAGCCGGGCTTTATGAGGACATTACTGGTTGGTTGAGGGAATCTGTTTTAAGCTCTGGAGGCCAGGGAGCTGTTTTTGGCCTCAGCGGCGGTGTTGATTCTGCTCTTGTGGCGGCCCTGTGCAAAAGTGCCTTTGGTGACAACTGCCTGGGGCTAGTCATGCCTTGCTATGGCGAAGAGATTGAAAAAGAACATGCTTTGCTGGTGGCCCGCAAGTTGGACCTGCCCCATAAGGTTATTAACCTGGACCCAGTTTTTGAGGCCATGCTTTTTGCAGTGCGGGGCAGCGGAGTTGCCCAGATAGAAAAGGAACCGGCTACCTCCAATATCAAGCCACGCCTGCGGATGATTGTTCTTTATTATTTTGCGGCAAGAAAAGGTTACCGGGTTATTGGCACGGGCAACAAAGACGAAATCTTTACCGGTTATTTTACTAAATACGGGGATAGCGGAGTTGATCTGGAACCGATCGGTGACCTTTTGAAGGAAGAGGTCCGTAAACTGGCGCTTTATGCTGGAATTCCACAGGAAATTGTCGATAAAAAACCCACAGCAGGGCTGTGGGCCGGACAAACCGATGAAGAGGAAATGGGTTTTACCTATGAACAACTCGACAGCTATTTAAAAGGCAGTGAGGTCCCTTCCCCGGTGAGGGAAAAAATTGAATGGCTAAACAACTATAGTGAACACAAAAGACAACTACCCCCTATTTTTCAAAAAAAGGTTTAAGGTTAGAACACTGTTCTTCTGGCCAAACAACAGAATAGGGTTCCTGCAGGATAATGTGCAGAATATTGGTATCCGGCGGTCTTTGCTTTAAATTTAAGAAAACCCTGGGTACAATGCGGGCATGAAGGGAAAAATAGTTTTCTGCTTCCCCCGTTGGGGCAAAATAAAGGCCCATGTTGA
The DNA here is from genome assembly GCA_050942625.1 of Dethiobacteria bacterium. Classification (GTDB taxonomy): domain Bacteria; phylum Bacillota; class Dethiobacteria; order DTU022; family UBA8154; genus JBMNNS01. The sequence continues at coordinate 13,637 of JBMNNS010000032.1, forward strand.
AGCTATAAATGTTTTGGGAGTCGAGGTACTTAAAAAGGCGCGCTAAGCCTTCCACCAGATCATTGATCCCTTCTTCCTGAAGGTCATGGATGGTGTGTAGCTGCGGGAAAACAACCATATATTCCCCCAGGACGCCAAGAGGAGCGTAAGGGATAAGCCAGTAACCCCGGCCCAATTTGGCGACGAATCTTTCGCCTCTTTTTTCTTCTTCTCTGCAAAGTTCCTCCCAGTAGTTTTTGCCACGGCTCCGGTAATATTCTTTACTACTTTCCAGGTTTTTGCGTAAAAGGTTCCCAGGATGATCAGTAATGATGACCTGTTGGTGAGGGTGAGTAAGACCCCCACCGGAGGGATGCATATAGTTCCAGGCAATAATGTTATAAGGTAGTTCTTGATCCTTTTTGGCAACAAGACGACAAAAATCAAGGCCTGCCTGAAAAGAATCCTTTAAAAGCGGAATGGTAAATTCCTTTAAGGTGACAAGATGTTTTGGCCCCATGATCGTCAGGGCACTGTACTGGTCATAAGGGGCAATATTGGAAATGACCCTTACCTGACCCCTTTTCAGGAATCCTTCCTCGATTAGTTCTGGAGGAAATCTTGGTGTTACTTTTTCAATATTTTCTGGGCAGAAAGGGCAAAACTGGCGGGATTCCGGGGTATCTAAAAGGGAAAAATCTTCTTTTTCCACCCTGATCATTGCGCCAAAATGGGCCAATCTTCTAGTTTCCTGGGTCAAGGGGTCATAGCGGATCTCTGTTTCTATGTTTGTTCTTTGATAATTTTGGCGTGGATCAAGTATAGTTGTGACAACTGTCTTGCTGGTAAATTCAGGCATAAGCAGCCTCCTTTTCCAATCTAGTTGTCTTTAATATATTCACCGCCAAAAGGAAAAATCCTTTAAAATAAATTAAAATATTTAAATTATTGTCATCAAAGAAAAGTTATGATAAAATGCTAGGGAAAAAGGTACCAATGCACTGTTTTTCACCGCTTACTGCCCTGAGGGCGCCTTTTTAGCGGGAGGTCAACTTTAGAAGGAGGTTAGCATAATAATTGTATAAGTGGGAGAAAATAGACAGCAATAAAGTCTGCCTCGAAATCAAGATTCCAACGGAGGAAGTAAACAAAGCTCTGGAACAGGCCTACCGAAAAGTTGTAAAAAAGATTAATGTTCCCGGTTTCCGCAAGGGCAGGGTTCCCAGAAAGGTCCTGGAAACACGTTATGGACCACAAATTTTTAGTGAAGAAGCGTTGGAGATACTCATTGATCCTGCCTACAGAAAAGCTATAAAGGAATGCCGCCTTGAGCCCATTAACCAGCCTGAAATGACAGAGCTGGAGATGATAGAAAAGGACAAACCTTTGGTTTTTAAAGTAAATGTGGAAGTGAAACCTGAGGTAAAGCTTGGCAATTACCTGGAAGGAATTACGGTGGAGTTAGAGAAACAGGAAGTAACAGATGCAGACGTAGATCAATATCTTAATTCTTTGTTGGAACAGCATGCTCGTCTCGTTACCATAGAGGATGAAGATGCAAAACTCCAAAAAAAAGATATGGCCGTCATTGATTTTTCTGGTACAATTGATGGCGAACCTTTCGAGGGTGGGGAAGCAGAGGGTTATTCCCTGGAAATTGGTTCCGGTTCCTTTATTGAAGGATTTGAGGAGCAGTTGATCGGTGCCGCCAGGGGTGAAGAAAGAAAAATTCAGGCTACTTTCCCGGAAGACTATCACCAGCAAGAGTTGGCGGGCAAGGAAGCCGTTTTTCAGGTTACCGTCAAGGAGATCAAAAGGCCACGGCTGCCGGAACTCAATGATGAGTTTGTCCAGGAACTGACTGAGGAGTTTAATACCCTGGAAGAATTCAGGGCCGACATAGAAAAGAAACTACGGGAAAACCGTGAAGGTCGGGAAAAAGTTGCACTGGAAACCAAGGTTATAGAAAAGGTAGCCTCTTTGTGTGAAGTAGAAGTTCCTGAAGTATTGATAGAACGAGAAATAGATAGTGTGTTAGGTGAGTTTGACTATTATCTGCGTATGCAGGGACTTTCCTTGGAACAGTACGGACAAATGATAGAGGGGGGTCTTGAAAAGCTGAAGGAGGAGCGGCGTGAAGAGGCCAAAAAGAACGCCAAGGCTAATCTTGTCCTTGATGCCATTATCAAGAAAGAAGGGATAGAGGCAACTGAGGAAGAGGTGGATGCCCAAATTCTTGAGATCATTTCAAGGCAACCTCAAAAAGTTGATCCGGATGAAATAAAAGAACAATTTGCCAAACAAGGACGCCTGGATGTTATAGAACATGAAATTCGTTATCGTAAGGTTATAGACTTCCTGGTCGAACGTGCAGAAAAAATTTATATTGAACCAAAAACCGAACAGGAAACCGGGCTGGCTGACCCGGTATCAACAGAAACTGCCGGGGGGGACCCGGTTGAAGAAAATGATTCAAATGACTCAGGGAACGGTTGAGACCACTGAAAAAGTCCAAATTGTGTCATTCTGAAGTCCCAAATCATTCTGAAAGTCCCAAATTGTGTCATTCTGAATGAACGAAGTGAATGAAGAATCTATTAAGCAGCTTAAAACCAAGATCCTTCGCTATCGCTCAGGATGACAATAGCGGCAGTTTGGATGACAATAGCGGCAGTATTGACAATAGCGGCAGTTTTTTAATAGCCAAGAGGTTAAGTATTAGATTAAGGAGAGGATTAGTATGTTGATCCCAATGGTAGTAGAACAAACAAGTCGTGGCGAAAGAGCATATGATATTTATTCACGGCTTTTGAAAGACAGGATTGTTTTTATCGGTGGTTCTATAGATGATAATGTAGCCAATTTAGTGGTTGCTCAGATGCTTTTCTTAGAGTCGGAGGATCCCGAAAAAGATATTAACCTTTATATCAATTCTCCGGGGGGCATGATCTATGCAGGGCTGGCCATTTATGATACAATGCAGCATATCAAACCCGACGTTGCTACCATCTGTGTTGGTTTGGCGGCAAGCATGGGGGCGGTCTTGCTCACTGCCGGGGCGAAAGGCAAGCGCTTTGCTTTGCCGAATTCCCGCATGATGATGCACCAGCCTCTCGGGGGGGCCCAGGGTCAAGCTGTGGATATCGAAATTCATGCCAAAGAGATACTCCGCATTAGGGAGCTGTTAAACAATATTCTGGCCCAGCATACCGGGCAACCTGTTGAACGCATAGCCAGGGACACTGACCGTGACTTTTATATGTCTGCTGAGGAGGCCAAGGAATACGGGTTAATAGACTCCATCCTGGAACAAAGGGAATTAGTGAAGAGGTGAAATAATGTTTAAGTTTAGCGATGAAAAGGGACAGTTAAAATGCTCTTTTTGCGGCAAAACTCAGGAACAGGTGCGCAAGCTGGTCGCCGGCCCTGGGGTCTATATTTGCGACGAATGTATTGAGCTTTGCAACGAGATTATTGAGGAGGAGATGGACGAAGACCTTGATTTAAATCTTGTGGATCTGCCCAAACCCGCCGAAATTTATGAAGTACTCAACAAGTATGTCATTGGCCAGGAAAAGGCTAAAAAGGTGCTGTCCGTAGCTGTCTACAACCATTATAAGCGGGTGAATGCCGGGCAGAAAGTTGATGATGTTGAGCTGCAAAAGAGCAATATAGTTCTCATAGGGCCTACAGGGGTAGGAAAAACATTGCTGGCACAAACCCTGGCCCGGATCTTGAATGTTCCCTTTGCCATAGCTGACGCAACCTCACTGACAGAAGCAGGTTACGTGGGGGAAGATGTGGAAAATATCCTCCTGAAACTGATCCAGTCTGCCGACTATGATTTGGAAAAGGCGGAAAAGGGGATCGTCTATATTGATGAATTTGACAAAATAGCCCGTAAAAGCGATAATCCCTCTATTACCAGGGATGTCTCCGGTGAAGGTGTACAACAGGCCTTATTAAAAATTCTGGAGGGGACTGTTGCCAGCGTGCCGCCACAGGGTGGACGCAAACATCCCCATCAAGAATTTATGCAGATCGATACCACAGACATTCTTTTCATTTGTGGGGGCGCTTTTGATGGTCTGGAAAAAATTATACAAAAACGTATTGGGGCCGGTGGTATAGGTTTTGGTGC
>JBMNNS010000132.1:0-3201 GCA_050942625.1 Dethiobacteria bacterium
AGTTTATAACGGGGAGTTTTTTTGGGTTCCCCGGCGGCTTCAATCTTCTCCGCCAGTTCCTGGGCCAGCGTTTCATAAATGCGCGGCATGGCCTCGCTCCCCAGGCCCGTAAAATAAAGATAGAGATGGTTAAAGGCTTCCTGTGCTGTAAAAGGGCAATCGGGATCTAGACGCAGTTCATTCACTTTTAGCATGGCCCTGCGGGCCTTTTCAGCATTTGCTACGGATTCTTCAAGCTTTCCCGTCTTTAATGTCGTGGCAAAGATACGCTGCAGTTGGACGATAATTTCTTCTAACTGGGCCATAACATAGCGGAGAGAATCTTCATCGTGCTGCAGCGGCGTATCTAAAAGTAAAAAGGAACGTTCAAAATGTTGCGCCAGGTTTCGAAAAAGAAAGACCGCACCATCGCACAGATGAGAACTGGCACAAAAAGCGCCCGGAAGAGGATAATATTTGGTAAACAACCCTCCCATGGCACAACGGTGAAAGGAACAGTTATCCCGGCTCCACCACCTGCTTTCTGCCTCCTGCAAAAAATTTCCCTGAAAACCAAGGGCAGCTACCAACGCAGCAGCCACCTCCGGAGAAAAGGGAGTAATATTCAAAGCATACAGCAGTTCCGTAGGGAAAAAAGCGCTGGTCCAAACGGAAGGAAAGCTACGGCTATAAGCCTTCCCAGTCTGTTCCAGTCCGTATTCTACCATCATGGCCGTAGCGCGGTATGGAAACTTGATCAGGTTACGCCTGACCATAACCTGACCCAGGGCATAAACCGGCGGCCAGCGCAGTAGCTTCCGGGCGCGCTCCCGGGCAATATTTTTTTTAACCTGTTCAAAACTAATCTTCATCTTATCCCTGCCTTCCCGGCCTCTTGAAGCATTTCCAAAAAAGCAGCAATTCTGGTCCTCTGCTGTCCGGTCACGCCGGACTCCATCTCCTCCGCTTCCAGGACAAGAACAGGAACTTGATGTAGTTTTTCTTTCAAGAGCTGTCCGTAATAGTACCAGGAGTCACAAAACTTCAAGTAAAAAAAGATGATACCGGCAAGATCGTGGTCTTGCAGTATCCCATTAAGGCACACGATCTGCTCAGCAGCATGTTTCATGCGGGCACAGGGGGCCCTTTTTAAATACAAACGAGCCAGATACTGATAAGGATTTTCCCCTGGAGCCGGTCTTTCGCTAAAATCAACTGCACGCTTGCCGTTGCAAAGATCATCTAAAACAATTCGACCGCCCAGTTCACGGATCATTTTGATCAGATGAAAAGGGGCCATGCTGCCGGTCAAAAAAATACGGGGGCCGCGTTGAAAAGACCGCGAATATTCCTCTTGCAGCTTTTTTTGGTAGTAATCCTGGAAGAGTTGTTGGAAGTCCTGTGCTGGAAGAATCATTAAAGAACGTACCAACCGGATCAATTCGCTCCCATCAGGGATACCTTTTAAAGCGCTATTCCGATATAATTCCATTAGTTTGCTACGATTTTCGGCATAGAGGTAAATTTGCTCCCACAAATCATCTTCCCTGGCCTGGATGCCACAATGAGCACTTAAAGTAGCGTGAAACTTTTGCAGGGAGTCAGCATAAAAAGCAATAGCCTGCGGAGAGCTATCCCGGGGGAGATCAAGAAGATATGTAAAAGGCAATTTGCTGTAACGAACAAGAGCGTGATAAAGATGGAAAATGGCATTACAGGAATGAACAAGCACCGCCCCCTCCAGGTCCCTTTCCGTCTCTTGCAAAAGCTCATCCAAAGCACCTCTGACATAAGGACAAAGGGTTGTATGTAATAAGGAACTGCCGTAAAAAGATTTATTGTGTGCGGCAAAAATACGGTAAGGAAGCAAACCACAGCAAGAGATGATCTCAACCGGAGTATAACTACAGAGCCAGGCCATCCTACCGGCCCTACTTTTGGTGCATTCTTCCTTCTCTTCCACCATCCCCCAAAAACTCATAAACTCCCTCCTTGCTTTATTCGCAAGGTGACAGGGGACGGTTCTCTGTCACCCGTGTAAAAAAGCAGAAGAGGCGCTTAACCAGCCTTCATCTTCTAATGCTCCTACATCTGAATGGCACAACCCTGTTGCCATAACATCCAAAACTACATATCCTTCTTTAGCTTTTGGATCCTCTTTTTCAATTAATGTTAGTGGTTCATGTGTTCCTGTAAATTGCCATCCTTTCATTAAATAACACCTCATATTTTATTTAAAACCTTAACTGTTGAATTACCATTCAGAACTGTTTTTCACCCTGTGCTGAAATAATATAATTGCCACATATAATATATTTTAATATTTATGGTTTGTCAATTAGTGTTAATCTAGCCTTTACTAGAAAGATGTGCCGGATATCGACATTCCCAAGATTCCTCCCATTTCCTGGTTGATCTTGCTATAATGCTGAACTCTGCGATGCCGGGAATTTTATTTTAGTCTATATTAAAACGCACCCTTATAGGTTCTTTTAGTTTTTTAAAATAGTCAATTGTTAATTCATTTGTTAATTCATTGCCAATAGCTATGCTTTCAATATTAAAGGCTTCGCCAATCGGCTGTTCAGTAGATTGTTGTGAGTTTGCTGGCTTAGGGTTAATTATTATCGGAGATGTCGCTTCTTCATCAACAAATGGCATGTCCAAATATTTTATGATGTCGGTATCTTGTCCTTTATATGTATATGGTTTAAAAGATGGTAAGGTTAATTTAAAAACAGGTTTTAATTCTTCTTCATTTTGTGTCTCGGCCATGACAAGAGCAGAACAAGCCATTAGGCACCAGGCGTATATTATGTAGCTACTCTTTTCTTGGTAAGTTTTTAATGTATCCATGACAGTCCTCATCATCTTCAAAAATAACCTGATGATTGATACCCCTTAGTATCACGTGGTAAATTCCGGTGCTGCTTTTCTCCCTCGCTGCTCTTGGCATTTTTTAACCCCTGATATAAATTTTACAATAAATTAGGGAAAAAGACAACACAAAAGAACCGTCCCTTTGTGCATCCAATATACCGGCCCGGACGGAAAGACGAACTCTTTAAAAATGGTAAGCACCACGAGCGAGCAGGAAAAATGGAATATGCCGGTTAGGGAATGGAAAAAATGTATATCACAGTTTAGTATTTATTTTAGCGACCGGCTGAAAGCAGAGCTGGATTTTTAAAAGAATGGGGCTTCGCCCCAGAGTTTAACGCT
>JBMNNS010000133.1:0-3192 GCA_050942625.1 Dethiobacteria bacterium
CGTGCTCTTCTGAAAAAGCCCTCAATACTGATTTTGGACGACTCCACCAGCGCCGTGGACTCGGACACGGAGTCCCGAATCAGGGAAAGCTTCCGCAGGGAATTGAAGGGCTGCACCGTATTCATAATCGCCCAGCGCATCAGCTCGGTGATGTATGCTGACAAGATTATCGTCCTGGACGAGGGCGAAATTGAGTCCATAGGCACCCACCAGGAGTTGATGCAGCAAAGCCCTATTTATCAGGAAATCTACACATCACAGCAGGAAGGAGTTCTGGGAAATGCATAAAGATATTAAGAATAATAACAGGAACTCCAATGTCCAACAGGAAGCGAAGAAACGGCCCAATATCTTTCAGCAGATTAAGGCACAGATGGAGGACACCGTCCCCGACGACGATAAAATATATAAGGACATGCCCAGGGTTCGCGGCCCCGGCGGCGGCAGGGACTTCCGCAAGCCTAAGGACGCCAAGGGCACTCTCCTGCGTATTTTGGGCTATGCGGTTCAGAAAAAAGTATACCTGGTAGGCATATTAATTCTTCTTCTGTTGTCCACAGGCTGCAATCTGGCGGCGTCATATTACCTGAAGCCCCTTATTGACGATTACATAGTTCCCAATATCACCGCCGTGGAAAAGGACTTTTCCGGCCTTGCGAGGCAGCTTATGATTCTGGCCGGCATATATCTGGTGGGCGTCCTGGCCACACTGTCCCAGGGACAGATTATGGTGCGCCTGGCCCAGTCGGCGATAAACCGCATACGCGCGGATCTCTTTTCAAAGCTCCAGGACTTGCCCCTCAGCTTTTTCGACGCCCATTCCCACGGCGAGCTTATGAGCCGCTTCACCAACGACGCGGAACAGGTCCAGATGATGCTGGACCAGGGCCTTATCCAGTTTATCTCTGGAATAATAACCTTTACGGGCACCATAATCCTGATGATAAAAATCAGTTGGAAGATGTTCATCATTACCCTTGTGGTCATCTTCCTTTCCCTTCTCATAGTGCAGAAGGTGGGAGGCCTCAGTAAGGTCATGTTCAAAAAGCAGCAGGCTGCCCTGGGCCGGCTTAACGGTTACATTGAGGAAATGATAGACGGCCTCAAGGTGGTAAAAGCCTTCACCTACGAAACCCGAAGCAAGGAGGAGTTTGCCAAGCTGAACGACGATTACCGTGAAAATGCCATACTGGCAAACTTCCTGGGTCAGATAGTAATGCCGGTTCTGGCGGCGGTGATGAATATCTGCTACGCGGTCATCGCCGTGGTGGGGGGCATATGGGTGATAAGCAGCAGCAGTTTCACAATAGGCTCCCTGGGTGTTTATCTCAACTATACGAAGAATATATCAATGCCCATAAACATGATGTCCAACCAGCTGGTGAACGTGCTGTCCGCCATTGCCGGTGCCGAGCGCATCTTTGCGACCATGGACGCTGCTCCCGAAATCGACGAGGGCAGGGTCTCCCTTGTGACGGTGGAGCGCTCCCCCGAGGGCAAGCTTACGGAGACCGCAGACGGCCGCCGCACCGGCTTCTGGGCATGGAAAATCCCCAAAGAGGATGGCAGCTATGAATATAGGGAGGTCAAGGGCGACGTACGCTTTAAGGAAGTTTACTTCAGTTATGTTCCGGGAGAGCCTGTTCTGAAAGGAATTTCGGTATACGCCAAGCCCGGTCAGAAGATAGCCTTCGTAGGCTCCACCGGAGCCGGAAAAACTACCATCACAAACCTTATTAACCGGTTTTACGAAATTGAGGACGGCCGGATTACCTTCGACGGCATTGACATTCGGGACATTGAGAAAAAATCCCTGCGGCGTAGCCTGGGCATTGTGTTGCAGGATACAAACCTTTTCACGGGCACCGTCATGGACAACATCCGCTACGGCAAGCTGGACGCTACGGACGAGGAATGCATTGAGGCCGCCAAAAGCGCCAACGCCCACGGTTTTATCAGTAGGCTTCCCGACGGTTATCAAACCATGATTACGGGTAACGGCCAAAACCTATCCCAGGGCCAGCGCCAGCTTCTGGCCATAGCCCGCACGGCGGTGGCAAAGCACCCGGTAATGATACTGGACGAGGCTACCAGCTCCATCGACACCCGCACGGAAAAACTTATCGAGCGGGGCATGGACGCTTTGATGGAAGGCAAAACTGTCTTTGTCATCGCACACCGCCTCTCTACCGTCCGAAATTCCAAAGTAATCGCCGTTGTCGAGCACGGGGAGATTATTGAAAAAGGCAGCCATGAAGAGCTGCTTGCAAACAAGGGCAGGTATTATATGCTTTACACGGGCCAGCATCAATTGGATTAGGCATTTTTATAGTTATATCCATGAAGGGAGGCCATTCCTAGCCACCTGTCCAGACAAACAAAACAGGGCCGGCTCTTGCCGGCCCTGCGATTTTCATTTTTATTTTTTGATGTCAGGTTGATACTATCATCCTACAGCTTTGTATGCTATTATGTTTTAAACTTACAAACGGAGGTATAAATGCATGAAATTCAAAATGGATCACCAGAATTTTAATGTGTTTGACTTGGAGCGTTCGATAAAGTTTTATACGGAAGCGCTGGGGTTGGACGTACTGAGCCGTAAAAAAGCCGAAGACGGCAGTTGGGAAATCTGCTACCTTGGAAATGATGAGAGCCAATTCAGGCTAGAGCTTACTTGGATGAAACAGTACGACAGGCCGTATGACCTGGGTGACTGCGAATTCCATTTGGCTTTTGTGACGGAGGATTATGAGGCGGCTCACGCCCACCATGAGAAGATGGGCTGCATTGAAATGGAAAATCCTGAAATGGGAATCTATTTCATTACTGACCCGGACGGTTACTGGCTGGAAATAGTGCCTTCAAAAAATTAGTTTGCTACACAAAAAATTTCCAGGGCCGGCTTTCAGCCGGCCCTGGCTATATTCACTTAATCAATCTGCACTCAAGATAATATCTCTTATCCCGGGCATGGCCTATGGAAAAGCTTTTTCTGGGGAAGGCGCCGTTTTTTATAATACTGGGGAACAGCTCCTTCTTGTCCATTCTGGGAAGCAGCATGCCGGCACAGCCGGGGCGCAAAGCCATGGAAAGGGCCGTTTCATCCCCGTGTATATAGTCCAGCCTGCCGCCAAAGGCGGAAATATAATCTCCGCAGAATCTATCGGCGGCTTCAATAAGCTCGCCAAT
>JBMNNS010000134.1:0-3162 GCA_050942625.1 Dethiobacteria bacterium
AATTTCACTTTATGGCGACAAAGAAGACTGGGAATTGCGGCGCATTGCTGAGGATCTGGTGAAACCCCGCCTGGAACGGACGGAAAATATTGCTTCCGTTAATATTTCAGGAGGACGTGTCAGGGAAATACAGGTTATAATTGAACCTGAACTGCTTAACCATTATGGGATCACCTTGGAACAAGTTGTTGGAGCCCTTGCCGCCGATAACTATAACATTTCTGCAGGTACCCTGCAAGAGGCTGGCACCGAACATTATCTGAGGGCTGTGGGGGAATTCTCCAACCTGAAAGATATGGAAAATTTGATTATAAGTTCAAACCCCAGCACCGTTTTATTAAAAGATGTAGCCTCAGTAAACAATACCTACCAGGAAGCAAAACGTTTAAAAATTTTTAATGGAAAACCAAGTATCGGTCTGGAGATTCAAAAACAAGCCGACTCCAATACGGTCCTCGTTTCTAAAGCAATCTGGAGGTCCATAGAACAAATAGAAAAAGTTCTTCCTGAAGGAGTCTATATCCAAAAGGTAATGGACCAGGCCGATTTTATTACAGATTCCATTTCCAGCCTGATCGAAGAGGGAATTGTTGGGGCTTTACTTGCTATCCTGGTGCTCCTTCTCTTCCTGCGCAATTTCCGCAGCACCCTGGTAATTGCTTTATCCATTCCAATTTCTGTCATCGTAACCTTTGTTCTTGTCTATTTCTCTGGGATGACTCTGAACATTATTTCTTTAGGAGGCATCGCTTTAGGCCTTGGAATGATGGTAGACAGTTCCATAGTAGTCCTGGAAAACATTTTTCGTTTCAGACAGGAAGGCAGTGAAATAATGGAAGCTGCCATAGGTGGGACCAATCGGGTTGCAGGGGCAATCATTGCCTCCACTCTTACCACCGTCATAGTTTTTTTGCCGGTGGTATTTGTAGGCGGATTTACCTCCCAGATCTTTAAAGCAATGGCCTACACTGTTAGCTTTTCTCTTCTGGCCTCCCTCTTTGTCGCGCTCACCATTGTTCCGCTTCTATCCTCACGCCTTTTAGCAAAAGTGGTCACCTACGACGGCAAAATAAAAGGAAACAAAAATGACAAGGGCAGCTTTTTATTTCGTTTTTTATTTTTGTTCACTAAATATTACAACAAAACCCAATCATTTTATGCCAGGATGCTTCCCTGGTGTTTAAACCACCGTGCCCTCATTATGGCTTTGTTTATCGGCAGTTTTCTTCTAACCTTTGTTCTGGTGCCCTTTATTGGGGCTGAATTTCTACCTACTATGGATGAAGGGTATATTACAGTTGGGATTGAGCTTCCTGGTGGTTCGTCACTTACTGAAACAGAGAAAATAGCATTGGCAGTTCAAGACTTTATTGTCACTATCCCGGAGGTGGATTCCGTAAGCCTAACTGTTGGGGGGGCAGGAGACGGCATGATGGTTCTTTCCGAAGGCGGCTCCACCAGTAATCTGGCCTCGCTGTATGTGCTCCTGGAAGATATCCAAAAACGGAAACGCTCCGCACAGGAAGTAGCTGAAGAAATACGTACAGGGCTGACAAATGTTGCTGGAGCCGAAATCTCCGTTAGCGCTGCCAGCGGGATGGGAAGCGTAGGGTTGCAAGGTGCGCCCATTAATATTGCAGTCAAGGGAGAGGATCTTGGAGTCCTAAAAAACCTGACAACAACAATTGCCACGATGATAGAGAGCATCCCCGGGATCCGGGAAATCCAAACAAGCTTTGAAAAAGAACGGCTGGAATATCAAGCCTTCGTTGACAGGGAAAAAGCCTCACAGCACGGCCTAAGTTTTGGTCAGATAGCAAATTCCCTGCGGATAGCCCTCAGCGGACAAACAGCTACACGTTATAAAACTGAAGGTACTGAACTGGATGTAAAGGTAAAACTTCCTGAAAAATATTCTAAGTCACTAAACAGCCTGGAATTAATAAACTTGAATTCACCTTATGGACATAAAGTCCCCCTTCTGGAGGTCAGTACCTACCGTGAGGGAATAACACCTACCAGCATTAACAGGTTCAACCAGGTCCGTTCAGCCTCCGTTGAGGCTGAACTTATAGGGCGAAGCCCTAGTATAGTCATGCAGGATATCCAAAACAAACTGGCCGACCTAACGCTGCCGGAAGGTTATACCATTGATTTTGAGGGGGAACAACAATTGATGCAGGAATCCTTCCGTGATCTTGCTAAAGCTCTCATCCTGGCTATTTTCCTCGTCTACATGATTATGGCCGCACAGTTTGAATCCTTACTTCACCCCTTTATCATTATGTTTACCTTACCCCAAACTTTTACCGGTGTAGCCTTAGCTCTTTTTCTGACCGGAAGGACGTTAAACGTTTCGGCATTTATCGGCATCATTATGCTGGCCGGAATTGTAGTCAACAATGGTATTGTACTCGTTGACTATACAAACAAATTAAAAGAAAGCGGCCTGAGCGTTCAAGAAGCGATCACAAAGGCCGGTGCAGTCCGGTTGCGTCCCATCCTGATGACTACCTTAACCACCATTTTAGCCATGCTTCCCCAGGCACTCGGCTTCGGCAATGGCGCTGAGCTCAGGGCACCGCTGGCGACAGTAGTCATGGGTGGATTGACCTTCTCCACCCTGCTAACGCTGATTGTCGTGCCCGTTATGTACAGTATCCTGGAGGAACTGAAAAGGAAAGTGTTTCAGAGGAAGCAGAAAATTGTAAAGGTAGAAAATTAGCTGAACCAACGTGCACAGATATTATTAATATGGCGAAAGGATCATACAAATGGATTTTCATCAGCTTCGTGTTTTTATTGAAGTAGCCAAACAAAAAAATTTTTCCCGTGCTGCAGAAAATGTTTTTTTGAGCCAGCCCACGATCAGCGCCCATATAAAAGCCCTTGAAGATGAAATTGGGTTGCCGCTGTTGGACCGCAGTCTAAGAGAAATAAAATTAACTGTGGCTGGGAAAACACTGTTACGATATGCACACGAACTTCTGGAAATAAAGGAAGAAGCCCTTGCCAGCATACAAAAGAAATATGCTATAATCGAAGGGCATTTAAAAATAGCAGCCAGCAGCGTTCCAAGTGCATACCTTTTGCCCCAACTGCTTCTTTCTTTTCACCAAAAATATCCTACAGTTTCTTTTTCTGTGCTTCTACGGGATTCAA
>JBMNNS010000135.1:0-3161 GCA_050942625.1 Dethiobacteria bacterium
AACACGCATATTGGTACCAATAGTAGATATCGGACTATATACACCGGTAATACCCGGAATACCCGCAAAATCAAGCACATCCCAGAAGCGCGCGCTCATACCAATACTGTGGATACGTACTTCTTCTTCCATCGGATGTGGCGCTTTACTGCGGACCATGAACTGGAAAATTGGATCATCACGATGAGTTATTAGTTGTACATCAACCCAGGGCTTCGGTGTGGCAACACCAGCATGGTGGCCGGTATATTCGCCAAACGGGCCTTCAGGACGGAATTTCTCCGGATCCATTTCAAGATAGCCTTCCAAAACGATTTCTGCCGTAGCCGGAACAAGTAGATCTTCATGCAACTCACATTTTACAAGTTCAACAGGTTTATTCCTCAGCCCCCCTATAACATCATACTCGGAAACACCGTATGGGGTACAAGCAGTAGCCATAATAAGCAGGGAAACAGGATCCCAGCCGGTAAAGTAAACTATAGGAATCCTCTTAATACCACGTTTGACATATTTTTGGGCCATTATTGCCCAATGAGCATCGGGAACCATCAGAACACCGATACTGTGGTTATCTAATACCTGGCCACGATACATACCGACGTTAATAAATCCGGTATCAGGATCCCTGGTTACATAGCCGCCATAGGTAGTGATATAACGACCTGTACCTGGAGGAGTTCCATCCCATTCGCTGATAAGCGGTACAGGCAGCTTAAGCAGATCAATATTTTCCTTTATGATGTTTTCTTTGCAGGGGCCGGTGGAAGTAACGACCGGTTTAATGGTATTAGTGTTGATTGTTTTCCTGATATGGTCAATGATTTGAACCGGCCCGGTATCCTCGGGTAAGTTTAACGCCCAGTTTATTCTCTTCCAGGTAGCCAGGCTGTTAGCAAAAGTTTTTTGGCAGTAAGCATCTTTGCCATAACCCTTTATATTTTCAAATAACAGCGCCGGGATAGCCTCTTCTTTAAATTTCTTCGTACAAACTTCCGCTGCTAACCTGGCCATTTCACCGTCTTCAGCGCATACTTCTGCCTTAATTCTCCTTAACTCACCCTTTTCTTCAAGGAAATCAATCCAACTTCTCAGATCAAAAAATTGCATTTATTTTCCTCCTTCAATAAGATTTAGATTATGAAACAACCATGGGCCACTTTTGCAGTTATATTTCCGCACCTTTATTTATAATTTGTTCTTCATCACCCCCTGCACAAAATTAACTTACCTTTTTAATTAGTAAAAACTACAAGACATTACCTATTCTGTTTTAAGTATTTAATATAGCAATAGTAATACCAAAAATTTGAATAGAAAATCTACTTCCAAAATTTTTTATAAATAAAAGGATGCCAAAAGGGTGCCAACCCATTTGACAAATACATTAAGTGAAACGACCAAGAAAGAAGATGATGCAAATAATTATGGGCGAGGGCCTATCAAAACCTGATACTTGATGATGGGATTTTACCGGGTTTAATTCATTTCAAAGAATCGTTTTGTCTGTGTTAATTTAAGCAATGAGTTTTCTAAACTGCATATACTTTGGACACAGTCTCTACTTTGTACACACCAAAATAATTTTTAACTGCCCAATTTGGAAGAAACACCATAGCAAGCCCCCTTTGGTACCTAGCTTTATTTATAAACTGAAAAAGTGTGTTTGAAAGCAGAATGAGTCAGGGGCGCTTATAGCTTAAATAAAACATTATAAATACTGGCACAGTTGTTGCACCATTAAATCGATAAATGCAAAAAGGGGGATGCAAAAAGAAAAATATAAATAAAAGGGGGATTGCCAATGTTTTTGAATGAGACTTTTAAAAAAGAGAAAGGGGTTTATATTGCCCTGATTGTATTTGCGCTGCTTAACCAAAACATCCTACTTAATCTATTCTGTATCCAGTGTTAATAACTTATCGGTTTATGATTATAAAAAAATACTAGCAGGGGGGTAAAAGATGTCTGACAAAATCAAGGCAATCGACTATATGTTTTACGTATGCACACCAGAATTTATATCCAAATGGGATAAGGCAAAACAAGGAGAGTTAATTTGTCGGATGGAACGGTCGATTGGGGGACTACCCGCTTACGAAACTGAGCAATTGATCGAAATGATGAACGAGGCCAATGTGGAAAAGGTATTTATCACCCAGTGCAAGATGTGGTCGTACTGGAATAAGTGGATGTATATGGATACCCAATTGGATGAGGTTACTCAATATACAGAGAAATATCCGGATAGATTTGTTGGTTTAGCAGGCTATAACCCCTTTAGGATCAAGGAAAGTTTAAAGGAAATTGAAATAGCAATAAGGGAATATGGGTTCAAGGGGGTTTATGTCCATATTTATGGATTTGACATTCCCCTAAACGATCCCAAAATGTATCCCCTCTACGCAAAATGTATGGAATTGGATATTCCGGTTTCTATGCAAGTGGGGCATGTGCTGGAGGCCATGCCAAGTGATTGTGCCAGGCCAATCTATCTTGACAGAATAGCCTGTGACTTTCCAGATCTGAAAATGATAGGTTCACATACCGGTTATCCATGGGTAGAAGAGTTGATTTCAGTATGCTATAAGTGGGAAAATGTTTGGTTTGGATGTGACGCATGGTTGCCCAGGTATTGGTCACCATCGATCATTCAGTATGTCAACAGCCGCCTGGGTGCAGATCGTTGTCTCTGGGGAACTAACGGGTTACCTTGGAAAGAAAGCATAAAACAGGTAAATGAATTAAACCTAAGAGAAGATAATAAGAGAAAATTGCTAAGGGATAATGCTGTCCAATTGTTTAAGCTTTAAATCAAACTGCTTAAAGATTTGGTAAAGGAGATAATCAAATGGATTTACAGGACGTAGTAATTGTAAGTGCCGCTCGTCTACCGATCGGTCGTTTTGGTGGATCCTTAAGAGATTTTAAAGTATATGACCTTGGAGGGCATGCTATTGCTGCTGCAATTAAAAAAATAGGAATAGATCCCCAAAAAATCGACGAGGTTGTCATGTCACACACCAGACAGGACGGCACCGGAACTAACCCGGCCCGCACTGCTGCCCTTTTGGGGGGTGTACCGGTGGAAGTACCCGCCCATACTGTCAATAAAGTCTGTGCAGCAGGCCTTAAAGCAGTAGCATTAACGACACAAGCCA
>JBMNNS010000136.1:0-3138 GCA_050942625.1 Dethiobacteria bacterium
CTTAAACATGAAAATGGCAGGAGGGGCGTCTACACCCATCCTGCCGGGCGATGTAGAAGTCATGGCCAGGGTAAATGCCGAATTCTACTTTTAATCGGAATGACAGGGACGGTTCAAGACCACTGGAATAGTCCCAAACTCTGTCATTCTGAATGAACAAAGCGCTAAAGGGGCAGGGTTATACCCCTGCCCACTTCATATTAACAAAGCATCCCCAGGCTACTGACCGGACGGACAAAATGCCGCCCGGCATTGATTGGTTCCTATCATCCTATGCTATAAAATAAGGCCTGGGAAATAGGTTTCATCCATTGGCAGCCCCAGACTGGATTGACTCTATGATCCCTGTAATTTCTTCTGCAGAGGTAGCGGATTGCTCTGCAAGCTTGCGCACTTCCTCTGCAACAACTGCAAAGCCCCTGCCCTGTTCACCTGCCCTGGCGGCCTCAATGGCTGCGTTTAGCGCCAAATGAAAATATTTAACTATATATAAAAATATATGGATGATGATAAAAATTAGGGCAAAAATATTCGCCAGGATCTGTGTTTTTTTACCAGAAAAGGTGCAAAAAAGACTGTCCAAAGTATTTTGGACAGTCTTTAAGCTCATTCCTATAGCATTAGCATTCCCAAATCAACACAAGCACCCTTATACCCGGAAGGAAAATTAGGCTACAAGAAGAATAGAACAAAGGATGTAAATAATCCACTGAAGAACACCATGGTTAATAGGAGAAATTAGGGTTGGAATATACCACTACCGACAAACTTATAATCATTGCAAACGTTGTTAAAAAGCTAGTAGAAAACAGTTTCAGGACAGGTCCCGGCCCTGATACCTGCCGGGCAGCACTTTACCTTGAAAAAGGGGTGCTCCGTGCCATTCGGGAAGTTGCCCCTGAAACAGTCTTTGAAAAACCCGAAGGTTGGAAGCTGAAAAAGCTGCCCCCAGAATGGATCCTTACCCCTGCATTTTTAGACTGCCATGTCCATGTTGCTTTAGATGGCATTAATGGGTTTAATAACTTTACAGGCCCTCCATCAGCAAGTACCATTCGAAAACGTTTGCGGCAGGCTGTAAAAGCCGGTATATTTGCTTTAAGAGACGGCGGAGATTTCTACAATACCGGGATCCTGGCCGCCAGGCTTAAAAAAGAACCTTCCGGCAATATTTTCTATCCCGAAATCATCCCCACCGGCCAGGCAATTTTCCGCAAGGGTTATTACGGCAGTAAACTGGGGGTAGGAATTATGGATACAGGTGGTATTGACAGTTTATTACAACAGTTAGCAGACAACGGAGCAAAGCAAGTTAAACTGATCCTTTCAGGTTTAGTCAGTCTGAAAACGCCCTGGAAAGTAGGCCCTTTGCAATTTTCCTTCCCGGAATTAAAAACTATTGTACAAAAATCCAGGGAATTTGGGTTGCCAGTTATGGTTCATGTAAATGGTGCTAAAAATGTTCACCTGGCCATCAAAGCTGGGGTACATACTGTCGAACATGGGTACTATGTAAAAAGAGAAACCCTCCAATTAATGGCTGACAATAATGTGGCCTGGGTTCCCACGGTAGCACCGCTGGCAGCAATGCTTGAGGGCCAAAATAATCATGCCGAAATAGGGACAGCCCAGAAAAATGTTATCAGACAGGCTGTAGAACATCAACTAATGATGATTAAAGCTGCCCAGGAACTGGGCGTTACCCTGGGACTGGGAACCGACACGGGAGCTCCCGGCGTTGGCTGGGGAAACGGTTTTCAACAGGAATTCAAACACTACCTTAAAGCCGGCCTGTCGCCCCAAACCGTTTTACAGATTGCGACAATTAACAATGCCCATTTGCTTGGCCTTTCCCATAAGATGGGGAAAATAGAAAGGGGCAAAAAACCCTGTTGGATATGCTTGCACAAAGATATTCTCCAGGGGAAACTGGAAAGGTCCAAGATCACAGAAATAGTCCGGTTTTAAAAAATATTTTTTATTTTCATCCTGAGCGATATCAAAAAATCTTGGTTTTAAGCTGACAGAATTCGGGATTTTTTTAGTAGTTTCAGAAATGTCCCTGTAGCACCCTCGTGGCCTACTTTTTTCGTTTATTTTTAACAAAGTTCAGACACTTAAGGCCGGAGGAGCGGTATACTTCAAGGGAGGGCAGGACTTTGCTTTTGAAGTCAAATGCCTTGCAGCCCCGGGGGAAATTTTTGTCATAAGTCAGGTAAAAATGTATACAGTCAAAACAATTAACCTTCATTTTCCTTCTTTCTCTGGCGGGTTTGTTTTCAGGGTATGTAAATTTAAGGAAAGGTCCAGGATGCGGACGCTGTGGGTCAAATAACCTAAGGAAATTAAATCCACGCCGGTCTCGGCTACTTTTTCCAGCTGTTCTTTGCCAACACCCCCGGAGGCCTCCACCAAAGCCCGCCCTTTAATTAATTCCACAGCCTGGGACATCTGGGAAAGTGTCATATTATCAAGCATAATGATGTCCACCCCGCAATCAAGAGCCTCCTGCACGTCTCTTAAGGTAGCTGTTTCCACTTCAATTTTAACCGTGAAACCACATCTTTGCCTTACCCGTGATACAGCTTCCCTTATAGAACCGGCCCCCGCAATGTGGTTATCCTTGATCAAAATCATGTCGGAAAGGTTGAAACGGTGGTTTTCCGCACCCCCAACCCGTACAGCATATTTTTCCAAAAGGCGAAGCCCTGGTGTTGTTTTGCGTGTGTCAACTATTTTGACCCCCCTGCCACTCACTTTTCCCACAGCATCGTGGGCAGCAGTAGCAATCCCCGACATTCGTTGTAAAAAATTAAGGGCGACACGTTCGCCTTTAAGGATAGACGCGGCTGGCCCGCTTAACTCTACGAGGCAATCCCCGGGTTGCACCCGTTCACCATCTAAAAGCCGGGCCTTAAATTGAATTTTTTGATCAAGCTGGAAAAAGACTTCCTTCGCCACCGGCAACCCGGCCACCACCCCGGCTTCTTTGGCTACTATTTCAGCCCCGGCAACCTCATCCTTAAAAATACTATCCGTGGTCCGATCTCCAAAAGAGAGGTCCTCTGCCAGGGCCAATGCTACAATATTTTTAAACAGCAATGGTTCCAATCCCTTTTCCTCCTTTCCCTTCCTGCG
>JBMNNS010000137.1:0-3019 GCA_050942625.1 Dethiobacteria bacterium
ACAGGGAAGGCAGCGATACCTCCTTTTTTTGGGAAGAAGGGGCCCAGGCAGTGGTTCTTTCCTCTCCATCACGGGTGGCCTTATTCAAGAGAACCGAACAGGAATGCTCTCCAGAACAGCTTGTTCCCCTCTGTGGAGATAATATCGATTGTGTAATCTTTGAGGGCTACAAAAGGATGAGCCTGCCCAAAATAGAGATTTGGAAGGAGGAAAACAAACACCTTGAAATTAATAGAGAGCAGTTGCTGGCCATTATTTATGATAAAAAGGATAAAAATAAGGTTTTTAAAGAATATGACGGTAAAGGGATCCCTTTGATCCCAGGGGATGAAGTTTCCTTGATTGTTGATCTATTGGAGGAATCTGTAATTAAAGTTAAGGGAAAAAATGAAAAAGACAAATGAGCTAATGGAATGCCGACAATCCGCCCGGCTAAGATGACGTGAAATGACAAGTTTGTGTTTTGCCCTGGGCAGTTTCATTAGTTCTGTTTTATTAGTTCTTTAGTTCTTTTCTTCTTCTCACTTTTTTTGCCTGTAAAATGGTTGACTTTTGCCCCGAATTTGTGTATACTAATTTTGCACTTGCTGGACGGAGCTGTAGTGTAGCGGTTTAACATGCCGGCCTGTCACGCCGGAGATCGCGGGTTCAAATCCCGTCAGCTCCGCCAAAATTGCCGAGATAGCTCAGTCGGTAGAGCAGAGGACTGAAAATCCTCGTGTCCCCAGTTCGATTCTGGGTCTCGGCACCAACTTTTATGCGGAAGTGGCTCAGTGGTAGAGCATCGCCTTGCCAAGGCGAGGGTCGCGGGTTCGAATCCCGTCTTCCGCTCCACAGTAGAGGCGACATAGCCAAGTGGTAAGGCAGAGGACTGCAAATCCTTTATCCCCGGTTCGAATCCGGGTGTCGCCTCCATTTCTATGCCGGAGTGGCGGAATAGGCAGACGCAAGGGACTTAAAATCCCTCGGGCAACTAATTGCCCGTACCGGTTCGATTCCGGTCTCCGGCACCAGTTGCTAAAACTGAATTCTTCATCAAGGGTCCTTAGCTCAGTGGGAGAGCGCTTCCTTGACGCGGAAGAAGTCGTGTGTTCGATCCACACAGGACCCACCATTTGAAAACAGACCCTGCCCTAAAAAGGCAGGGCTTTTCTCTACAAAAGAGGGTAGGGGGGTAGCAATGGACGGGAAAAAAATAATTAAAGTTATGGTTAAGGACTGGGGCCCACAGGAGGTTATTCAGGGGATTTCGGTTCAGGAACTGCTGGATCAGCTTAACAAAAAAATAAAAAAAGAAGCCCTTGCTGCGAAAGTGAATGGTAAGGTGGTTGATCTGCAGAGTAACCTTTATGAAGATGCTGAATTGGAAATACTTACTTTTAACGAAAGGGAAGGAGCCGATGTCTACCGCCATACAGCCAGTCATGTTATGGCCCAGGCCGTTAAAAGACTTTATGGGAAGGTACTTCTTGGCATTGGCCCCCCTATAGAGGAAGGATTTTATTATGACTTCGACTTTCCTAACCCTTTAAGCCCCCAGGACCTGGGTAAAATTGAAAAAGAAATGCAGCGGATTATAAAGGAAAATTTACCCCTGCAACACCTGGAATTAAGCCGTGAGGAGGCGTTAAAACTTTTTCAGGAACAGGGTGAAAAATATAAGGTTGAGTTGATTGCTGACTTGCCCGAGGATGAAATAATCAGCTGTTATCGTCAGGGGGATTTTCTGGATTTATGTGCGGGCCCCCACCTGCCTTCAACAGGTAAAATCAAATCCTTTAAATTGCTTAACCTTGCCGGTGCCTACTGGCGGGGTAACGAAAATTTCCCCATGCTGCAGCGTATTTATGGGACAGCTTTTCCCAAGAAACAGATGCTTGAAGATTATTTGCTGCGCTTAGAGGAGGCCCGTAAAAGGGATCACCGAAAACTTGGCAGGGAACTGGATCTTTTTAGTCTGCACGAAGAAGGCCCCGGCTTTCCTTTTTATCATCCCAAAGGTGTGATAATAAAACGCGAGCTGGAAAATTTCTGGCGGGAAGAACACCGTAAAGCAGGTTATTTAGAAATCGAAACCCCTATTATTCTTAACAGGCAACTTTGGGAACAATCTGGGCACTGGGAACATTACCAGGAAAATATGTATTTTACTAAAATAGATGATCAGGATTATGCTGTTAAGCCTATGAATTGTCCTGGGGCCATGCTGGTTTATAAGTCACAGATGCGTAGTTACCGTGATTTGCCTCTTAGGATAGCAGAAATGGGCTTGGTGCACAGGCATGAAAAGTCAGGCACCCTTCATGGGCTGATGCGGGTACGCAGCTTTACTCAGGATGATGCTCATATTTTTATGCTCGAGGAGCAGATTGAAGATGAGGTAGCAGGAGTAATGGACCTGGTGGACCATTTTTATAAGGTATTTGGTTTTGAATATCGTGTCGAACTAAGCACCAGGCCGGAAAAGTCTATGGGTTCTGAAGAAATGTGGGAAAGGGCAACCTCCGCCCTGCGGTCCGTTTTGGAGCTAAGAGGCATCCCTTATCAAATAAACGAGGGGGATGGAGCCTTTTATGGGCCTAAAATAGATTTTCATTTGCAGGATTCCCTTGGACGGACCTGGCAATGTGGGACGATTCAACTGGATTTTCAGATGCCGGAAAAATTTGACTTGAGCTATATTGGACCGGATGGCGAAAAACATCGTCCGGTCATGATACACAGGGTAGTTTACGGGGCCATGGAGCGGTTTTTTGCTCTCCTTATTGAACACTATGGCGGGGCCTTCCCCCTGTGGCTGGCCCCAGTCCAGGTGGTGATCATCCCTATTACCGAACGCCAGCATGAATATGCCGCAGAAGTAAGGAAGTTGCTTCATGCTGAGGGAATACGTGTGGAACTGGATGCCCGCAGTGAAAAGGTTGGCTACAAGATCCGGGAAGCACAGCTACAAAAAATCCCTTATATGCTTATTATCGGTGACAAAGAGGTGCAGTCCCGCTCGGTGGCTCTCCGCAGC
>JBMNNS010000138.1:0-2987 GCA_050942625.1 Dethiobacteria bacterium
TCCATGCCTGCACCGACGTCACCGGTTTTTCCCTGATTGGACACGCGGGAGAGATGGCCCGGGGCAGCGGGGTGGCACTGGTTCTGGAGGTCTCGGAAGTGCCGGCGCTGGAGCCGGCGAAGGAATTTGCGAAGATGGGAATGATTCCAGCCGGGGCATACAGGAACAGGGAGTTCATGGAGGGAAAGGTTCACCTGCCCAGCGAAATTCCCCTGCATCTGTTGGACATTATGTTCGACCCTCAAACCTCGGGAGGGCTGCTGGTTTCCCTGCCGGAGGGGGAGGCCCGCGTGCTTCTGGACAGGCTCTCTGAGTTTACGCCCTGGGCGAGGCGCATCGGCCATGTGAAAGAACGTGGAGAATGGGATATCGAGGTGTGCCCGTGATTTATATTGCAACCTTCTTTTCTCACTATGGCGCTATCAATTTTAAAAAGGTTCTGGCCGGCCGGGGCATACGAGTTCAGCTTATGCCTGTGCCCAGAGCCCTCAGCTCCTCCTGCGGCACCTGCGCCAGGTTTGAAGGAGATTTAACGGATATGCAGTTTTTGCCCAGGGAGGACATCGAAGGGCTCTTTGTCCAGAGGGACGACGGCTTTGAGCCAGTGGAAATCCGGGAGGACCCCGTATGATATACATGGACAACGCCGCCGGCTCCCGGCCCAAGGCCCCCGGAGTCGGCGAGGCAATGATGGAGTTTATTAATAAAGGCTCCGGGAATATCGGCCGGGGAAACTATGATATAGCCTACTCCGCCGCCGAACGGGTTTTTGAGGTGCGGGCCGCCCTGGCGGAGTTTTTCGGAGTGAGCAGCCCCAGAAGGCTAATTTTTACGCCGGGTGCCACCTGGTCGCTGAATATGGCTATTATGGGGCTTGTCCGGGCCGGGGACAGGGTGGTGGCAACGTCCCTGGAGCACAACGCCGTGGCAAGGCAGCTGAAATGCCTTGAAAGCCGGAGCGTGACGGCGGCGTATGCCCCCTGCAATGCGGAGGGGTACACGGATATGGAAGCCCTGGACCGGCTGCTGACGCCCGAGGTGCGCTGCCTGGTTATGACCATGGCTTCCAACGTGTGCGGTAGCCTTCAGCCTGTGGAGGAGGCGGGGCGGCTGTGCCGGGAGCGGGGGGTATTCTTTATCGTGGACGCCGCCCAGACCGCAGGGATAGTGCCCATAAACATTGAAAAGACGGGAATTGACGCTCTGGCCTTTTCCGGCCACAAAGCCCTTATGGGCCCCCAGGGGATAGGAGGCTTGGCCCTGTCGGAGGCCGCGGCGGGAGAGATTTTGCCCGTTATCGCCGGAGGGACGGGCAGCCGCTCCGATAGCCTTCAGATGCCCGATTTTCTCCCGGACAGGCTGGAGCCGGGCACATTGAATCTGCCGGGAATAATGGGCCTGGGCGCCGCCATGGACTTTGTTCGCCGCAACTTTGAAAAGATACGGGAGCGCCACGCTCAGCAGTGCCGGCTGATGTGGGAGCTGCTGGGGGATATCCCCGGGGCAAGGCTTGTGGGCCCCCAGGGCGGGGAGGGGAGAGTGGCCATCTTTTCCCTGGTTTTCGAAGGACTGGACAACGGAAGAGCCGCTTATATACTGGAGAGGGAATACGGGGTGCTTACCCGCTGCGGGCTTCACTGCGCCCCCCTGGCCCACGGTGCTCTGGGCACCGCACCTCAGGGTACTGTGCGTTTTTCACCCGGTTTTTTTACTACTTTCGAAGAAATAGAAGCCACCGCCCGGGCGGTGCGGGCAGTGGCCGGGAGGGTCGAAAATGACCGGTAATATCGTTGTGGTACGGGGAGCCGGCGACCTTGCCACCGGGACCATACATAAGCTCTTCAAATGCGGCTACAGGGTCCTGGCAACGGAGCGGGCAAGGCCCACGGCCATACGGCGCAGGGTGGCCATGTCAGAGGCGGTGTGCGATGGCAGCGCCGCCGTGGAGGGCGTCACCGCCCGGCTTGCAGCAGATTTAAGGGAGGCCCTTGAAATCATGGAAAAGGGCCAGGTGCCGGTCTTGATAGACCCGGATTGCAGGCTTGCCGGGAAGCTGCGTCCGGCGGCACTGGTAGACGCCATATTGGCAAAGCGCAATTTGGGAACTACCATGGATATGGCCCCCGTTACCATAGCCCTGGGGCCGGGTTTTACGGCGGGAAAAGACGTTTGCGCAGTCATAGAAACCATGAGGGGGCACAACCTTGGCCGCATCATCTGGAAGGGCGAGGCCGCACCCGACACGGGAAAGCCGGGCGTGGTGGAAGGCTTTGAAAAAGAAAGGGTAATTTACGCAAAAGTGGGCGGAAACATCCGGATAGAACGCGATATTGGCAGTATAGTGGAGAAAGGCGAGGTAATTGTCTATATTGGCCGGGAGCCTGTGTACGCTACCATAACCGGCCTGATTAGGGGGATTATAAGGGAAGGGTATCCCGTTACCCCGGGCCTTAAGATTGCCGACATTGACCCAAGGAAGGGGCAAATTGAAAACTGCAGCACCATTTCCGACAAGGCCCGCTGCGTTGCCGGAGGGGTCCTGGAGGCCCTCCTGACCATGGGAGTGCGGCCATGAAAGTGCTGACCGGCGACTTTTATCATCACCTGTTTGAGGGTGAGGCGCCCCGCTGCGTCGCCCTGGTGGGGGCCGGTGGCAAGACAACCACCATACACACCCTGGCCGGCGAACTGGTTTCCACCGGCGCCAGGGTTGTAATAACCACCAGCACTAAAATGCATCCTCCGGAGGACAGAAAACTTCTGGCGGGAACCGCCGAAGAGGCCGCGGCTATATTGAAGAACCGTCCTTTTGCCTATGCGGGCATTCCTTGCAATGCCCGGAAAATGACCGGCCTGCCCGAGGCGGAGTTTGAAAAGCTGCTGGCCATTGCCGATTGCGTGCTGGTGGAAGCGGACGGGGCCAGAAAACGGCCGCTAAAAATGACGGCTACCTATGAGCCGGTTGTACCTGACCGGGCTGACTACAT
>JBMNNS010000139.1:0-2969 GCA_050942625.1 Dethiobacteria bacterium
AAGGTCGTATTAAGCCTGGAAAAAATTAAAACAATGGTATATAAATTAGCAGAATATATTCACTGAGTACTTTTCAAAACAGTAAATATAGGATATAATAGAAACAGGTCAGTAAAGGTCAGAAAAATTGGAGCAGGGGTTGGGTGGCTAAAAGGGGGCAATTAGCCCTGCCCATTCCTGACTATTCTTAAAAAGGAAGGTGATAAAATGGATTTAAATAAATTCACTCAGAAATCCCGCCAGGCTCTTGTTGTAGCCCAGCAGGAAGCGGTTAACCGGGGGCATCAGGTTGTGGTGGATAAGCATCTCCTTATGGCCCTTTTAGAACAAGAGGAGGGTCTTACGCTACGCATTCTTCAACAGATAGGTATTGACCCCTCCTTTTTCAGAAGGGAACTGGATATATTACTGGGGAAAATACCTAGGGTTTCGGGTTTTGAAGGTGCCCTGCAGTTCGGTTCCGGCCTGGCCAGGGTTCTTTCCCGGGCGGGAGAAGAGGCCAAACAATTAAAGGATGAATACATTAGCATAGAGCATCTATTGTTGGGTTTGGTCGAGGAGGGGGAAAGGGATTTAAAGAAACTTTTTGGGCAGCTAGGCCTGGGGCGTAGTGTACTTTTAAATGCCCTCAAGGAGGTTAGGGGTTCCCAGCGGGTTACCAGTGAAAATCCTGAAGAAACCTATGAAGCCTTGTTGCGTTATGGGCGTGATTTAACTGCACTTGCCGGCGAAGGAAAACTAGATCCCGTTATTGGGCGGGATGAAGAGATTCGGCGGGTCATTGAAATATTATCCCGGCGCACTAAAAATAACCCGGTACTGATTGGGGAACCCGGCGTAGGGAAAACTGCTGTTGTGGAAGGCCTGGCTCGTCGCATTGTTGCCGGTGATATCCCCGAAGGGCTCAAAGGTAAAAAGGTTGTAGCCCTTGATATGGGGGCGTTGGTGGCAGGGGCTAAATACAGGGGGGAATTCGAGGAACGGCTAAAAGCCGTACTTAAAGAAGTCCAGGATGCAGCAGGGAATATTGTCCTTTTTATTGATGAGCTTCATACTGTCGTCGGCGCGGGCGCGGCAGAAGGCTCCATTGATGCCAGTAACATGCTTAAACCCATGCTGGCCCGGGGTGAACTTAAGGCCATTGGCGCTACTACCTTGGATGAATATCGCAAATACATTGAAAAGGATGCTGCCCTGGAGCGGCGTTTCCAGCCAGTGCTGATCAACCCTCCTTCAGTAGAAGATACTGTTTCTATTCTCCGCGGTCTCAAGGAACGCTACGAGGTCCACCACGGGGTACGCATCCAGGATGCTGCTTTAATTGCTGCAGCAGTCCTTTCCAACCGCTACATCAGTGACCGTTTTCTTCCCGATAAGGCTATTGACTTGGTGGATGAGGCCGCTGCTCACCTGCGCACCCAGATTGATAGTATGCCCGTAGCCCTTGATGAAATTACCCGCAGAGTTATGCAGCTGGAAATAGAAGAGGCTGCCCTGAAAAAGGAGAAGGATGCTGCTTCCCAGGAACGCTTGGAAAAGTTGCAGCAGGAGTTGGCGGAGTTACGTGGAGAAGCCGATGCAATGAAAGCACAGTGGCAATCTGAAAAAGAGGCTATTGCCAGGATGCGTCAACTAAAACGGGAAATTGAAGAAGTACGGACCGAAATAGAAAAGGCAGAACGGGAATACGACCTAAACCGGGTTGCTGAATTGAAATATGGCCGTCTAAATGATCTGGAACGTGATCTGAGGTCCGAAGAGGAACTTCTTGCAGGCAAAGAAAAGAAAAATATGCTACTAAATGAGGAGGTCCGGGAGGAAGATATTGCGAATGTAGTTAGCAGGTGGACAGGGATCCCCGTCAGCGGTCTTTTGGAAGGGGAACGGGAAAAGCTGTTACGCCTGGAAGAAATACTGCACCGCCGGGTCATAGGACAAAATGAAGCAGTCACATCTGTAACAGATGCCGTGCTTCGGGCCCGCAGTGGAATCAAGGATCCCCACAGACCCATAGGCAGCTTTATTTTCCTTGGCCCTACTGGAGTAGGTAAAACGGAATTGAGCCGGGCCCTGGCCGAAGCTCTCTTTGACG
Organism: Dethiobacteria bacterium; assembly: GCA_050942625.1. GTDB lineage: Bacteria > Bacillota > Dethiobacteria > DTU022 > UBA8154 > JBMNNS01. The sequence goes on from JBMNNS010000139.1 coordinate 2,093, forward strand.
ATGAACGCAACATGGTCCGTCTTGACATGTCCGAATACATGGAAAAACACTCTGTCTCACGCCTCATCGGAGCACCTCCGGGCTATGTGGGCTATGAGGAAGGGGGCCAGTTGACCGAGGCAGTGCGGCGGAAACCTTACAGCGTAGTCCTCTTCGATGAAATTGAAAAAGCACATCATGATGTTTTTAACTCCTTGCTGCAAATCCTGGACGACGGGCGTCTCACGGACGGCAAAGGGCGGACGGTGGATTTCCGCAATACAATCATAATCATGACTTCCAACATTGGAAGCCAGGAGATCCTTGGTTACCAGGGGAAAGAAGAAGAATATGAAAACATGAAAGAGTCGGTGCTGGATCTCTTGCGCCGCTTTTTCCGGCCTGAGTTCCTGAACAGGATCGATGAAATAATTGTCTTCCGGGCCCTGGAAAAAGAACAGATTAAAAGTATTGCCGCACTATTAATGGAGCGGCTGGCAGCCAGGTTGGAACAAGGTACCGGCCTAAAACTGGACTGGGATGAAGAAGTGCTTTCCTACCTTGCAGACAAGGGCTACAATCCGGATTTCGGTGCCCGCCCCTTAAAAAGGGTTATCCAGCAAGAGGTAGAAACACCTCTTTCCCGGCAAATTATAGCTGGGAAGATCAAAAATAATGCAACCGCAACCGTGAGGCGTACAGCCGGTGGTTTAGAGATAAGCTAAAACTATTTATACATTGAGAAAGAGGTATTGGGAAAGGGTTCGACAAGTATTATCCAAATAAAAAATAAGCCCTCTTTAGGGGCGGTGAGTTAAGAAAACATTTAATGCGATTGTCGGCATGGCACATCAGGCTATGCCGACTTTCGCTATTTCATGGTTTATTTGGGCTTGCT
>JBMNNS010000140.1:0-2957 GCA_050942625.1 Dethiobacteria bacterium
AATCCCCTATACACGGGTCATAAACTGAGCTTCGGGGCCCCAACCCGGCGACGCAGAGAAGGTTTCAATCCCCTATACACGGGTCATAAACCATCTATTTCCGGGCCGTCACAGTCAGGAGTGTTGGGTTTCAATCCCCTATACACGGGTCATAAACCGCGATGTCCGCGTCGGAAATGAAGCGGCCATCCTCGTTTCAATCCCCTATACACGGGTCATAAACGGACGTATACATCACGGATGACGCTGTCCGCGATGATGTTTCAATCCCCTATACACGGGTCATAAACGAGCTCTGATCCCTGCCACTGACTCCAATTGTGCATGAGGTTTCAATCCCCTATACACGGGTCATAAACTGCCGGAGATTTTCGGCCATACCATGAATTTGAATTGTTTCAATCCCCTATACACGGGTCATAAACCAATAACCCAGGCTAGTAAGTTCTGTTAAATATTGTTTCAATCCCCTATACACGGGTCATAAACATGTGGAGTTATTTAAGAGGTTGTATGACTGGGGAGAGTTTCAATCCCCTATACACGGGTCATAAACAGCCGATTCTCTGCTCTTTTCCTCATTCGTGGATCGTTTCAATCCCCTATACACGGGTCATAAACATGGTACTACTAATAGTTGGACTACTGTTGAAGATGTTTCAATCCCCTATACACGGGTCATAAACTCATTCCGTTAATGTCCATTGTTTCCCCGATTCTAGTTTCAATCCCCTATACACGGGTCATAAACGGGTACTTCTTCAATATTCTCAGCACACACCCAGCTAGTTTCAATCCCCTATACACGGGTCATAAACATTTAGCTACGGCCCTGGGTGATCTGGCTACTCTAAGTTTCAATCCCCTATACACGGGTCATAAACGGGGGTATGTAAGCGATATAGGCATATCTGGGTCTAGTTTCAATCCCCTATACACGGGTCATAAACAGTATATTAAAGGTGTAACCAGGTATACTGACTTAAGTTTCAATCCCCTATACACGGGTCATAAACTAGCAGTAGCATTTGATTTTGATGTTGAAGAATTTCGTTTCAATCCCCTATACACGGGTCATAAACTGTAGAACTATTATTTGATTGAATCGTGGAAGGTGGGTTTCAATCCCCTATACACGGGTCATAAACTTAGGCAGACTTCAAAGTGATTGCGATTATTATCGTTTCAATCCCCTATACACGGGTCATAAACCTATTTAAAAAAATTTCATATGGATCTAAATTTAAGAGGTTTCAATCCCCTATACACGGGTCATAAACGGTAGTCGGGTTCTGTGTGCCGTAGTCACTGGACACAGTTTCAATCCCCTATACACGGGTCATAAACGATCTGACCGAGAGTTGCTTGACGCTCTTCTAGGTGTTTCAATCCCCTATACACGGGTCATAAACTAGTAATGATTTATTAATGCATAATAGAAAAAGAAGTTTCAATCCCCTATACACGGGTCATAAACAAATTTCGCCATAGTATCACTTGGGCCGCCAGAACCGGTTTCAATCCCCTATACACGGGTCATAAACGTAGCCCAAAACTTAACATTACTTCACCCCCCCGTACAGTTTCAATCCCCTATACACGGGTCATAAACCGAACATGATGAAAAATAGATGAATGTGTTTACTTGCGTTTCAATCCCCTATACACGGGTCATAAACATACTGTCCTATATCCCTGTATTTGCCGGGCAAGTAGGTTTCAATCCCCTATACACGGGTCATAAACGGGCTTTTCGCAATACTAATTGGAGTCTTTCGTTCATGTGTTTCAATCCCCTATACACGGGTCATAAACTTCAACCTTTTGTCCCGCTTGTTTTGCTCTATGCAGTTTCAATCCCCTATACACGGGTCATAAACCTGACTTGGCCGTCGTAGGTAATGGCGACGTTGTCAGGTTTCAATCCCCTATACACGGGTCATAAACTTTCTGTAGGCTGTTAACCACACCCTCGGACACTGGTTTCAATCCCCTATACACGGGTCATAAACCGCCACCGCCGCTCTTTTATACGACACATGGGCACCGTTTCAATCCCCTATACACGGGTCATAAACGAAGGAAGTTTCTATGTTCCTTCTGGGCAAGTAAAATGTTTCAATCCCCTATACACGGGTCATAAACGTTATTGGTTTCTTACTATTGGTTTACCGGGGGTTTGTTTCAATCCCCTATACACGGGTCATAAACCGAAATTTGGGATGATGAACCCCGGTGGAGAGGTTTGTTTCAATCCCCTATACACGGGTCATAAACTTTATCTCCTTTCTTTAATTATTCTTTATTCTGCCTATGTTTCAATCCCCTATACACGGGTCATAAACCTTCTTCTTTATTGTTGTTATATGTTTGGCTGCCGTAGTTTCAATCCCCTATACACGGGTCATAAACCCATTTTTTCTCATGAAAGAAAAAAATGAATATGAAGGTTTCAATCCCCTATACACGGGTCATAAACTTTGCGCCCCAGGTCGTTTATTACCGGCGCTATGACACGTTTCAATCCCCTATACACGGGTCATAAACAAGAAAAAACTATGAGTGATATATTAAAAGATGTTGGGTTTCAATCCCCTATACACGGGTCATAAACGAAAGATGATGTCCGAATCAGGATAGAAAATATCCTGTTTCAATCCCCTATACACGGGTCATAAACCCATCCCGGAAAACCAATACCTGCTCATAAGGCGGGTTTCAATCCCCTATACACGGGTCATAAACACGAAATCCTAAAATTACAAGCAAATTTACCTGATTAGTTTCAATCCCCTATACACGGGTCATAAACCATACCCTGGTTTTTCCGTTTTCTCGGTGTCATATATGTTTCAATCCCCTATACACGGGTCATAAACCAGCTCCGCCCGCTGTCCAGGCCGCTCTACTTCGGGGTTTCAATCCCCTATACACGGGTCATAAACAAAATTTCAAAC
>JBMNNS010000141.1:0-2956 GCA_050942625.1 Dethiobacteria bacterium
TTATTATGCTGACGATCCACTGGCAGCTGGCCTTGCTCATTTTCCCGGTGGTGCCGGTGATGATCTGGTTTGCCGTTTCCAAAAACAAAATCATGCAGCAAGCCTTCCGCGACGTGCGCCTGAAGGTCGCCGATATTAACGCCCGGGTGGAGGACAGCATTTCCGGGGTGCGGGTTGTCAAGTCTTTTACCAATGAATGGTATGAGAAGGAGAAGTTTGAGCAGGACAACCGCAATTTCCGAACGTCTAAGCAGCGTTCTTACCGGGCCATGGCCGAATTTTTTTCAGGATTCAACTTTTTTTCCAACCTGATAAACCTCATCGTGCTCTTTTTTGGCGGCTATATGATCTACCGGGGACAGATTACCCTGGGGATCTTGGTCGGCTTTCTACTTTATGTAAACCTGTTCCTGCAGCCGATCCGGCGCATTACCATGCTTGTGGAGATCTATCAGCGGGGGATGGCCGGCTTCCACCGCTTTGTGGAAACGCTGGGGGTTGAACCTGAAATTGTGGATAAAAAAGAGGCCCGTCAGGCTGGGCGTCTTAAAGGGGAAATTGTTTTCGATAACGTTACTTTTAGCTATAATGGCGATAATAATATCATTGAAAATATTAGCTTTTGTATTGCTCCAGGGGAAACAGTGGCCCTGGTTGGTCCCTCTGGTGCTGGGAAGACCACGATCTGCAACCTCATTCCCCGCTTTTATGATATCCAGGGGGGGAGCATCCGCATCGATGGCACCGACATTCGGGACTTTACGCAGCGTTCCTTGCGCAAGAACATCGGGATCGTGCAGCAAGATATCTACCTCTTTAACGGGACTATAAGGGAAAACATTGCCTATGGCAGAGTTGATACTACGGAAAAAGAGATCGTAGAGGCGGCAATACGGGCCAATGCGCATGAATTTATTATGGGGCTGGAAAAAGGTTATGATACCTACACTGGCGAGCGTGGGGTGATGCTTTCAGGTGGACAGCGGCAGCGGATCGCTATTGCCAGGATATTCCTAAAAAATCCGCCCATTTTGATCCTCGATGAAGCTACCTCGGCCTTGGATAATGAAACTGAGGCTATGATCCAGGAAGCCCTATTTCAGCTTTCTCAGAACCGCAGCACCCTGGTGATCGCCCACCGCCTCACCACAGTGCGCCGGGCCCACAGAATCCTTGTCCTAACCGATGACGGTATTGTGGAAGAGGGCACCCACAAGCAGCTCTTAAAAAAAGACGGCTATTACGCCAGGCTATACCGGGCCCAATTCAATGGCTATATCCCGGACATTGCTTAGACCTGGAAGCGAAGGTGGACAGGGGACGGTTCGAGACCACTGAAAAAGCCGGTTTTATAAAAAACTGACACTTTTGTCATTCGAGCATGCTTTTGTCATCTTGAGCGATTTTTGTCATCCTGAGCATGCTTTTGTCATCTTGAGCGATTTTTGTCATCCTGAGCGATAGCGAAGGATCTTAGTTTTAAGCCGCTTAAAAGATTCTTCATTCACTTCGTTCATTCAGAATGACAGGGTTCCGGGCTTTTTCTGTGGTCTCGACGGTTCTCTTGTCACCTTTCAGATGACAAGAGAACCCAAAGCCTTGTATGGACGACGAAAAAAGAAGAATCTTTGAAACAGCAGGTTTAAAGTAATGGCAGGGCGTTATAGAAGAAGCTGCCCCCAAAATAAATTAGCACGGCGCCCAGTAGGGCAATGAGTAGGCGATAGGGATTTTCCCGGATGAAACGGCGTGTTTTGCCCACGACGAGGGAAATGGACCCGTACCAGAAAAAATCAGCCAGAATATGCCCCATATAAAAGACCGCCACCCCGGCAAGGCCAAATGACTTGTAAGCCTGCAGCAGAAAACCAAGGCCGACAACAGCCCACCACAAAAAGAAATAGGGGTTGGCGGCACTGACCATGATCCCGGCAAAAACCATATTCCTTGCCCTGGTGTCTTTCTTGTCCAATTCAATTTTAACTTTGTTCCTTATAGAACCAAAAATCATCTGGGAGCCTATATAGACCAGTAACAATCCTCCGACGATACTGATTCCTATCTGGGCTCCGTCCGACTGTAAAATGGTATCAAACCCCATGAATATTAAAATAACCAACACGAGTTCCAAAAGGGCATGTCCCGTTATAATGATCAAACCGGCGAAAGGGCCGCTGTTCAACGCTTGCCCAATAGTATATGTTAGCAACGGCCCGGGCATCATTGCCCCTGAAAAAGCCAGCGCTAAGGAAGATAAAAAAATGATTATCATGCTGGGTGCAGCCTCCCAAACTTTTTTATCACTGCAAAAAGACACTGTAGGCCGGATGGACCACATTATTATACAAGTATAAACTGGAATGCTAATGCATAAATCCACGTATTAGGATTTTATCATAAAGCGCAGGAGAAACACACCAACTTATTAAAGCGGATCGGGACCATTTTGAAACCACTGAATAGCCCGAAATGTGTCATTCTTAATGAACGAAGTGAATGAAGAATCTATTAAATAGCTTAAAACCAAGATCTTTTGCTATCGCTCTGGAAGACAATAGCGGCAGTATTTATAAAACTGGTTTTTTAAGTGGTTTCGGACCATTTCCTTTTGTTCATGACAAAATGTTGAGACGAATGGTATACTATTTTCTACAGGCATATCATAGTGCAGGGATGACAACAGCGGCAGTTTTTTATAAACCAGGCTTTTTCTGTGGCCTAGAACGCCCTTCTGTTACATAAAAAGGAAAAAGGTGACAAGAGAACCGTCCCTCTGTCACCTTGTCACAAACTATTTTGGATTGGAGTGATATTGATGTGGGGAATAACAGAACTAGACGGGGATATTTGGCAGGTAGATCTGGAAGAAAGGGGTATGCCGGGTTGGACATCGGGATATTTTATAAAAGGGGAAGGCAGCAATTGCTGGATGTTGGTAGAAACAGGTGCGGCTACT
>JBMNNS010000142.1:0-2907 GCA_050942625.1 Dethiobacteria bacterium
GACAGAGGGTATTTTACATGCAGCGCTGCAGGAAGTTATTAAGAATCTGACAGTGTTTGTTGTCGCCCACCGGCTGTGGACAGTTCAGAATGCAGATATAATCCTGGTTCTTTCTCAGGGTCAAATTGTGGAATCGGGCAAACACCAGGACCTGCTGGCGGCAGGAGGTATGTACAGCTGGTTTTATAAATATTTCCTGCAGAATAAAAATATTCCCTGCAGCGATGCCCAAAAGGAGAGGAGGCTGCCCAATGAAAGGTGATGGTCCCTTCCAGCGGTTTTCTTCCCGGCAGGAAGAAAACTATCGTTTTTCCGATATAAATTTTGAAGTCCTTAAATTTTTTTGGAAATATTTAAAACCTCACTGTCCAAATCTTTTTGCTTCTCTTGTTGCAGCTTTGCTCGTGAGTGCCTGTACAGCTGCCGGCCCTTACCTGATCAAGGAGGCAATTGACCGGTATATTGCCGATGGTGATCTCAGGGGGCTTACTTTTGTTACTTTGCTCTACATTGGTGTTAATGGTATTTCATGGCTGGGTTCATACTGGCAGTCCTATTTAGCCGGGGCTGCCGGGGAAAAAATTATTTATAATATACGCCGGGATTTATTTGTTCACCTTGAAAGATTATCCCTTAATTTTTTTATCAAAAGCTCACCGGGCAAAATTTTGTCCAGGCTTGTTAATGATGTCAATACCCTGTCGGACCTTATTTCTACAGGGCTGGTAGGGCTAATTGGCGATCTGTTAACTATTACGGCAATTATGGGGATGATGCTGTACCTCAATGCCAGGCTTGCTTTTTTAACCTGGACAACTGTTCCCCTAATTTATATTTTTACCAGATACTTTGGCAAAAATCTACGTTTAGCTTTTCACGAAGTGAGGAAAAAAATTGCTGAAATCAACTCTGAAGTGCAGGAGAATATAACAGCCAATAAAGTAGTGCAGGCCCTTTACCGCAATGAATTTAATATTGAAAGATTTGAAGTTATGAACAGGGGCAATATGGAGGCAAACCTGCGAGCTATGGGTATTTTTGCTCTATTTTTCCCCCTCATTTTTTTTGTCGGTAGTATTGGAACAGCTCTTGTTTTATGGTACGGTGGGCGGCTTGCTGCCGGTGGAGTAATCAGCGTGGGGCTGCTGGCAGCGTTTCTGCAGTATGTGGAAAAATTTCATCGTCCAATACGAGAAATCAGCCAGGTATATAATGTGATCCAATCGGCAGGGGCTTCTCTGGATAGGATCTATGAGTACATGCAGATACAGCCGGAAATGACGGTGCCTGAGGATGATGGCAATACCGGGACTTTACCGGTTGAATTTACGGGACGGATTGAAATTTGTGACGTAACTTTTGCTTATACCCGGGGTAACCCCGTCCTTAAAAAAATTAATATGTGTTTTGAACCGGGCAGCACGACCGCACTGGTAGGCCTCTCCGGGGCAGGGAAAACTACTATTGTAAACTTGTTGGCACGTTTGTATGAGGTTCAAAGAGGCCAAATCCTTATTGATGGGGTGAACATCAACCAAATTCCATCAGCACAGCTCAGAAAAATTTTGGCGGTAGTTTCCCAGGAACCATTTTTATTTTCTGACACGGTTATGGGAAACATACGCTATGGTAACCCGGCAGTAACTGAAGAAATGGTAATCTGTGCCGCCAGAGAACTGGGTGTTCATTCCTTGATTAATAGGCTTCCTCAAGGTTATCGGACTATAGTAGGCCGCCGGGGGGAACGTCTTTCAGGCGGTCAGAAGCAGATCATTGCCCTGGTAAGGGCCTTTTTGTCAGATCCTCTGATCCTGGTTCTGGATGAAGCTACTTCCAGCCTGGACAGCTACACGGAAACCACCCTTAAAGAGGCTTTGAAGTTAATGTTAAAAAATAGGACCGGCATTATCATTGCGCATCGTTTTGTACTCCTGGAGCTGGCGGAGCGAATATATATTCTCCAGAATGGAAGCATTGAAGCATCAGGGCAGCAAGAACAGGTTTACAGGCATAGTCAATTATTCAAAGATCTATATGATAGCCAGGTGTTTTTGGAAGATGCAGTTTACCGGTAGTCCTTGATGCCGGCAACACTGCTACTGAAAAAATTAAGCAGGAAGGGTACGGAAGGATATTGGTTGAATAACGTCGAATTTTAAATTATAATAACACAAATTATATAATAGTAACACCAAGGAGGATGTAAATGGAGCAGAAATTCACGCAGGCCAAGCCCCCTATTGAAACGCCTAAGTTTTGGGAGGAGGCCTGGAAAAGATCCAAGGAAGAATTTCAGCAAGGAAGGAAAAAGAGGAGTCTAAGGGAGTCGGTGAATTTTTGGAACCAGCGAGCAGAAAATTTTGGGAAAAATGTTTTGGGCGAGAATGGAAAGAAAAGAGTTAGCAGGGTTTTTAATTGGTTAGAGAGCCAGGGAGTAGAGATAGACAATATGAAGGTTTTGGATATTGGGGCAGGCCCTGGTGCTTTTACTCTGGCTTTTGCCGAAAGGGCGCAAGAGGTTGTGGCCCTGGAACCAGCAACAGCAATGACTGCTTTTATTAAGAAGCAAGTAGCCCAAAAGGAGATAAAAAACATTAGGATTATTGAAGAAACATGGGAAGAAGTTGATCTGAAAAAACATAACCTTGAACAACATTTTGATCTGGTTTTTGCTTCCATGAGTCCGGGAGTTAACAACAGGGAGACCCTGGATAAGGCTCTGAGTTGTGCAAAACAATACTGCTTTATCAGCAGTTTTGCTGGGAAAAGGCGGAATGATGCCCTCTCTGAGCTCTGGCAGATCATGTTTGGCGAAAACGTTCCGGATCGGACCGGAAATATTATCTATATTTTCAACCTACTTTATGCAAGAGGGTTTGATCTTAGCTTTAAAGTATGGGAAGAAAA
>JBMNNS010000034.1:0-16384 GCA_050942625.1 Dethiobacteria bacterium
ATTCAGGTCTTCAAAGTACTTCCAGCCGGCCTCGTCACCCATGGTCTGGAGCAGGGCGTTGACCACGGCATAGTTGGTCCCGGAGACAGCCGGATTGGACATGATTATTTCCCCTTTATATTTGGGATCCAACAGGTCCTGCCAGGACTTCGGTGCATCGAGCTTCAGTTCTTCAAGGATCTTTCCGTTGACGACGAATCCGACAATTGTAACACCTTTCGAGAACCAGTAGTTTTCAGCATCCTTATACTTTGGATCCAGATCATTGGCTGCCTCAAAATTGACCTGTTCCAACAAGCCATCCGCTTTGGCGGCCATGAAAGCGTCGTTCCCGCCGCCAAACCACAGGTCCGCTGAGGGCGCACCGCCTTCTGCCCGCAATTTGGACAGGACTTCGCCCGATGACATGGAGAGCATCTCGACCTTGACTCCGGTCTCCGCCGCAAATTTATTGAACAGCGTCATGTAGGTCTCATTGGTAGCGACGACCTTCATGGTGCCTGATAGTTGGGGAGCGCTGCTTGCCTGAGTCCCGGCACCAGTGGTAGTCTCCGTCCCGCTAGAGCAGGCCGCCAGAGAGACGCTGAGTGAGAGCGCCAGGAGAGCTGCCATCATTTTCTTGATCATCTTGATCATTGTTAATCACCTTTCCTTTTTCGTCATTTGTATCTGAAATGGTTTTGGAACCAGAATACCATAACCACGATCCTGATTCAATGCATTATCATGCAATAAGATAATTGTCTTTGAATCCTGAATTGTTTTTGAACTGAACATAAATTAATTATTTATCGAATATAATCGTTTAATAATGTATTTTTTATAATCCAGATCGTTATTTGATTGTTCTATTTGTTTCAATCGCCCATTCCTAATCTAAACGCATAATCTAAATTATAATAATACCGTCCAAAAAGTTGTATCACAGAAAGACAGGGGCTTAAAAGCAGCAGGAACAGCATGGATGCTGCTAAGACATAAATCAGAGCGTGGGTGCACAGCTTGTTCATTTGTCGGGGTACTCGACTAAAGGTTCATATCGTGCTTCCATTTGCTTGATATCTTCCCCCGGTGTCGAGCCAAAGCGTAGCTTCGTTATTTCTCCTAAAGCTTCCTCCGATTGCGCCTACAACCTATTGCTGTTAAAGTTACACAAAACAAGATTACATAATAATAACACGCTTATTTTTTTGTTTTTAATAAGTAGTTCATTGTTACCTCCTTGTTTTATATAAATTTTATTTAATAACAGCTCTGGCAAAACTCGCAGTTTGTAAAATTTCGTCTGCATCCCCAAGCTCAATAAGCCACCAGTTGCAGTTGCTCTGGAGAAGAGCATTCAACCGGGATGTCATTACAGACTTGTCTCCTGGTGCCGCATGATAAACATGATTAGTTTCCTTATCGGTTACCTCTACGTCATAGACATGGGCACTCTGAATATATTGACTTACAGTTGTTATAAATTCTTCTGCTGTTACTATGCCATCTTTCACAACAGGCGAAGCAGCCGCATGCCCAATATCCACAGTCGCAGCGGCACCGGTAGTCTTTAGCAACTCCAAAAACCTAGAAGGAGTGCATGTAAAACCAAAAGTTAGGTTTTCCAGGCATACTCTAACATTTTTTTTGTTACCATATGACACCACCTCTTCCAGATACTTTAATGCATGGTCATACCTTAATTTATGTAGTGCATTACGATATCCCAGGCAAAGATGTACTATCGCATACCTCCCTTCCAAGAAACTGATTAAATCAATACAATCCTTTAAATACTTAGCAGACCTTTCTGCGTGAATTACATCACAATGCGACAACTCAATTTCTTTAAACTGCAAGTGGTAACGTATCTCCAAACCAGATGCTGCAAGCGCCTGCATGATATGATATTCGGTTTGCAATTGCTCATTTGTCTCAACCTGAATCGTATACTCGATTCCTTCCAACCCGTGGGTTAAGGCAAAATGTATGAGTTCATCTGCAGAACGACTATACCTGCTACTCAAGGTAATTTTAGGAATAATAGTTTTGTTATTTTCGTATTTCACAGAAGATACCCCGTTTCTGGATATGATTTTAATTCTTTGATTAAAAATAGCTGGAAAGTTGTCTTTAGCATATGACATCTGGCTATAATAGCCTGCTCTAAAAGTCCCTGTCATGTTTTTAAGATACCAGAAAGAAGAATCATTTCCCAATACATTTTTACTATACGGGGTACGTTTTCTATTAAATAAATCTATAGCAGGGACACTGAAGCAAAAAGAGAAACTCCGAAGTGAGTTTCTCGAAGTTTATCCAAGTTAAAATTAAACTGGAGAGCCAGGGATTACCAATTAAAATCTTGTTATTTGGCGTTGAATAATTGAGGTATGCCAGGGGAAAATAAATATATCCGAACATTCCCGTAATGCTTGTGAGGAAACAAAAAAACCCTTTTATAAAAAAAATGACCCAATAATCCAGATAGGAGGTTATATTTTGGAAGCAGGAGTACGAAATATTTTAATCGGCGAAATTGAAAACATTAAAACAGACGAGATTATGGCCCAAGTAACTATGTGAGTAGGCGGGTGAACGGGTGATTCACCCAGACTCACGTCCGTGATGACGCGAGACAGTTTGGAAGATGCCGGGTTTAATAAAGGCGAAAAAGTACATGCCCTGGTAAAAGCCATTAACGTAGTTTTTGTAAAACAATAATTTCTATTTGAACAAATAAGCTGGCAGTTATTTATTTACCTGCCAGCTTATTTGTTAGTCTTTTTCGAAGGAAAATCAAGCGAACGGTTCTTCTGGTTTTCTTTTTAAAACCAGAAGAACATACTCAGAATTTCATGAAGGTAGCGCTTTCCTTGCATCGGTCCAGTTGTTATTTCAGTAATCTCTGGTCGCCGGAAAGATTAAACTGGAGGAACGAAAATAGGTGACAGGGAAGGTTCTCTGCCACCCGGTCCCCTTCCCCAGATACCCCTCCGTAACTTAACCTCTAGGCTTTTTCTATTTCCTGTCTAATCCTATTATCCTGGCCAATTGTCTTATAGAAGCTTAAAAAAATTTTCTTTTAAAAAGTAATTCCTTCCCTGTCGGAAATTTTGGGCCCATTCTATCACTTTGAAAAAAGGTGTTAATAGAACCGTCCCCTGTCACCTAGGCCGATTTTGGTTTCATTATTACCATCTATTCGATCCGGCGCTACTACACCGGCACTGATGATTAGTTTCAAGCCTTCTTCTACGGTCATATCCAGGTAGGTAATTTCCTCATCCGGCACCAGGATGAGCATTCCAGAAGTAGGGTTGGGGGTAGTAGGGATAAAAACGTTGATAAGTCGAGCTTCAGTCTTACCCTGCACCTCCCCCTTGCATTCGCCGGTGACAAACCCTATAGCATAGGATCCTTTCCTGGGGTATTCTACCAAAACAACTTTGTTAAAAAGCTGCTTTCCCTGCAGGGAAAAAGCATCGACAATCTGCTTTATGCCAAAATATATCCTTGGTATAAGGGGTATTTTTTGCAGTAAGTTCTCCCCCCAATTGAACAGCTTTTCACCAATTACGTTGGAAACCAAAAAACCGGTAATAAAAATCAAAATTAGGCTGACAACCAACCCGGCACCCGGCAGTGGCCGCCCTAAAAACAGGGTAATATAGGTGCCTAGAAAGTTATCCAGCAACCTAAAAAGATAATAAGCCAGGTATATTGTTGCTACAGCGGGTAAAAGAGAAAACAATCCTCTTAGAAACAACTGCCTTATTTTTTTCACTTATTTCATCCTTTCCTGTTCCCCTTCACTTGAAAGGGTCCTAAGGAATCTTAGCATACCTGCAAAAGCGGTGCAACGTGTGAAAAACACCCCTGGAATAATAATAGTGTTTCAACTGGAGATCCATTGGGGGTCAAAGGGTATCAGGAGAACCTTCCCCTGTCACATTGGCAGCCTGTTGTATTTCCATTATACGAAATTCAGCAATAACCATTGCAACAGATACAGCTGCAGCGATAAAGTCGGCAATCGGACCAGCATAAATAATGCCCTTAATTCCGAGAAAAAGTGGAAGGATTAAGATTAAAGGCAACAGAAATAAAATTTGCCTTGTCAAAGCTAAAAACATACCTTTCTTTGGTTTACCGATAGATGTAAAAAAATTAGCTGATATGGGCTGAACACAATTTAAAAAGGTAAAAAACATATAAATTCTGAAATATGATGTCGCAAAGTTAAAATACTCCGTTGAGCCTGAACCAAAAAGGGAAATTATTTGTCTTGGTATGAGTTGAAACATTAAAAAGGCAATAGAAGAAATTAAAAAGCCGGCACGCATAGCAAGTAGATATACATCCTTTACACGGCTGAATTGCCTTGCTCCATAGTTAAAGCTGGCAATCGGTTGCATCCCTTGAGAAATGCCAATAACAACAGAAAAGAAAACCATGGCAACTTTATTAATAATACCGGAACTCGCCAGGGGGATAGATTCACCATAAATGGATAACGCACCATAAAACACAAGGGATTTATTCATAATAATCTGAACGATCATCATGGCAACCTGGTTGGACGCCGGCCCAGCACCAAGAGAAACTATCCGGCCGGTATATTGAAACTTTGGGAAAAGGTGTTGTTTTATGATTTGTACGGTTTTAAAATTATATAGGTAACGCATTACTAACAAAGATGAAAATATTTGACCAATCACAGTAGCTAAGGCCGCCCCGGCCATATCCATATTCAATCCAAATATAAGGATAGGATCAAGAATTATATTAATAATTGCCCCGGAAAGATTACAAATCATAGCGTATTTCGGACTTCCATCCGCCCTGATCAGATGCCCACCACTGATGGTAAAAATGAGGAAAGGAAATCCGAATAAAGTTATTTTGGTGTACGTAATAGCATGACTAAGCACATCACCAGGTGACCCAAAAAACTTTAGCATAGGTGTTAATAAAAGCAGGGTAGTAATGCTAAGTATGGATCCAAAGATAAGCGACATTGTTGTTGCGTTGCCTACATAATATGCGGCCCTTTCATTGTCACCCTCGCCTGTTGCTAAATTAAAGGCAGCTGCACCGCCAATACCAAATAATAAAGCTATGGCAACACAAGCAGTACTTAGGGGAAAAGTAATATTTGTAGCCGCATTCCCAAGTTCACCTATTTTTTGCCCAATAAAAAATTGGTCCACAATATTGTATAATGCGCCAACCAACATGGAAACAATGCTTGGTATTGCAAACTTTTGAAGCAGTTTAACAACCGCCTCAAAGCCAAGAGGGTTTAAAGCTAAAGATTCTGTTTTATCCATTACATTCTTTTCTCCCATTTATCTTTAATTTTAAAAACCTACTGCTATTTACTATTTTATAATAAAAGCCGTCTAATTTCTTTAGATATTGGGGCTTGTCCTCTATACTATTATGAGCATACTACACAGAATAATATGTCAAGAGAACCGCGAGACCACTGAAAAAGCCGGTTTTATAATAAACTGCCGCTATTGTCATCCTGAGAAAAGCACCTCGATCAAGAAAGGCCGGGACGACGAATCCATGCCACATAAATTCCTCCCAAAAGTTTCCGGGGGTGGCAATCCAATAATAGAAACCAGTACGTTTCCTCCCTCAGGAGTAATAAAGCAATGGGAATAAAAACCGGAAAGTCCCGGATTTGTTCAATTAACTGGCAGCGGAAGGGGAAACCCACTAGAGTTTTACATTATTATATGTAGTTACGGTGTAAAGATCCATAAAAAAATACGCTGAATAATGATATTCTTTTATAATCTTCAATAATTATATGAATTTTTCACTAAATACATTGTATCCTATATTCCAATAAGGAACAAGCGTTCTCGTTAAATATCAAATCACTATTTAGTAATAGCATGGCATCATATTCCTCATAAAGTACCAGGGCACTATAACGCATTGGGGGAAATTGACAAAATGACACGTAAGGGATCTTTAATTGGACAAAACTCCCCTATGGTATTTACCATAGGGGAGTTTTTCAAGTTTTTTCTTTTATATTTGATAATTATCTTTTATATTTGATAATTATCGTTGCCCCGCCTACACTTTTGTTTACATCCGCTGGAGATTGGGAGTTTAGCCAAAAGACAGATTCATATTCAGGCCAACCTACATTACCGAAAGCTACGCCCATATCTTTTACTGGCGACTTGGTCTTGGCCTTTGTATACCATAAATATATAAATTCTCCTCCAGCACCCTTATTTAAATCTATCCCAATTCTAGTATAAGGAACATTGTTGGCATTGTGGCTGATCGTTGTGGTAATTGATGGAGCGCCACTGCCAGTATATTCCATAAAGAAATCAGTGATAGCATCATCGGCGTTCTCACCAAGCTTATAGCACAAATAGATATAATCTCCACCAGCACCAGCATTTAAGTCAGCATTAATCAGTTGATATCCGGCAGGGCATTGAGCTCTCGCAGCAAACTCATTACCAGCAGCAACAAAAGTAACATCTACTACATATTTCTCCACAGGCCACTTATTATAGTTTGCCATGGAAATATTCATTTTTTCAAACTCTGCTTTAAGGTAAGCAGCCCTTGCCGAATCGCTGCAAAGCTCCCAGATGGGTACGAGAGGCCTGGTGGTGGTATTGCCGAATTCGACTAGATTTCCATGTTCTTCCAAGGTTTTTTCCCATTTCTCCAATAAACTAGGGTCATTTTTTAATGAGCCTGAATTTATGATAAATTCTCCGCCATAGCATTTAAAGTTCTCGTCTTTACTGCTTTCATACTCAGATCTATTCTGGACATTTTGATATGACCCGCTTCCGGATGCTTTTGCTATTAAAGCGTTGAAATCAGCTTTTGCTGCCATTTTAAAGTTTTCAAAACTGGTGGATGCTCTTGAACTGGCAGTAATGCTATAGTCAATCCTTCCGCCAGTAATTGCATCTACCAGTACATAATGTCCAAAGGTAGCAAATACTGTTTTTGCCGGGATATTTTTATCATTTATCATCTGCTTGGCATTCGGCAAAAGATAATTCTTTAAATTGGTAGTTCCATCAATATATACGCCATACTTCTTAACTATCCATCTATGAGTTGCGAAATAGTTGTCCAGTTGCTCAGTCCGACTTGATTCAAAATTCACTTTAACTGATCCGCCAAAACCGAGGTAATTTCCTGAAGCACTTAAGGCAGTTGACATTTGACTGCTGTATGACCTGATGGATCTCGCGGTAATTGAATCATCATAACCATGGTCATAACGTATAGCCTCTACCTTTTGGTCTTGCAGGAGTTTTTCAATATCCAATACTGGTTGTTTCAATGAATCCACATGTGCATATTTGTCAAAGACATTATATCCTCTGCCCAAGCGCGTTACTGTAGGAATGTCCTTTTCCTCTCCTGCTTATACCGCCCTCGCTCGGACTCATACTTTATGCGATATTGTCGGAGTTATCAATTGTTAAAGTTTTTTAGCCGGGCTTATTCCCGGCATTTTGCTAAGCGTGTTTTTCCTGCTGTATGCTTATTTCATTGGCTGCTCCAGTTTAAAAGCAGGAGCCAGCCGTCCGGCGCCGTCTGAGAAACGTTCTTTGAGTGGCTTTATTATGCTGTTGCCGGTAGGGATATGTCTTATACCGTTATTCGGTCTGTATGCAGGGGTCTTTACACCCACGGAAGCTGCCGCGGCAGGTGTTTTGGCCGCTTTCATTATGGCTGCGTCATGGACTCCGGTATGGAGGCGTTCCATAGCATCGGTAGTAAAAAATTCATTATCACAAACGTTGCATACCACGTCCATGTTGGGATTGATTTTAATAAGCACTGTTATTTTTCATCGTTTTATCAATTTGACAGCTTTACCTGTGACTCTGGCCAATTTCGTAACTGCCCCGACCTTATCCCCCGTAATCATTCTGGTTATCCTTTGTCTGGTTTATGTTCTGCTGGTTTACTTTTTAGAACCGCTAACCGTGATAGTAATCGGTTTACCGTAAAAGTGTTCAGGCATTTCCGGCCCAATATATTTCTAAACATGGAAATATGTTGAAAACTGTAGTATAATAAAAAACAGTTGGAACCCTTGGCGGGAACCAATTTTAACAAATAATATTAAAAAATTAAGGGAGGATTTTAGTTATGTTTAAAAAATCGCTTATTCTATTGTTTTGTCTGATGCTGGTTATGCCCACAGCGGTCCTGGCGGAGGGTGATCTGCCCGTTTTGGAAAAGCCTGTGAGTTTGACAGTTCGTTACGGCGGGAACAATGACCTGATACTTCGCTTGACTCAACCCAACAGTATAATGGAATACATTAATAGAGAAGATAACGTTTGGATATTATATGAACTTGACTTCAAGATTAATGACGGTCCCTGGAAATTCAATAAAAACTGGGATGGAGTCATCGTCGAGGAGGATGTCATTAGCTATTATGAGAACTTATATGACAAAATGAATGTCGTGGGCTTCCTTAATAATATTGCCCATGACGAAAGGAATGCCATAGACCTTCCGATATTCCCCTGGAATCTTGGGGTGGAGTCCTTTGACCTGCAAAACAACACCTATTCCTTCCGTTTTCGCTACGTTTACGAATATGGTGCCGAGGATCCCGCTACCGGAGAATGGGGGTACAAGGTTATTACTTCACCCTATTCCGAAATAGCATCAATCGGCAAGAGTCAGGGCGGCGCGATTCCTGACAAGCTGGAGACTCCTTCCAACCTGGCGGGAGAACTGAAAACCCGGGAGAATGGCCAGCCTTATTTTCGTTTCACCCTTAAAATACCGCAAAGCGTAGAGGATGCAAACAAGGTGACTCAGGTGTGGACCAAGCTGGACTGGAAAATCGGCAGCGGAAAATGGGCGACTGAGGTTGCCGGAGTGGAGCCTTTTGAAAAAGCAGACAGGATGCTTACGGATAATTTGGAAGTGGATCCCATTGATGAAGGCGGCTGGGAAGAGGTAGACATCAAGAAAAACACTTACTATTTCCGTGCATATTTTGAATTGCAAAAGCCGAATGGCTCCATCGTGAGATCGCCCTTTTCAAATATAGTAGAAATAGGTACGCCGGCTTTCTACAGCGGTGCGTCCGACTGGGCGAAGCCGGAGCTTAAAAAAGCTTATGACCTGGGACTTATCCCTGCCATATTAAAGGGCGCCGATATGAGCAAGCCGATCACCCGCGAGGAGTTCGCCGAGCTTGCGGTAGTGCTCTATGAAAAGGTTACGGGCAAAAAAAGCGAGCCGGTTTCTCCCAACCCCTTTACGGATACGACAAATCCGCAGATACTGAAGGCCTATAACCTTGGTATCACCGCGGGAACCTCCCAAACCACCTTTTCGCCGAAGGTTCTAATCAACCGGGAGCAATGTGCAACCATGCTCTTCAAGGCAATTAAAGCCATTCATCCTCAAGGTGATTACAGCGTAGCAGGCGTTAAGGATTTCCCCGACCAGAAGCATATTTCAAGCTGGGCGGTCGAAGCGACAAAATATATGAGTAAAATGGGCATTATTACCGGCGACGCTCAGGGCAATTTTATGCCCAAGGCAACCACACCGGCCCAGGAGGCCGCCGGATACGGCATGGCGGCTAGGGAACAGGCCATAGCTTTATCGCTCAGAACACATGAGAAAATGCCGGAAATTAAAGCCTCCCAGCGCGGATAATTCCAATTCCGGCGCCAAAGCGGATGAAACAACTAGCCCCAGCCCCGGCGCCAGTGCCTCTCCCGAGTCAAATCTGTGAATTTGAACTCCCGCCGGGGATGACGGTTGATGAAGATATCACCGTGACCATTACGGAGTAAATCTGAAGCACCGGAGGGAAAACCGGAGTCTCTGCAGAACTCCGGCTCCCGGGTTGATAAATCCGGTGCGCAGTCATGCGTGAAGTAATAAACCTTGACTGGACTATTTAGGGCTATTGGAAATTCTCCAGTAGCCCTTTTCTTGTGTTGGCAAATTCCCATGTTTTGTAGGGTTGATGGATGCCCATTTTATCGTGCTTTATGGGCATACTCTTTTTTAATAAATTTCCATTTTCCGGTACTATTATCCGCTACAAAAATCACGTGCAGTTTCTAATAAGTTACGAACCATCAGTAACTCTTCAGCCTCGGCAAGAAGCGTGCGTTCGGAAGGATCTAGCAGGTGTACTATAAATTCTATATGTTCTTTCATGATGCGAAGCCAGAATACTGAACTTATCAAGATTGCACGCAATGGGTCTTTATGCGCTGGGGGGTTCACTATAATGTCCAGGAAGTGGATCGCTTCACGGGTAATGTGATCAACAAATAATGGTAATATTGAAGCTCGCAATTTACACTCCAGCATCAATCTCAAGACACGGCGTTTGAAATCAATCAATGCTTTAACAGCTTTTATGATAGATCTTAATAAGCTATGATCGATTATGGCTGCTCGCTATGTAACGGAAAAAAAGTTGTTACAAACACTATATTGGAATTTTTGGCCTTCTTTTTTCCGCAGAGATGAAATTAGCCCAATGCTGCTGCCGGAATACCGGGAGCAGGTAACAGGTAAAAGCAGATAGATGAATTTTGTACTATTGTCTGGGGGAAAATGGGGTTGTAGAAGAGTATCTAAAAAGACCCTGGAATGTGTCCAGCATCAATTCTTATATCCATAACAAAATAAAAAAAGCGCCTCATGGGCAGCTATCATTCACTGTTTTTAAACCACATAGACAATTGGAATACCTTTTAGTTTCTTCTCAAGCTGTTCCCTTAAAAACTGTTCGCCCATGGCTTTTACATCTTCCCGATAGCAGTATTTCCCCCGGCCTCGACCTGTCATAAGGGATTTGTCAAACAACTCCACTGCTTTCGGAAATGCCTCCCGGTTAATGGCCCGATGTACATAGCTGTATGTCATGAAGATAATTTCAATAAACAGTTGAAGTTTTGCTTTTTGCGAAAGCCCGTCGGATAGCTGCTCAATAAGCCTGGTGTAGAGCTCCCTCCAGTTATCCCCCATTACTACCGGAGCGATCAGTATCCCAACCTTGTATCCTGCGTCACACATACGGTTGAGGGCACTGATTCTCGCTTCCAGAGAAGCTGTTCCAAACTCTACTTTCCTGATGATCTCCTCCGGGTTGACGCTCATACGCACAATGATTTTACCCCTGTGTTCCAGCCCCAGGAACGGTTCAGAGAAACAAGTAAAAAGTATGCCATGAACAAGATTCGTGCCGCGCTCTACGGCCTGGCCACAGGAGTGCTGCTTTTTGGTTTTTTTGTATCAGCCGCCGCCTATTTCGCCGTCGAAGAATCTTTTGTACCAGTCGCCTCGTTAATGGTATTTTTCTTGCCAGGATTTGGGCGCTTAAGTAAAACCTAAAACTTGCCTCTTTTCCTATTCCTTAAAATGACTTTACCGGTTTTCTTCCTAACTTTACTCCTTTACTTTTACTTCTATTCCCCCCATTAAAGCTCTACTATAAATTTTTACCACAGCCCTGCCGGAATTTTTCCCTTCATGCCTATATGAGCAAGAACCGATAATACCCCCGCTGCCCTCTCCCATGAAATCCACCCCACCAAGGATGGCTGTTCCGTCACATATGACCGTAAGATTGGGTGGAACGATAATATCTATCCCTCCCATCACGGCTATACAGCTCAGTAAATACTCTTTTTCTTCCATCTCGGCCTTACGAAGGTCCAGATCGATCCCTCCCATAAAGGCCCAGTAGTTACCGCTTTCCAGCTTCCACCTTTCTTTTGTCTTTTCTACCCCGCCCAGAAAGGCAATATTATTTTTCCCCCCGGAAAGAGGCCCTTTTATAAGGCTTATCCCGGCCAAAATAATAATTACAGGCCAAATTATTCGCCAGAAAGAAGCCATATCGAAAGACAAGAACCCCAAATTCCTTCCTAAAAACACAAGTCCGAGAATCAACAAGATACTACCTGAGAGCAGGCTTCCGCCCCCTCTGCTTCTCAGCGCCAATATATTGGCTCCCCAAAGCACCAGCAGCAGAGGCCAGTAAGTTCTTAAAATTTCCCCGATGTTGATATTTGTAACTCCCAAATTGTTAAAAAGCAGCATAAGACCTAACGCAATTAAGACGCCGCCAATCCACCAGTTACTTTTAGACATTTTTTCATCTTCTTTCTGGTATATTCTTTTTCGGGCTCAGTTAAAGCCCTGCCTTTTTGCCGGCCAGATGTTTCACCTGGGCGGTAAGATTTAAGAGATAGGGAATTTCAGGTTGCTTGGGTTTATCTATATCGAATGGGCGAAAAGTGCCGTCAAGCAATTGGGATGAATCGTTGAGCGTCTTTGTTGAGCTTTGCAATCAACTTTAGCGCTCCTGGTTTTTTCAGTATTTGAGCTGTTTTTGGAGAGGCTGCTGTATCAAGTTATTTGCTGTTATTTGTTACTTCGTATATTGAACCTTCACGTCTATAGCCTTGTTTTTTATAGTATTCATCAACATCGGACATTACATAAACAATCTGATTCGGGTAATCTTTATAGATACGCTCTATAAGCTTTCGGCCGATATTTTTCCCTCTATGTTCCGGACTGACAAGTAAATCGCATACATAGATATAGAAGTCGCAATCATTAACAGAGCGCGAATACCCACAGAGGACATCTTCCTCATATGCTACATAAGTAATAGAATTTGCCAACGCAGCTCTATACTTTTCAGAAACCCCATCTGCCGAATAGCATGACCAGTCTTTACCTTCCTTTTCAATAAGTTTCATCAGTTTATCTTCATCTTCAGCTTTATTATACGGTTTTATCTTCATAAAAACCCCTCAAAAATATCTATGCATAATCGTTCATATAATATCAATAAACCTATAATTAGAAAACTCTATAGATCAGACTCAGTCTTGTCAGGCTCATACTCCAGGATTTCTCCCGGCTGACAGTTTAGTTCCTTACATATCGCGTTTAGGGTCGAAAAGCGTATTGCTTTTATTTTCCCCGTCTTAATGTTTGACAGGTTAACTATACTAATGCCGATCCTGTCGGCCAGCTCTTTTAATTGCATTTTTCGATCCGCCAGTACTCTATCCAACCTGAGAATAATGGCCATATTGCCTCCCCCCTTACAGTGTGGCGTCGTATTCTTCCTGCAGGTAGGAACCGTAGCGGAAGACGCCGGAAAGGATAAGCATCAGCAGGCCGGCTACAATCATTATCGAGTTTGCGGAATAATTGACCGTCAAAGCCTCTGTTAGCCTCATGGCATGAATGATTACATTGGCGGCGCTGGCTTGTGCAGTACCGACGAACAAGGAACCTCCAAGAAAAATCAACCCAATGAAAAAAATACGGCGTGCATTATTCCTTTGAAACGGTTCTCCATTCTCAATTGTTTTTAAAACGCCGCTGAGGAAAAAAGAAATAGCTCCGTATACGGCGGTAAAAACTACAATGGAGAAAAGGATCTGCACAAGGATAGCGTTTGCATGTTCAGGAGTCACTGCACCTGCAGCAAGGGCCAGGTTATAGCGGATCACCCCGTCTATATAACCCAGTCGGAGGTTTCCCGGAAGAACACCGATGCTGATGAACCAGTGCTTACTGACAGACAGATAAATCGCCAGCGGCAGTAGAATAGCTATTGCCACTGCAGACAACCAATAAACAACCTGTGCCAGTATCCTCAACACTTTAACCAGCTTACTGTACTTCTTCAGGTATTCTTCGGAACGCATGAAGATCACCCCGTTAATTCGACTGGGTTAATTTTAACATACCGAAATAAATTTAGTCAATAATAATTTAACGTTTATCGTAAAATTTTCTTGCGTTATGATATCCGCGTTTGTAAACTGGGATGTAACTCCGGCTGGGTATTTTGATAACGGTAAAGCGTGAACCTTCCCACAAATTGCAATTAACAACAGGCCTGACTTTTTCTACAGCGCGATTTTGGGAAAAACCGATATTGATCAAGGATTTGATGCATTTATGGAAAGGCGAAAAAAGCAGGGCTGGCGAAAATGATACCGCAGCTGCCTTGCAAAGGGTTATAGCTTGGTAAGCTAAAATATTATGCTTATGCGATTTGGTATTTCTTCTTTTTATTAAACTACAAATTACAGAAATTATTAGCTTTTGTCTCGATGTAAACAGATCACCCATTGAAGCATACCATATCGTTAAACACGGAAACCAAGCGTCCAATTGGTTGTAAAGGCTCATCCGGCACCGGGCATAACCCCTGTCTGCTACCCTGCTCCCAATCTTCAAGTATTTGTGTTAACGATTCTTAGCTTTTCTCACCGTAGCGTAATCTTGTTCTTCCGGCTCCGTCCGGAGCCTAAACGTGGATGCAAGCATTGCTTTTTAGTTTTTTCCCGTATCTGCTGAGTAACATTTCAAGCTGCTGTTTTAGTTCCGCCTCTTCATTTGAGCCTTTTCTCAGGGTTATCAGGGAATGCCTTTATAATTCGTTCTCCTTGTTTTCTTTTGCAATTCCCGGTTTATCTTGTCGTTCCTTAAAGTATGGGCTTAAATTCATAAACAACTCCCCCATCCCCTCAAACCCTCTCTCGAACAGGTAATCAATAAGTTCTTCCTGTCTAGCTAGAATCTTATTTACTTCCTCGGGAAAAGACATTGGTATCACCCCTGTTGCAATCTTAAAGGATGGTGCCGGGAGGAGCAAATATCAGACCACCAGATGTGGTATTGACTGCGTAAATTTAAACAGGAGCAGCAAAAACATTTCATCATCCCGCTGGCTAACAGTAGAAACGATAATGTTTTGGACAATCTGTTTGCTCAAAAATTATGGTTTGTCTCCAATGCTTCAGCCCCTTCCCGGTTTATTCTTCCATTAACAATGATGGGCTTTTAATAATTTAAGAAATATAAACGACAGTTCCTCTGAAATTTTTATTCTCTTTCCGGGCACTTAAATCCTTGCAGAATGCCGCGCTTTCTTATCAAAAAATTAGATACGACTAGCAAAGCTTGGCCGCCCAAGACAACCAAGATCCAGATCCCAACCCTGGATTGCCATATCTCTGTTAATAATTTTACACTTCTGTTAATAATTTTACACTGAACCCCTTGGTGCGCAGGCGGTAGCCTATTTTCTTCCGGTTCATAATTATACTATTATTCTAGTGTCAGGTACACTTGACATTTAGGAATCATTCTGTTATGCTAAATGTAAGGTATACCTGACACATTTGCAGGGGGCAAGACCGTGCAAAACAATGTAAGGCGTTTTCGGGAAGAGTTTGGATTGACCCAAAAAGAACTGGGAGAGCACGTGGGAGTTTCACGCCAGGCGATCAACGCGATAGAAACAGGTAAGTTTGATCCATCGATCTGGCTGGCGTATGATCTGTCGCAATTTTTTGGTGTATCAATTGAGGTGCTTTTTCTGTTTAAAGAGGAGGATAGGAAATGAAGGGTATTCTCAAAAACCCGGCAGTCAATGCGATTTGCATAAGCTTGTTTTCCGCCTTCTACGGCCTTATCTTTATCATCACTTCCGGCCATATTGAGTTTAAGAGCCTGTTATATTACAGCCGGACAACAAGAATTTATCCGTTTTGGACTGCCTGGAGCAGTTTTCTTGCTTCAGGGCATCACGTTTACATCGCTTTTGCCTTGATTGTGATCACTGCGCTGGTTGTGCTTATGCTGCTTATTCGCCATCGCCCATATGATGAATACCACACTGCCAACCTCATCCAATGCCTTGTGATAGCCGCGATACTGACACTTATCGCCATTGCCGTATTTTACCTTATGATATTGAGCGATCCCAACGGCATTGTGGAAAAGTTTACGCTGTTCATTGTGATAAACTGGACGACGGTGGTACTTTCAGACCTGGTGTTTGTATTAGTATGCAGATGGAGATAGAGCTATGAAAATACTTTTGATACAACCTAAAATGAATAAACGGCCCATGGATACCGACCTTAAAACCCGTATGGCCCCTTCCCTGGCGCTGTTTACTTTAACCAGCCTTACACCCGGGGAACATGAAGTAAACATATGCAATGAAAATATGGAGGAAATAGATTATAACTGCGGAGCGGATCTGGTTGGCATTACGATAACCTTGGATGTAATGCCAAAGGCCATAAAAATTGCGCAACAATTCCGCGGGCTTGGAATTCCAGTTGTAGCGGGCGGAATACATGTCACGTGCAGCCCGGATGAGTGCATTCAGCATTTTGACGCTATTTGTATCGGAGCTGCCGAGCGTGTATGGGCGCGCATCATAGAGGACGCGGCACAGGGCAGGCTTCAGCGGGTCTACCATGACATGGAAAATTTTCGAGGAGATGAGATTGTCTCCCCGGCTTACAGCAAAATTGATAAAAGCCGGTATCTCTTCTCGAAC
>JBMNNS010000143.1:0-2895 GCA_050942625.1 Dethiobacteria bacterium
TTTTTTTATTTTAGGGGTTCGAATCAATAGAATTCTTCGCTTATAGATGGAGAAGAAAAATATTTTTAGAAAATCCTCAACTAATGTGTTCTACCAAGGCTATAAGGTGAGAGGAAAAATAATCCCCATTAGCTTCCAAGTTAGAAATTTAATGAGGTATTTAGCTAAGGGGTTAATAATTTCGGCTATTAGCAGAGGAAAGCAATGCACAGAAATATTTGTTCCGGTACTCAAACTGCAGGCTTGTGTCTTGTGCATGATGAGAGGAAATTGCCTTAAAAATACTCTGTGGATTTGCCTTTCTCATGAACAATCAATGAAAGCATATTTTTCTCTCACTGCTCCTTGACAACTGAATACCCCGAAATGCAAGAGATACTTCAAGCAGAATATAGAATATGCCATGACAAGATTTCGAGCGTATTCCTTGAAAGATAACGAGGTTGTGTCAAACAAGGCAAACCCTCTGGAACAGTAGCGTTTCGGGTCATTTATAACAGGCAAGGAGGTGAAGTAACTGAAAACAAAATATGATAACTTGCCACAGAAGCTTAAAGATAAACCACAGTTTTGCTGTTGGAAATATGAAGAACGAAGTGGTAGAAAAACCAAAGTTCCCTATAACCCAGTAACAGGAAAAAGGGCAAAACCAAATCAACGTGGTACATTTAAAGATTTTAATTCGGCGGTAGCTGCTATAAGTGATTATGACGGTATCGGATTTTTGGTGGGTAATGACATTTGTGTTATCGACTTAGATGATTGCTTTGATAGCAGCGGTAAGCTTAAGCCTGTTGACCAAAATGTTGTAGAGGCTTTTAGTGGTTGCTATATGGAACACAGTCCATCTGAAAAAGGGCTTCATATTTTCTTTAAGTCCACAGGCTTTAACTTTGACAAAACAAAATACTATATCAACAACAGAAAGCTGGGAGTTGAGGTCTATGTGGCTGGAGCAACAAACCGCTTTGTTACCGTAACAGGCAATGTGTATGCGAATGGTGATATACCGGAGAAATCGAATGAACTACAGATGATACTGGACAAGTATATGCTACGTTCTGCCCCTGTGAGACAACTTCTGGATACAGAAAATCAATCCTATCTGTCTGACAAGTCTGTTATTGAGAAGGGTTTAAAATCGGCAAATGGAGAAAGGTTCAAAGCATTATGGCAGGGTGATACATCAGGCTATGCTTCTGCCAGTGAAGCTGATTTGGCACTTTGCGGTATGCTGGCATTTTGGTGTGGCAGGGATATTGGACAGATGGACAGACTTTTCCGGCAGAGCGGGCTAATGCGAGATAAATGGAATAGACCGCAGTCCGGTAGTACTTATGGAATGATAACCATAGAAAAAGCTATCGCAAATGCTACTGAAATATACAAACCAGGTGGTAAGCGTTCATCAGCTACAGAAGATTTTGGTGAATATTCCCTTGTTGATTTTAAGCCTGAGAGTAACGGTCGCTACCCTTGGACGGATATTGGGGCAAGCAGGCTGTTTGCTGATTATTATAAGTCTTTTGCCCGCTTTGTTCCCGAAAGGAAGATGTGGTTTTGCTACGAGAATGGTATTTGGATTCCTGATGTCGGTAATCTAAAAGTAATGGAAATGTGTAAATCATTGGCTAACCAACTGCTAACCTATGCTTTGACTATTCAAGATGAACATCAAAGAAAGGCATACATTGACTATTGCCGAAAGTGGCAGTCAAGAAGATACAGGGAAACGGTTCTTAAGGATGCACAGAGCGTATATCCCATATCAATGGCTGAATTTGACCAAGACCCGCTTATGCTCAATTGTGCCAATGGAACATTATTTTTAATGTCTATGGATTTTCGTCCCCACAACAGCGAGGACAGACTTACAAAGATATCTGGTGTTAAATATGACCCAGAAGCAAAAAGTGAGCGATGGGATAGATTTATTCATGAGATTATGAGCGGAGATGAGGAAAAGGCAAAATTCCTCCAAAAAGCCTTTGGCTACAGTATCAGCGGAGACACTCGGTATGAATGCCTGTTTGTTCTCTATGGTGCTACAACTCGAAATGGTAAAGGTACGCTATGTGAGAGCGTTCTTAAGGTATTAGGCAGTTATGGCTGTACCGCAAGGCCAGAGACTATCAGTCTGAAAAAGAACAATAACAGTTCAAGTCCAAGTGAAGATATTGCCCGGCTTGCAGGAGTACGCTTTGTGAATATCTCCGAACCTAGCAGAGGACTTGTCCTAAATGCTGCACAGGTAAAAAGCATGACGGGTGGTGACACCATCAACGCAAGATTTCTACATGAGAATTCTTTTGATTTTTCGCCAAAGTTTAAGCTGTATATCAACACTAATTATCTGCCCGTTATTACGGATATGACGTTGTTTTCCAGTGGCAGAGTGGTAATTATCCCTTTTGAACGACACTTCGATGAAAACGAGCAGGATAAAAACTTAAAACGCGAATTCGCCAAACCGAAGAATCAGAGTGCTATCCTCAACTGGCTAATTGAAGGCTATCAGCTGTTAAAAAAGGAAGGCTTTACTTTACCTGATTCTGTTAAGATAGCAACGGAGGCTTATAAGCGTGACAGCGACAAAATAGCATTATTTTTCGAGGATGCCTTGGAGGAAAGTCCTAATAGTGAGGTGCGGACATCCGAAGTGTATGCCCGGTATCAGCGTTGGTGCAGTGCCAATGGATGTTATTCGGAGAATGCAAGAAACTTCAAACAGGCCTTAACAGCTATCGCCCGTGTAGAACGGAAACGACCTGTAACTGATAAACTAAAATGGACAGAAAACAACAAATAAGAATGAACAGTATTTACCACAATCCTCCAAAAAAGCTATGATAGAGCTGGAAATAAAACAGCTTTTATCATAGCAGAGGAGGAAGA
>JBMNNS010000003.1:0-55951 GCA_050942625.1 Dethiobacteria bacterium
GAAACTGCGATCCCGTCGGGCGTTTTACTATCCTGTAAATCGTTTCCAGCCTACCTATGAGGAATTGAAACCTCACAAAAGCGGCATCTACAAGATGTTTCTTTTGCGTTTCCAGCCTACCTATGAGGAATTGAAACTGCGATCCCGTCGGGCGTTTTACTATCCTGTAAATCGTTTCCAGCCTACCTATGAGGAATTGAAACGCGGGTGCAACACGCTCGAACCCGGCTTTCAATTTCAAATTATAAGGAATTGATTTTTAGGTTTTTACGAAACTTTTTGCACATTATTTAAGGAAAAAAATCATCAATGGTTCTACCCAGCTCTTTTTTGCGCTCGTTCATAATGGAGAAATCCTTTTTCATCTCTTTCAGTATTTCTTCATATAATTTTTTCCCAAAATCCGAGTGGAATGAAGAAAAGAATTTGACCGTTTTCTTATCCCAGAGGAAATAAGCCAAAATATCCAGCAGCATATTTTTTCTCCAGGGGTCATCCAGCAAATACATAACTTTTTCCCTCCCTTACATTCCTGTTTCCCTGGCTGCCAGACGGACCACTTCAGCATCGATCAACTCTTTTTTAGTCTGGGTACCTAAAAGCAGACAGTTTATACAAAGATTATTAATAATCCTTGGCCACCCATGGGATAGCGAACTCAGAGCCTCCAGCGCTTCTTCACTAAAAATTGGATGCACAGCCCCTGCGTCTTTTAGATTATGCTCAATATATTCTTTAACCTCCTCTTTTTCCAGGGGTTCCATAACGTAGCGCATAATAATACGCTGGTTTAAGGGCTGTGATTGCGCGACATCAAGCCTTTGCTTAAGAGATGGCAGGCCGGATAACACCAGCACAAAAGGATTTAAAGAATCCATCATAAAATTAAAAAGCAGCCCCAGATCTGTCAACATTTTTGCATTTGCCAAGTGCATCTCATCCATAATGAAAACAGGCGTAATTCTTTTATCCTTAAACAGAGAAAGCACCCTTTTCTGAAGCTGTTCAAAAAGATCAATTTTCCTAAACCGGGGCTCTTCTCCGAGGCCCAGTACCAGCCCCCGGTAAAAATCCATCACCGTTCCCGTGGAATTTGCTTAAATTATATCAAATTATAGGAGGGTAAAAGACAGTTACCGCAAAACTGTTCTTTTTAGAGCAGATAAAATGCTAAATAACACGGCGGCTCTGGCATATGCAAATCGTTTACTCTATTCACATACCAGTATTTGCGCTTATGCCCTTCAGGGTTATACAGGGTTGTTATGTAGGGTTGCATTAGATAAAATTATGTTGGGTGATCTTATGTCCGATCTTTATCTGCTTTTTTCCCATGAATTATTGGAGCAACAAAAAAGGGAAGCTTATGAGGACCTGGATGTTAAGGATATTTATTCTTTACCTCCTGATATAAAGGAAATATGGTCCCAAATACCGCCGGGGGTCCCGAAGCTAGAGGAATATTTACTGCCTATTAAAAAATGGCTTGAAAAGAGGCTTAACGAAGGGGATTATATTTTAATCCAGGGAGATTTTGGTGCAACATATCTGATGGTAAGGTGGGCGTTTTCTAAAAATTGTAAGCCTATATATGCTACTACGGAGAGGAAAGCATTAGAGGTTTATGAAAATGGAGTAGTCATAATAAAAAAAGTTTTTCAGCATGTAAGGTTCAGGTTGTATGAGTAAAAAAAATATCTCGGGGGATGGCGGCTTTGGACAGGACAGAAAAGAAAAGAAAGAGTAAAACCCCTTCCTTTCCTTTTCTGTCCAGCTAATGATGTTCGAAACAGGTCATGGTTTCCATTTTTTTTTTGCTGTGTCATATTGCCGTGTCATAAATGGAACAACCATTGCGTCCACTTTTTTTTACTTCATAAAGTGCAATATCAGCTTTGTGTAACAACTCATTATAGGTTGTTCCATGGTATGGAGCAATAGATATACCAATGCTCAAAGTGGGTTGAAGTGTTTTACTTGTATTGCTGTATAGGTAGGTTTTGCTCCAATTATCTACCAGTTTTTCTGTTCTATACAAAATGCTCCCTATTTCACGTACCGCGGTGCAAAAAATAATGAATTCGTCTCCACCAAAGCGTGATATAATGTCGGTCGAGCGGAAGCTATTCCGTAAAGTCCAGGCAAAAGTTTTCAGCACCCGGTCTCCTGTGATATGACCATGATTATCATTAATATCCTTAAAGTGATCAAGATCGATCAGGATAAATGCAGACATAAGATCCCTTGAGGGTTTCTGTTTTAGCAGTGCAGTAACCTTTTGTTCAAGGGCTTCTCTGTTATATAACCCTGTTAGCGAATCGATCCGTGCCTGGTGGTAAGCCTCGTCAAGCTTTTGATAGATCATAATAGAGGCGAGCAAAGCTGCAATGGCCTGTAATACTTCTGCTTCATTTTCGTTAATTCGAGGTAGAAAAGGAGGTATTTCCATCATCCGCCCGGCAATAATTATGCCGGCCATTTTGTTTTCCACTATAATTGGGGTGGAAATAAAGTAGGGTAGTTTTAAAATTTTTCGGAGACCGGCTAGATAGCTTTCATCATAAGCCCCCGTTACTAACATAACCTTATTTATATCAAGCATTTCAGCGTCAATTTTAAGCTGTAACCCCGTGAGTTTTGCTTTTTCTTCTGTTGTATAACCCTGCAAAATAGAGGGAATAAAGTAGCCATTTACGTTAGGAAGAAGAAGCACAGTTTTTTGCATATTTAGCGCAGCATTAATGGACTTTGTTATGGTTAGGAACAGATCCCCTTCTTGGTTCCCTGCGTCCCTTGAAAACATCGATAGTTTTGCCAACAGACTGAAACCCCTGCGTTTTTGTTCGAGTTCGTTCCGTATCACAATACTCCGTGCTTTCAAAGCCAATATTTTGGCCATATTTGATACGCAAAGTTTTTCCATCTGCTTGTATGACAACTTAGTTTGATTATTTGCAGGACCCGTTTTTATATCCCGGACCCTGTTTTGTCGAATTATCTTTTCTTTTTTGCCTACGTTCCTATTTTTAGAAAATACACAGAATACCCCGGCCCAATTAAGACTTCCCGGCCTGCCGGCAATAGTGGCAATTTCTACGCCGGTATAAAACCCTAAAAGCGGAAAACGGTTTTGCACAACGTCTTGTATTATGTAAGCATCTTCAACGTTGGTTCCTCCGTATCCGGCACAGCGTCCGGCACAGCTAATATAGATAGAAAAGAGAGGCTCCCTGCCTTCGTTTTTTAGGCTATGAAGCAGGTTTTCAACCTTCGAACGTATGTAGTCGGGTTCCTGGGTGCAACACATGATTTGAAATTTCGTTCCGGCGACCATGTCCGGTTCAAACATAATTATTCCGCCACGTTTTTTATCAATATCCTGACAAAGCCTGATTGCAAAGTTATTTTCATCGTAATTTCCATTGGTTTCGCCATAGTTGATCCCCAGGGTTAGGAAAAAGGGATATTCCTCCGGTGTGATCGAAGAGGACAAAAGTTCATCTATAAAAGAAATGGCCGGCTTACCTTCTATTTCCAGAATCGTTGGGCCGTCTGCTTTCGTAACCATGTAGTATGGTGAAACGGGGTGGCAGCCATGCAGAATAATATTGTTAATATAGATATCGTCGGAAAAAATTAGTGCAAAAGCATGATTGTCATCCATCTTATTGCCAAGGAATTGCTGGGTAGGGGTCCAAATATGATCGCCTAGCAGGCCTGCTCCCACTAAGTCAGGTAAAAAACCCAGCTGTTTTTCAACACCTTCCAAAAGATGTGTGGTCATCACCAGACGGGTTTTATCGGGTGCTTTGTTTAAAGCATCATAAAACAGCATTACAGGAGTATTTGGTGCGACATTAATTCCTGCCAATTGTTTGCCCAGTTGTAAACCAACAGCAAACTCATTGTTCGACAAACCCTTTTCGCTTACAACGCTGTAATTACTGCCGTCTAGCCAAATGCAGGCAACACCTACCTGATCACCGGCATAACCAAATCTGTTATTTGTAATAATCCCTGCAGCACCTCCGCCAAAAATACAGCAGGGATTACAGGTTATTTTGCAACCTCCTGGCGGAGGATTTGTTGGTTATGGCGTGCTGTGCAAAAAAGCAGAACAAGATCGCATCGATCGGTTCTGCCCGAGGCATCAAGGGCTTGCTGTGTTGCTATCCGTCCGGCAAGTACACTGTCCGGGTTGTCGCAATATCCTACTTCAACCTGCATATCTTATACACCTCTGGTTAACCAGTAATGGTAAGCATTTATTTATCACGCGGGGTTTACTTTTACACAATTAAGACTTGTCTAAATATTAACAGCTTTCTTAACGGTTTGCAACTACCTTTAATAGTTTATTTTTTTATAAGAACTCCGTCAAGAAAATTTATTACTACTTAATTTGGTATTTAATTACTATGAGGGAGGACTGCATTAAGGGGAAACCATCCTCAAGGGTTTCCCTCAGCAGTGGTGAAGCCTGGGGATTGTCTTCGCCGGCCTAAGCCGGCAGGCGTTATTGGAGCAGTTTGCAAACTGTGGTTGTGTACTTAAGGAAGTTTTCATTAAGAAGTTTGGGCCTGGGTAGGTCCTTTTTCCCGGAAGTTAATATCCACATGCCTGAATTCATTTACATCAAACAGGCCCATGTCCGTTATTTTCAGTTCCGGTATAACCGGCAGGGCCAGGAAAGAAAGGGTCATTACGGGGTCAAAATGGTTATGGACACCCATTGAATGGGCTTTGGCATTCAGTTCTGCCAGCGACTTTTGCACTTCTTTTAGGGGTTGATCGCTCATTAGGCCTGCTATGGGCAGGGCGACGTGTTTTGTAGCGCCTCCCCTGGGGTAAAGAACAACACCGCCCCCAAGGGCCTGCAGTCTCTCTACTGCACCCTGCATAGATTCGTCGTCATCGCCGGCAACCACGATGTTGTGGGAGTCATGGGCTACAGAGGAGGCAATAGCCCCATCTTTTAAGCCCAGCCCGGCTACCAGGCCAAGCCCTATATTCCCGGTGGCTTTATGCCTTTCGATGACGGCTATTTTTAAAAGGGCCTCCCCGTCCTGGGTATAATATTTGCCGCCTTGCATATTTACCCTGCTAATGATGGTTTTTGTGAGAAAGGAATGGGGAACCAGGCCCATTATCCTGACAGGGTTATCGGCAACGTCAAGGGTAAAACTTTCCCTTGATAATTCCCTAAAATTTATTGATCCACGCATCGCCGTATCGTTTTTTGGGGTTGCGCCGTCCCTCGTGGCCGGATCGAACAATGCCGCTCCGTTTTCCGCTACAAGCCTGCCCCCTTTATATACCTGGGATACCCTGATATTTTCCAGGTCGTCCAGCACTACCAGATCAGCAAGATAGCCCGGGGCGATCCCGCCTCTCCGTTCCAGCCTGTAGCAATTGGCGACATTGATAGTAGCCATCTGGATAGCCGTAACCGGATCCAGGCCATTTTTTATAGCCAGGCGAATGTTATTGTCAATATGCCCCTCGTTTAAAATGTCTTCTGGATGGCGATCATCGGTGCAGAACATGCATCTGTTTCTGCTAATAGCATTTACTGCGGGCAGTAGGTCTACCACGTTTTTGGCTGCTGAACCCTCCCTAAGAAGGATGTACATCCCCAGCCGCAGTTTTTCGGCAGCTTCTTCCGGGGTTGCACATTCATGCTCTGTGTGCACTCCGGCCGACAGGTAAGCATTCAACTTTTTCCCGCTTAGGCCGGGGCTGTGCCCGTCGATCAGTTTATCTTTCCCCCACGCCAGGGCAATTTTGTCTACTACCTTACTTTCCGCATCAACCGTACTTACAAAATCCATTAGTTCTCCCAGTCCCAGCACCCTGGGGTGGTCCATAAGTTTTGCCAAATCCCCGGCTTTGAGTACGCTGCCGGAGTTTTCAAAGGGAGTAGCCGGCACACAGGAGGGTAGCATCAGGTATACATCAAGGGGTAACCCCTCGGTTTCCGCCAGCATGTACTCTATGCCCGCCGTTCCCTTTACATTGGCAATTTCATGGGGGTCGGCAATCACGCCTGTGGTGCCCCGGGGAACAACGCCCCGGGCGAACTCCCCGGGGGTTACCATTGCCGATTCCAGGTGCACGTGGGCGTCGATAAAGCCCGGGCAAAGATATTTACCTTCCATGTTAAGTTCCAGCTCACCCTCGTAGGTACCTATCCCTGCAATATACCCATCGTGAAGAGCTACGTCTGCCTTGAAAACTTCCCCGGTAAAAACACTTACCACATTTATATTCTTAAATACCAGCCGGGCTTTTGCCCTGCCGGCCGCTACTGCAATTAACGAAGAAATTTGTTTTTCCAAAGCCGGCTCCTTTCATTAAAGAGGGGTTATCGATCCTTTGTGGATGATAACCCCTCTTAATATTTACATATTTACATGAAAATAAAGCGGAGAATAAAGATTAGGGAAAGGACATACATTACAATGGATATTTCTTTTGTCCTGCCTGTTAATAGTTTTAGGAAGGTGTAGGAAAGCATCCCAAAAACAATACCTTCGGCAATGTTGTAGGCAATGGGCATCATCAAAATTGTT
This sequence comes from Dethiobacteria bacterium, assembly GCA_050942625.1. GTDB lineage: Bacteria > Bacillota > Dethiobacteria > DTU022 > UBA8154 > JBMNNS01. The sequence continues at coordinate 6,573 of JBMNNS010000003.1, forward strand.
AGAAAGGCCGGTATTGCTTCGGTATAGTCGGAAAGGTCTATCTTCAAAATAGGTTCCATCATGAATAGCCCCACCAGGATCAAAGCAGGGGCTGTTGCCGCACTGGGGATGATCAAGAAGATGGGGGATAAGAAAAGTGCCAGTAAGAAAAGGATCCCAGTAGTTAAAGCTGTAAGTCCTGTCCGGCCCCCTTCGGCAACGCCGGAGGCACTTTCCACGTAGGTTGTCACGGTGCTGGTGCCGAAAAGTGCTCCCATAGTGGTGCCGATGGCATCAGTAAGGAGTACCTGGCTTGCCCGGGGGAGCCTGCCTTCCTTATCCAGCATGTCCGCCTTGGAAGCGACCCCTATTACTGTACCTACGGTGTCAAAAACGTCGACGAAAAGGAAAGTAAAAATGATAATTAGAAAGTCAAGGCTAAGAACAGTCGCCCAGTCCGTTTTTAAAGCAGCCAAAAAAGTGGGTTTCATGGATAGCGGCGCCTGTACTATACTGGTAGGGATCTCCGCAACCCCCATAAAAATCCCAATGACTGTAGATATTAAAATTCCGATAAAAAGGGCACCTTTCACCTTTTTATAAAGCAAAACACCCATAATGATGAGGCCGATTACCGCCAGGATAGCGTTTGGGTTTGACATGTCGCCCAACTGGACGATGGCCCCGCCGGATTCAACAATGCCGGCGTTGACAAAACCGATAAAGGCAATAAACAGTCCAATACCTACGCTTACTGCATATTTTAAATTCGTGGGGATGGAATCAATGATTGCCTCCCGCACTTTAAATAAAGACATGATAATAAAGATTATACCTTCTGCAAAAACTGCTGTTAAAGCTAATTCCCAGCTATAGCCCATCCCAATAACTACCGAATAGGCAAAGAAAGCATTAAGCCCCATCCCTGAAGCCAGGGCAAAGGGATAGTTGGCGTAAAGGGCCATGAGAATTGTGGTCAGCCCTGCTGCAAGGCAGGTTGCGGTCAGCACGGCGCCAAAGTCCATCCCAGCATCTTGAAGCGTCAGGGGATTAACAATAATGATATAGGCCATGGTCATAAAAGTAGTGATACCGGCAATGATCTCGGTCCTGATATTTGTATTATGCTCCCTGAGTTTAAATACTTTCTCCAAAAAACCGGCACTGGGCTCTACCTGTAAATTCACATTCACTATCTTCTCCTCCTTAATAATGGATGATTAAAAAAGCCTCCTTTCCACATGAAGGAACGCACATGGGCTCCTCCAGTAAATATTGTAGCATATTTGGGAAGGTTTTCACCAAGGCGGCATAAAAAATAATAAAAATATTTGTGGTACAGGCAGGTTTTTTGCCTTCCAATCGCTAATATTGTCAATATTAGTAGATACAGATCATTAATCGGGGGCCGCTTACTTGCTGCACTGCCTGCCGGCGGCTGGAAGAAAACCTCCCGTCCGGGGGGCCAGGCAGGGCCGATTTAGGGCCAAATAATGGACAACCCAACTGTCATGGCAGGCCCTGCAGAGCGTGTTGGCATGCGGGTTCGGGTGTTGACATAAGAAAAATTTAGTGCTACAATGTAGCAGAAAATGTTTTTTTACCTATACCTGTCCCCTGTTATATATATGACATGGTGGTTTCATTTTTATTTGGAATTGGAATTGCTAAAGGGAGGGAACAAAACTGAAGCTAGATCATCAGAAGATGAAGGATACCTATAGCGACAGTTGGATTTCCGGGGAAATGGTGACAGGTACAGTCTCAGCCTCAGGTAAAGCTTTTAAAATAAACTGTTATGCTGAAAACCATGTTCTGAATTTGGATTGTAAAACAAAAGCTACGGGAGCCAACACGGCACTCTTTTCGTTCATAACAAATCCCGCTATGCAAATGTTTCGTACATAGCGGATATTATTATCCGTATTCACTTGAGTACGGATATTTGTTTTTTTATATATAGAAAACAGGAAGGGGGGTGAATGGGCCAAGCTCTTAGCCCGGGGTCGGGACAGTAGGCAAATCAAAACAGGTTATCCAGGCCCTTAAAAATTTTGCCATAATCCAAATAGATTAGTGGCAGCTCATTTTTTTAGTATTAACTTCAGGAGGTGATTTAAATGACAGTAAAAACATTTCAACAGGGGGTATTTCTTCCTCACTACAAGGAATATTCTGAAGACAAGCCTATCGTAACAGTCCCCCTCCCCAAAGAAGTAGTAATACCGATGCAACAGCATATTGGGGCACCTTGCAGTCCCATAGTCCAGGTGGGGGACGAAGTCAGGGTTGGACAGCTCATTGGTGAGCCCGGCGGTTTTGTTAGTGCCCCCGTCCATTCCAGTGTTGACGGAACAGTAATAGCAGTGGAACCCCGCCCGCACTTCAACGGCACTAATGTAATGGGTGTTGTAATTGAGGTTGCCGACGAACAAAGTGATCCGGGTTGGCAGGAGCGTGATATTTGGGCTCTCAGTGTTGATGAAATCAAGGAGGCCATTAAAGATGCCGGTATTGTCGGCATGGGGGGGGCAACATTTCCTACACACGTCAAACTAAGCCCGCCTAAACCCATCGATGCTTTTATTGTCAACGCTTGTGAGTGTGAACCTTTCCTCACTTGTGACCACCGGATGATGGTGGAGATGACCGACAAACTGGTGGAAGGTGCACGCCTGGCACAGAAGGTTGTCAATGCGGCAAAAATCATTTTTGGGGTTGAAACGAACAAGCCCGATGCTATTGAGGCCCTGAACTCCAGGATTGCCGGGGCGGCCGACATTGAATTAGTGCCTTTGGATGTTAAATATCCACAGGGCTCCGAGAAACAGCTTATTAAAGCTACCTTTGATAGGGAAGTGCCTCCGGGCAAACTGCCTTTAGAGGTTGGAGTAGTGGTGCAAAACGTGGCTACCTGTATTGCCATCTATGAAGCTTGCCTCTACGGCAAACCCCTGATAGAGCGGGTTTTGACGCTCACGGGTGACGGTGCTGCCAACCCACAGAACGTCCTGGCCAGAATTGGAACTCCCATTGGGCATATCATTGACTATTTTGGCGGTTTTAAAGGGGAACCCGGCAAGGTAATCTTGGGCGGCCCGATGACAGGATTTGCCCAGACCAGGTTGGATATTCCCGTTCTTAAAGGTACCAGCGGTATTCTTCTGTTAACCAAGGATATGGTTGCAGAAACAGATTATATGGCCTGTGTGCGTTGCGGCAAGTGCGTGGATCACTGCCCCATGTTCCTGTATCCCAACTACATTGGGGTTTATTCCGAAAGCGGCCGCTATGAAAAAGCAGCCGAGTGGGGCGCTATGGACTGTTTTGAGTGCGGGATATGTGTCTACGTTTGTCCCTCCAACCGTCCTATCGTCCAATTTGTACGGGAAGCTAAAAGGCAGATTGCTGCTGCCAGGGCTGCCCAAAAATAGCTGCGGAACCTAACCCGCAGGCAACGAACGCCAATATTCAGTTAAGGAGGGAAATGACAATATGGCGGATAAGACATTGTCTCTAGCATTTTCTACTTCCCCACACCTGAGATCGCCTGATACTGTATCCGGTGCGATGCGGGATGTTATAATTGCACTTTGTCCTGTTACGCTGGTATCCATCTACTTTTTTAAACTACATGCCATCTTTTTAATACTTGTTTGCCTGGTAACAGCAGCACTGACCGAATTACTTTTCCGGAAAATGATGCATAAACCATCTTCCTTGCATGACGGCAGTGCACTGCTAACAGGACTGTTGGTAGCCTTATGTTTTGGACCTGCTACTGCCTGGTGGACAGCTGCCTTGTGTACGTTTATTGCTATCGGCATTGCTAAGGAATACATGGGCGGCCTGGGTTGGAACCTTTTTAACCCTGCCTTGTTCGGGCGTGTGTCGGTAATTATGCTTGTTCCAATATTTACCTATTTAACCTCGGTCTTTGCTCCCTTGCGTCCCTTTTTGGGGGGAATTGACATGGTTACACAAGCTACACCCCTGGCTTTGTTGAAACAGGGAGCAGGCTTGCCCAGTTTGTTAAAAATGTTTGCTGCCAACCCCGGCGGCGCTCTTGCAGAAACTTCTGCCCTTGCTTTGATTATCGGGGGAGCCTATCTCCTGCATAAAGGACATATTACCTGGGAAATCCCGGTGTCAATGATTGCGGCAGTTTTTGTAGTTGCCCTGTTGTTCGGTCAGAATCCCATATATCATGTTTTAGCCGGTGGGGTGCTTCTTGGGGCCTTCTTTATGGCTACCGACTGGGTGACCAGTCCGATAACTTCTAAAGGTAAACTAATCTTTGGTGCGGCTATCGGTGTTTTAGTAATCATTTTCCGGGTTGGCCTGGGGCCTACAGAAGGAACGGCATTTTCAATTTTGATCATGAACGCTTTTGTTCCATATATTGACCGTGTAACGAAGCGGCCCAAATTTGGTGAAGTTCCTGCCGGTCAGCCTGCAGCAGTACCAGCCGGGCGCCCCGTCAGTAAAACCAATTAACCTCACCCAATGATAAGGAAAGGTGGGATAAACGATGAAGAAAAAATCTATACTTTATGATGCTTCCAAATGTACTGCGTGCCGTGGTTGTCAGGTTGCCTGTAAACAGTGGAATCAGCTCCCGGCTGTAAAAACCAGCTTCCAGGGAACTTATGAAAACCCGCCCCGTTTCTCGGCCAATACCTGGACAAAAATAGTGTTCAAGGAGCACGAAAAGGACGACAAAGTACAATGGTTATTCAGTAAGCAAGGTTGCATGCATTGTAGTGATGCTGCTTGCATCAAAGTTTGCCCGGCCAGTGCCATTACCCGCAACGAATTTGGCGCTGTGAATATTGATCAAAACAAATGCATCGGCTGCAACTACTGTGCTGCCAACTGTACCTATAATGTTATTGGATTTGACCAGAAGGCTAACGTGGCCAGGAAGTGCAACTTTTGTGTCGACAGGGTGACCGCTGGCCTCGAACCTGCCTGTGTAAAAACCTGCCCTACGGGTGCCCTTTCTTTTGGGGATCGTACCGATATGATTGCCCTGGCCAATGAACGTTTGGCATTTCTGCAAGAAAACGGCAACCCCGATGCTAACATCTACGGTTTGAATGAATTGGATGGTTTGGGCGTGCTCTATGTATTAGGGGATCGGCCTGAAAAATATGGATTACCGGAAAATCCCCGTGTTTCTACAGCAGCACATATTTGGGGTATTATTTTCAAACCTATTAGGGTGCTGGTGGTTTTAGCTATGTTCTTTGCCCTGTGGATCAACAAAAGCGAATCTGCACAACAGTAACGCCACTAAAGCATTGGAATTAGCATGAGGGTTATATTTTGTATAAAGTGTGAAAATTGATAACAGCATTTTTTTTACACGGCAGTAAAAAGTTTGTCTGGTTGTTTGAAGGGAACATAGCGGAACCTGCAGTTTGAACAAAAAGGCGGAGCCTTTATCTGTTCTAGTTTTACTAACACTGTTAGGTTCAACATCAAAGGCGTTGGGCCGGAAATATCCGGCCATGGTTAACATGAATTGTTTTAAACGTTTTTTCTTCCGGGAAGCCGGAAGTCTGGATATTTGTTGCTGATAATTGCTTTGATTTCACCCATAGTGTTGGTACCACCTGAAATGTGGTACCATTTTTTTTGTTTCAGGCCAATATTTTATTAGACTATTTTATATTTTAGTGCTACTATGTTTTTATCGGTAAAAACAGGAAAGGGGGAAATAACAGTGTCCATTTTGACCGATGACATTAAAGATATCCTGCGTACTAATATTTGTTATTTTGCTACCAGTTCGCCTGATAGCAAACCCAATGTAGTCCCTGTAGGCCTTGTAGAACCGATAAGCGATCATGAAGTTCTTCTGGCAGATGTGCATTTTTATAAAACGAAAAAAAACCTGGAACAAAATCCCCAGGTTGCTATTGCAGTAACCGATCTACCTAAAAAACTGGCCTTCCAGCTTAAAGGCAAAGCCGAAATTATCCCCTCCGGAGAACTCTATGAAAAACTTAAACAGATCCTGGCAACCCGGGCTGCAAAAAAAATCGTTTCATTAAAAAAGAAAAGTGAAAAAACAGACGACCCGGAGCTACGAAAAATATACCGCAAACGAATTGAAAGAATAGAAAACCAAAAAGCAAGAACCGCCGTCTTAGTTACGATCAACGAAATTTATTCGACATTATAAACAGGAATTAAGCGGAGAACCAGAATAAATTCAACATGACATTATCATAGAATAACTACACAAGTAATACCTTGGTTCTTGACACCTAACCTTTTTTCTGTTAAGATTTTTTTAGCAAAGTTTAATGCCGAAGTGGCGGAACCGGCAGACGCACTTGACTCAAAATCAAGCGGGGTCTTCCTCGTGTGGGTTCGAGTCCCACCTTCGGCACCAAAATAAAACCGGCAACTTCACGGATGCCGGTTTTTTGTAACTTGTTTTTATCTGGTTTTTGTAGCCCTTCCGTAAACGCTATGATTTACCGATCTCCCCTGACCGCAGACATTATTTTGCTCATGGTTTTGCCTGCCAGGTCATGGATGACGACATCGGCGCTGCTGTCAGCGTGGGTGGGTTCCCTGTTGATGACTACCAGTTTGGCGCCCCTTTGTTTGGCCATTGTGGGAAATTGGGCAGCCGGATAAACTACCAGTGAGGAACCAATACAGAGACATAGGTCACATTCCGAAACGCTTTTTTCAGCCCTGCGCATTTCTTCCATAGGCATGCTTTCGCCAAAAGAAATTGTTGCCGGCTTTAAAATTCCATTACAGATGCGGCAATATGGTGCCTCTTCTCCTTGTTCAAGCCTTTCTGAAACCGATTCCTGGCTTACCAGGTCACCACAATCAAGGCACTTTACCTTTTCAATCGTTCCATGCAGTTCAATCACTTTTTCTGGGGAATTCCCAGCCTTTTGGTGCAGGGCGTCTATATTTTGTGTGATAACTGCCAATAGTTTGCCCATAGTTTCCAGTTCTGCAATGGCCAGGTGGGTGGCATTGGGTTCAGTATCGGCAAAAGTTTTGAACATTTCACGATAAAACTTCCATCTTTTTTTTCTATTTTCCTCACTGGCCACAAAACTTTGGTAGGTAAATTCTGCGGGGTCAAAACGGTCCCATATCCCACCCTGGCTGCGAAAATCGGGGATGCCTGATTCCGTACTTACCCCGGCCCCTGTAAAGACAACGATCTTGCTACTTTCACCAATCAACCTGGCAACCTTCTCAATATTTTTTTCCATTGTCATGATACATGTCTCCTTAAGAATATAAATAAACAAAATGGTCCTTTTCACTGCCTGCAGGCGACAGCCTAAAATGAAAACTAACAACGATAACAGCAATAGCCTATAATAATATTTCTACAATTTGGTTCTATTATCCTGCTATTTATGGTCAACGAACTTTCAGGCACTATGCATGGAATAAAAAGTATATTATAATATAGAAAAAATAAAAAGGGTCATTAATTTTGGAAAGGGGACGCAGGACAATGGTTCGTATAGGTGATTTGCGCGACAGGGATGTTGTAAATGTAAATGATGGCAAACGCCTGGGTATTATTAATGACGTCGACCTTGATATAGAAAACGGGGTTGTAAAGGCAATTATTGTACCGGCCGGGGGGGGGTTCATGGGCGTAATCGGCCGAAAACAAGATCTCATTATCCCCTGGGATAAGATCGTTAAGGTTGGCGTGGACACGATTCTGGTAGATTACCCCGTTGAGCTGGAACAGGGCTAAACTGGACAGGACTCCAGGCCTGTTATATAATCAAAATAAACGACAAAAGGGGGCCCGTTCCCTGGGGGGTGGTTATTTGACAGATGATACTCCTTTCCAAAAGATCATAAAGCGGGATGGAAGGGTGCTCCCATTTCATGCCGAAAAAATAACTCAGGCTATTTTTAAAGCTGCCAGGGCCGTCGGGGGAGAGGATTATTCGCTGGCAGAAGAGCTTACCAGGGAGGTTTTGGTGTACCTTTCGGGGAAATATTTACCGGGGGTAAGTCCTACGGTTGAAGAAATACAGGATGCCGTGGAAAAGACCTTGATAGAAAAAGGACATGCCCGAACGGCTAAAGCCTACATCCTATACAGGGCCAAAAGAACCCGGATTAGGGAAGCAAAGTCAGAACTAATGGATGTAGTAAAGGATATTCTTATAGAAGGGAACCATGGGGAAAAAGAAGGAAGCGAGTATTCGCCGGCAAAAAAAATGAACCAGGTGGCTATTGCTGCCAGCCAAAAATACTATCTTGACAATTTACTCCCTCAAGATCTAGCTGAATCACAGCGGAAGGGGAGTTTTCATATTCATCAATTAGGCTATTATAGTAAAACTATTGATTCCCTAAAGGCCGATCTGGCTTCCTATTTTAAGGATATAACCGTTTATGAAAAACATCTAACTGCTCCGGCAGACTTTTCTACTGCCCTTTTTAGTATTTCTGCCCTGGCCCAAAAGGCCGGGTGTGACCTTTTTGGAGAGTTATCCTTAGCTTGTTTTGACACTTTTATAAGTTCTTTGAGCAGCAATTTTGCTAAAAAACCAGGCACCGAGCTCCTTACGGCAAATCTGCGTGGGTTTTTGCATTATTTAAGTGCTTTTCCCTGTTTCGGGGGTACAGCCCCCCACCCAAAATTTAGTATTGGCCTGGGCCTGGATCTTACTGCTGAAGGCAGGGCAGTCACCCGTATTATATTAGAGGAGTTGATCAGGGGCAAAAAAGCAGACAGGCAGCCTCCCAAAATTATTTTCAGCCTGCAAAAAGGTATAAATTTGGGGCAAAAAGATCCCAATTATGATCTGTACAAGCTGGCCCTGAAGGCTGCTCTGGCCTGCGGAAACCCTTCTTTTGTTTTTCTTGATACTTCCTACAACAATTTTCCAGGGGCTGATTCTTCCCATTTTGGTGACGGTTCAAGGGTTGCAGGGAACAGGTATGCAAAAATGGGGGGCAAAAAAAGGGGTAACATAGCCTCCCTGACTATTAATCTTCCAAGACTTGCCCTTAAAACCAGGGAGCTTGATTTGTTTATTGTGGAGTTGGATCGTTTATTACGCCTGGGGGTTCGCCAATTGTTGCATCGCTTTGAGGTCCTGACAGCCTTAAAATGCCGGGAGCTTCCTGCCTTAATGGGTTGGAACCTCTACCAGGGAAGTGAATCCCTATCCCCGGAAGACAGCATCAAAGAGTCGATAAAAAATGGACTTATGTCCCTTAACTTTACAGGGCTTCCAGAAACTATCCGCGTATTATTGGACAAGGACCATGAGGGAATGGCAGGGCGCTATGAATTGGCTAAAAGAATAGTGGGGCATATGAAAAGACGTGTAGAATCATTTGCCGAAGAATACGATCTTAATTTCGCCCTTCGCAGCGTGGCCAGCGGGGAACTGAAGCGCCTTGTTGAACTGGATAGGAAAGAATTTGGACTTATTAAGGGTGTCACCGACAAATCCTTTTATAGCTCTTCCTTCCTTCTGTTTCAGGAAGACGAAGGGTTGGAGGGGAAAATTGTACTTGAAGGGGAGATGCATAAGCTTTGTTCGGGCGGATATGCCAGCAAAGCTGTCTTCTTGCCACGCCTGGAGCCCCGGGCAATAGAGGACTTCATTTACAAATTGGTGGAAGCAGAAATAGGTTTTCTTTCAGTTTTCAAGTTGGGGTGAGCTTTGGATGGATCTAGATAATTCCCGTTTTAGAAGGAAATTTAGGAGGAAAAGAAGAAGAAGAACAAGGTTCCAACACCTAAATGTAGTAAAAGGTAATAAGCAAAATACTTCTAGCCTTGCCGCTATTCCCGGTATTTCCGGTCTCAATCAAAAAGCAATTTGTTACATACTGTTTTTCCTGGCCCTCTTTTTGTTATCGCAGATCCTTTTTGGCTGGGTATGGGGTGCTTTTAAATGCTGTTCTGCTCAAGTAACCAGGGTAGGGGAAGGTACCCTTGATGTATCTTTTCCCACCTCCGGCATAATTACTTTTGAAGAAGAAATAGTCCTGGCCCCCTGTGCCGGTTATGTTTACCATGAGGTAAAGGAAGGGGAAAGGATCCCTGTAGGAAAACAACTGGCCGTCATAACAGAAACCCCCCTGGAAGAGGGGGATACACTGGATACTAAGGATCAGGACGAAGGCACCGGCGCTTTGCAGCAGACCTTAAACTGGTTTTTATATGGTAATAGGAACACTGCGATTGCAGAAGCAAGGACTGTAAATGATTACATATCCCAGGATGAAAGAGTAAAGATCTATTCGACCCTGTCAGGGTTGCTCCTTAACGGGGTTGATGGTTGGGAAGGATTTGGGCCCCATACCAGTTTTCCTTATCTTCCAGAAGAAGATTTGGAAAACGAGGAATATGCCCAACAAAAAATCCACTCCGGGGAAATGATAAATCGTTTTAAGCCCCTGTTCAGGATAGTAAACAATTACTGTTGGTATTATAGCACGGTCCTGCCTCCCGACATTGGGAACCTTGTTGCCAACAATTCTTCAGTACGTCTTTATTTTCCTTTTGAGCCTGATCGCTATGTTGTGGGGGAAAAAGTTGAGGCTAAAATGAATTATGAACACGGAGGGCTGGAAATCACCTGGCGTATCAACAAGGCCGCCGGGGACTTTTACAACCATAGGTTTTCCACAGCGGAGGTTGTTTACCATCAACTGGAAGGTATTCTTGTTCCTGCTGGAGCCCTTGTGGAGGTTGGTGGCAAAAAAGGGGTCTACCTGCTTGAAAAAGGGATAGTTAATTTTCGGGAAGTTGAAATTTTGGGCCATAAAGAGGGTTTTTACCTGGTAAAAAACTTAGAAGTAGACGAACAAATCATTGAAAACCCTTCCAGAATGAAGGTAGGACAACGCTATAACTGGTAATGAAGCTTGCAAAAAAGGTGGGATAAGACTATGGTTTATAGCAATAACTATCAAAAAATCCAGAAAGGTGTGCAGCGGGCTGCAGCTAAAAGAGGTATTTCACCGCAGGACATTACCCTTGTTGCTATCAGTAAAAATGTAGCAGTAAAATCCATTCAAAATGCCTATGAGCTGGGTATTAATAACTTTGGGGAGAATAGGGTCCAGGAGGCCCTGCCAAAAATTAAAGCACTGCCGGCCGGGATTCGCTGGCATTTCGTGGGCCACCTGCAAACTAATAAAGTAAAGTTTGTTCTTCCTTCTTTTAGCCTTATTCATTCCCTGGATCGCTATAGACTGGCCCAGGTCCTGCAGGAGGAAGGGGCAAAAAGGGATCAAAAAGTAGATGTATTACTGCAGGTTAATATTGCCGGGGAGAAAAGTAAGCATGGTTTCCAACAGGCGGAAGTGCAGGATGTTTTACAGGAAGTTTCTACTTATAGCCACCTGAGAGTAAGGGGCCTGATGACCATTGCTCCTTTCGTGCCCAATCCGGAAGAAGTGCGGCCTTATTTTCGCACTCTTTACTGTTTGTTTAAAAGTATAAATATTCCTGAAGTTGAAATGAAGTATCTTTCCATGGGTATGACCAACGATTATGAAGTAGCAATCGAAGAGGGTTCAAATATGATCCGGCTGGGTACCGCCCTCTTTGGAGACAGGGATCAATAATTTTGGAAGGTGACTAGCATGAATTTTTGGGAAAGAATCTTAAGCGGCCTCGGTTTTTTGGAAGAAGAAAGAGAAGGACAGCTGGAGCTTGATAAAGGAAATAAACAATTCTGGAGAAAAGACAATGTTGTCAATTTTCCCTCGCCTGGGGAGAATTATCGTCTTGTAGTGGTTACCCCGGAAAGCTTTGGAGAAGTTGAAAAAATGGGTGAACAGCTGAAAAAAAAGCGTACCCTGGTCGTAAACTTTGAGAACATGGATGCCGGTGAAGCCAAAAGGACAGTTGATTTTTTAAGCGGGGTAACTTTTGCCTTGAACGGCAGTTTACAAAAAATTAGCCAGGAGATATTTGTTTTTGCCCCAGCAGGGGTTACCCTTAATTCAGATTTTCAGGTGCAGCTCACTGAAAGGGACTTCCGCCTAAAGGATACAGATGAATAAAATCATACTTGAAAGGGCGGTGCCACGTCATGCTAAGGGATATGGTTTCTGCATTGTTCGATATTTTTTACTATTTAATATTAATTCGCATTATCCTGAGTTTTTTCCCTGTTAGTCCTTATGCCAATCCTACCCTTGCTAATATCATCTATTTTTTAAGGCAGTTAACAGAACCATTTTTGGCCCCTTTCCGGAAAATTGTACCACCTCTACGGATGGGACTTGATCTATCCCCCATTTTGGCCCTCATTGTTTTAAGGCTTATCCGCAATTTTTTATTGACAATACTATAAAGGGTGAATGGATATGGCTATCTTCAACGAAAAACCGTCCTTAAATTATACTTCTCCAGCCGAAGAAAAATGGGCCAATCATCTATGGGCCTTGTTAGAAAAGGCTGCAGAAATAAATGTAGAACAATGGACCTTTTTTGCCGACCCCAGGCAACAGCAAATTGCCCGGGAATTACTGCAGCATTTTCCCATGCTAAAATGTTCTTTTTTTGGTGGGTATCCGGAGGCTGAAAGGGTAAGGATTTGTTTTTCGCCCTTCGCTGTCTCAGAACTCCCGGAAGGGGTAATTAGTTGTCTTAGCATTGAAGGTAGCTTTCCGGAGGGGACATTGACGCACAGGGATTTTTTGGGGGCGGTGCTGGGGCTTGGTATTAAAAGGGAAATGGTTGGGGATATCATTTACAGGGGTGGGAAGAAAGCCTTCCTTTTATTAACGGCTGGCTTGAAGCCTTTTGTATTGAGCAACCTGCAGGCAATAGGCAATTTTACCGTTAGCGTTACAGAAGTCCCCCTGGAAAATTTAGGAGAACAGTTTGGCCCTCCCCGTGTTAAGAAAATTAAAGGAACGGTAGCTTCTATGAGGCTTGATGCCGTTGCTGGCCTGGGATTCGGCCTTTCCCGTTCTAAAATAGCTCCCCTGGTGAAGGGTGGGCAGGTTAAGGTTAACTACCAGTTAGTGAACCAGCCCTCCCGTGTTGTCAAAATTGGAGACCTTGTTTCACTCGCTGGCAGAGGAAGATTTGAAATCGTTGATACTATGGGAGAAACCCGGAAAGGCAGGATCCATCTTCTACTGCATCGTTTTCTTTAATGGAAACATTTTACTTGTTAGCAGGAATAGGGCGTTGGCTGTCGAAAAACCATAGATAAACAATTTTTTACCAATGCCATGGATAAGGAGTGAGTTATGTGAGTTTATTGCCTTTGGATATACAGAATAAGGAGTTTGAGAAATCCTTTCGTGGCTACAAGACGGAAGAAGTAGATGAATTTTTGGAACAAATCTCAAGGAAGATGGAGGAGCTGATCAAGGAAAAAATAAGCCTGGAAGAAAAAATTGGACATCTGGAGGAAATGTTGAGCCAGTATCAAAAATTGGAAGACACCCTTCACAATGCCATAATTGTTGCTCAGGAGGCCGCAGAAGACGTGAAGCGGAATGCCAACAAGGAGGCAGAATTGATCCGGCGTGAAGCGGAAAAAGAGGCCCAGCGCACTACGGAGGAGGCCCGTTACAAGGCAAGCCGCATCCTGGCCGAACATGAGGAGGTTTATAAGCAGGCCCAGGTTTTCAAACTTCGTTTCCGATCTTTTATAGAAGCCCAGCTTGCCTCCTTGGAGCTGGAGGACTGGCTGCACGTTGAACAAGACGAGGAAGAGGTAGACCTTCGGGACATTAGCTAGCATTTTTGTATTTTTAGGCTTGAAATCGGGCATAATAACGTTTATAATTTTTTTATAAAATTATTTGTCATAAAAACTATGAACGGGAGAGTAAGCGTTTTCATAGCTTTTTTAGCGAGCCGGGCAGGGTGAAAAGCCGGTAAAGCAGGGACGCCGAAGATCACCCGGGAGTTCTTTTTTCCAAAGCCAGATTGTGATTTGGGCAATAGCAATGGTTAGTAGAAAAAAGCGTACACAGCTGCGTTAAGCTGCCTAAGGGGTTGTGGCCTTCCGGGCTATAACAACTCAGGGTGGTAACGCGGGTAAATATCTCGTCCCTGTCAAGGCGGGATTTTATTTTTTTATTCTATAAATACTAAAGGAGGTTGGAAGTCTGGTTTTTTATCGCCGGGATACCTTAAACCAGGCAGTAATGATGGATTATAGCAAAACGTTGAATCTTCCGCAGACAGATTTTCCCATGAGGGCAGGGCTGCCCAAAAAGGAGCCCCAGATTTATGCATACTGGGAAAAAATAGATCTTTATCATAAAATGCGGGGGAAAAGGGAAGGAGCGCCCCGCTTTGTCCTTCACGATGGCCCCCCTTATGCTAATGGCCAGATCCACATGGGAACGGCATTAAATAAGGTGCTCAAGGACATTATCATTAAATATAAATATATGCAGGGTTATGATACTCCCTATGTTCCAGGGTGGGATACCCATGGGTTGCCAATCGAACACCAGGTTATCAAAACGAAAAAGGTTGACAGAAAAGAAGTTTCCGATCTGGATTTCAGGTGCATGTGCCGGGATTATGCTCTGCATTTTTTGGATTTTCAAAGGGACCAGTTTAAAAGGCTTGGTGTTCTAGGTGACTGGGAAGATCCTTATATCACCTTAAAACCCGCTTATGAATCCGCACAGGTAGGAATTTTTGGACAGATGGCGCAAAAAGGCTATATTTACAAGGGCCAGAAACCCGTATACTGGTGTTCTGAATGCGAAACAGCCCTGGCAGAAGCGGAAATAGAATATTTTGAAAGTCGTTCCCCTTCTATCTATGTAAAATTCCCGGTGATTGATAACCTAAAAAAATGGGAAGAAGATCTAAAACCGGCCTTTTTCCTCATCTGGACAACTACACCATGGACCATACCGGCCAATATGGCGATTGCCGTAAACCCGTCTTTTACCTACCAGATCAGACGGGTTGGGGAAGAATACTATGTTCTGGCGAAGGAATTGGCAAACGAAGTTTTTAAAACCGTTGGGTTGCCAGAGGGGACCGTTTGCCAGGAATTTGAGGGCAGGGAACTGGAGGGGCTGGTTTGCCGCCACCCTCTTTATGAACGCGACTCTAAAATTGTGCTGGCCAATTATGTTTCCCTGGATCAGGGGACAGGTTGTGTGCATACTGCACCAGGGCATGGGCAGGAGGACTATTTGACGGGATTGGAATATGGCCTGCCGGTTTATGCTCCTTTGAACGACCAGGGGGTCTTTACCGAGGAAGCAGGGGAATTTGCCGGGCTGCGTTATGATGAGGCCAATAAAGCCGTCACCATGGCCTTGGAACGGGAAAAGGCGCTTCTAAACCTTTCTTTTATTAAACACCAATACCCCCACTGTTGGCGCTGTAAAAGAGAGGTCATTTTTCGTGCCACAGAGCAGTGGTTTGCCTCTATCCAGGCCTTCAGGGAGGAGGCTCTGGAGGCTGTCAAAAAGGTGCGTTGGATTCCTTCCTGGGGTGAAGGGCGCATGAACAACATGATTGCTGATCGTAGTGATTGGTGCATTTCCCGCCAGAGGATCTGGGGGGTGCCGTTGCCGGTTTTTTATTGCGAAGATTGCGGTAAAACGATTCTAACAGAGGAAAGCATTGCTGCTGTTCAGGATCTCTTTCAAAAGGAGGGCTCTGATGCCTGGTTTGTTTATGAGGCTGGGGAAATATTGCCCCCAGGTTTCCTTTGTCCTGCTTGTGGGGGATCACGGTTTCGTAAAGAAAAGGATATCATGGACGTTTGGTTTGATTCCGGTTCCAGCCATGAAGCTGTTATGAATAACAGGGAAGATCTGCATTGGCCTGCAGAACTTTATCTGGAGGGGAGCGATCAGTTCCGGGGCTGGTTTCAGTCATCACTTTTGACTGCTGTTGCCACCAGAGGCGAACCCCCGTACCGCAGTGTCCTTAGCCATGGCTGGGTCGTGGATGGTGAGGGGAAAAAAATGTCCAAATCCCTGGGCAATGTCATTGCCCCCGAAGAAATAATCGAAAAATATGGTGCCGACATCCTGCGCCTCTGGGTCTCCAGTGCCGACTTTACAAGCGATGTGCACCTTTCCAGTGGGATATTGAAACAGCTCAGCGAAATTTATCGTAAAATACGCAATACCTGCCGTTTTCTTTTAGGCAATTGTTTCGACTTTAACCCTGCAGAAGACGGGGTTAAATACGACAAACTGGAAGAAATCGATCGCTGGGCCCTGCACAGGCTCTACCAGCTGGTAGAAAAAACGAAACGAGCCTACGATAATTTCCAGTTCCATCAGGTCTTTCATGCCGTCCATAACTTTGCTGTGGTGGATATGAGCAGCTTGTATCTGGATATTATTAAGGATCGTTTATACGTGCTGGAAAAGGATTCCCCCTCCCGCAGGGCTGCGCAAACAGTTTTGGCGGAGATCCTTAATACGCTGAACCGCTTGATTGCCCCCGTTCTCTCCTTTACAGCAGAAGAAATATGGTCCTACCTTCCTTACCGCAACGAGGAAAGTGTTTTATTAACCTCCTGGCCTGAGTTACCCACTTACTATCAGGATGAGGAACTTGCAGAACGCTGGGAATTGTTGCTGCAGGTAAGGGAAGAGGTAAACCGTTTTCTGGAAAAAGGGCGAAAAGATAAATTGATTGGCAATTCCTTACAAGCCGGTGTTGAACTTTTCCCGGATGAGGAACTTTATGAAAAGCTAAAAGACTATTCTTCCTTCCTCCGTGAACTCCTTTTAGTGTCCTCCTGTGACCTGCATAAACCCGTTTCCATAGCTGCAGAAAAAGGCGGGGAAACACAAACCCAGGAAGGAATCGAGATTACGGAAGAAGCTGAAAAAGCACAAGAATTGAACCTAAAGATTAAAATTAAAAAAGCAGCAGGTAACAAATGCCAGCGTTGCTGGGTTTACTCTCCCACAGTAGATGAAAGAAAAGACCACCCCGGGACCTGCTCCCGCTGCGCAGCAATACTGGACCTGCAAGAAGCATGAAACAAAAAACAAGAAGAATGTCATCCTGAGCAGCGCGTTTTTATGTCATCCTGAGCAGCGTGTTTTTATGTCATCCTGAGCAGCGTGTTTTTATGTCATCCTGAGCGATAGCGAAGGATCTTAGTTTTAAGCTGTAATAGATTCTTCATTCACTTCGTTCATTCAGAATGACGTAATTCTGTGACGAGGGAACCGTCCCCTGTCACCGCACTGTCACCGCAGAATGACACAATTCTGGGACGGGGAACCGTTCTCAGCCATCTCTATTGTCATCCTGCATCTCTATTGTCATCCTGCATCTCTATTGTCATCCTGAGCGATAGCGAAGGATCTAAGTATTAATAGCTTTTTTCCAGCAAAAGGATCAGGTTTAATACCTTTATTCAGGGAAATATATAATAAAAGACGACAATGCAGGGAGTCTTTATATTAATGGGTTTTTTAAAACAAAAGGATAAAGGGCCGGCTGCTAAGGAGATCACCCAAAAAATAGATCAAGAAGGAACACTTTGGGAAGCCCTTCGTCAGGATGATGGTGTAGATGAAGGTGGGCTGGGCAATAGAATTGCGGATCTCTCTCAAAAACTTGAAAAGTTTAATTTAGCCGAGTATATGAATTATCTCAATAGCCCCAGGCGCTATATGATGTTTAATTTTATGGCAGGGCTTTTTCGTGGATTTGGGATGGTGCTGGGGGTGACTATCCTTGGGGCACTTGTCCTCTATGTCTTGCAAAGACTGGTGGTTTTAAAACTGCCTGTGATAGGCGATTTTATTGCGGAGCTGATCCGTATCGTGCTGACATACCTTTAACTAAATTTTCTTCTAATAGCTACGAAAATCTTTTGCTGGAATAGGGGTTAAATATGGCGTATATTGATTATGATTATTTCACGCAATTGTTAGAAAGGGAAAGAGACGAACTTCTAAAATTTGTCGGGCAGGAGGGGATGGGGAAGCAGGTTTCTTTTAAAGATAGTACCCAAGAGCTATCACTTTATGATAACCACCCTGCCGACACGGGATCAGAGCTATTTGAACGTTCCAAGGATCTATCCCTGCACGAAAGACGTTTAAGGGAGCTTGAGGAGATAAATATGGCGCTTGAACGTATCAGGGCTGGTAAATATGGGTTGTGCCTGGATTGTGGGCAACAGATTCCCAGGGAACGCCTTGAGGGCCTCCCTTTTGCCTCTTTTTGTGTAAGTTGTAAAGAGGATAGGGAACAAAGGGAGCGGGAAGACCGCCCGGTGGAGGAAGATAACCTTTGTCCTCCTTTTAAGCGCACGTTTACAGACGGGAGTGATTACACAGGTTATGATGGCGAAGATGCCTGGCAGGACGTTGCTAAGTATGGAACTTCCGATACCCCCCAGGATGTGCCGGGATCCAGGGCTCACCCCTCCTTTGTCGACTCCGGTGAAGACATTGGTACCGTAGATCGCATGGATAGATTACCATCACCAAGAACTAACAGGACTACTAAAAATAAGGGGGTAAACAATCCTGAAGATAAAGAAGGAAGTTGACTTTGGAAGGGATCGTTTATACAGTAAAATTACAAAATGTTGCCCTTTCTTTTTCTCTAGCCTCCCCTTTTTTTTAATTGCTGCTTTTGTTTTTGCAATTGATCAGCTCAGTAAATTTTGGGTTGTCCAGAGATTTCTTCCAGGGGAAACCAGGCCGCTTCTTCCCAACATATTCCACCTGACCTATGTCCTGAACCCTGGTGCAGCTTTTGGGATCCTTGCTAACCAGAAAATTTTTTTCGTAGCTATTTCCCTATTAATTATTTTACTCATTGCCATTTTGGGGGTTATTATACCCGCCCGACATTATTTCTTACGCTTTGCGCTCTCTTTGCAGTTGGGAGGAGCATTGGGGAACCTGATCGACCGGATTAGGATTGGCTACGTTATTGATTTCCTTGACTTTCAGATATGGCCGGTATTCAATGTAGCTGATATTGCCATCGTGCTGGGAACAGGACTATTATTGATAAGTTTATTGCAAAATAAGTCTTTTTCAGGCAGTTAAACAAGGAAGAAATTTATGGAGAAAAAAGTTTATCTTGTTGATGAAAAAGGGGCCGGCACCCGCCTCGACCTTTTTTTGGCAGCTGCGGATGCTTCCCTCACTCGCTCTTTTTGGCAAAAACTATGCCGCCTGGGCTACATTTTTGTGGAAGGGAAAAAGGAGGTTAAACCCGCCACCCGTTTGAAAAAGGGGCAAAGGGTTGAAGCTTTTTTGCCGTTACCGGTAGAACAAAATATTGAACCCCAGGATATAGCCCTAAAAATAGTCTATGAGGATAGGGATCTACTCCTCGTGAATAAACCCAGGGGAATGGTTGTCCATCCTGCTGCAGGAAACCCCGACGGAACCCTTGTCAACGCTCTTCTGGCTCACTGTGGTGCCCTTCCTGCTGTAGGGGACAGGAGAAGGCCAGGCCTTGTTCACCGTTTGGACAAGGATACTTCCGGCCTGCTGGTTGTTGCTAAAAATGAAATGTCCTTTTTGCATCTTTCAGCCCAGCTAAAGGCAAGGAAAATGAAGAGGGAATACCATGGAATAGTCTATGGTTTTCCCCCTGCTGAAAAGGGAACAATTGATTTGCCCCTGGGACGGGATGAGCGTAATCGCAAAAAATTTGCTGTGAAGAAGGATGGTGGTGGGCGCCAGGCGATTACTCACTACAAGGTACTAAAAAGGGTGGATCCTTATGCTTTGCTTCTCCTGAGGCTGGAGACAGGGCGAACACACCAGATCAGGGTGCATCTTTCTTACCTTGGATGTCCCCTCGTTGGGGATCCCCTTTATGGGACAAGAAGGGCTTCTTCCCGGGGAAAGGGACAGCTTTTACATGCCCGCACCCTGGGTTTTGTCCACCCCCGCAGTAAGGAATATTTAGAATTTACGGCGGAACCGGAAGAAGGTTTTTACCAAATATTAAACCAGGGGGGAAAAGATGGAGTATTTTAAAAGACAGATTATGGACTCTGATGGAATCCGAAGGGCCTTAACCCGCATTGCTCATGAAATCGTGGAAAAGAATAAGGGGACGGAAGCTGTGATCATGGTTGGTATAAAAAGCAGGGGGGTACCCCTGGCCGGCCGCCTGGCAAAATTGATAGAAAAGATCGAAGGTGTTCTACCCCCGGTGGGGTTATTGGATATCACCCCTTACCGTGATGATCGCCAGGTAAGGGATCTTCCGCAGGCCAGAGAGGAAGCAGCTGCCCTTCCCTTTGATATTACTGGAAAAACAGTTATATTGGTGGATGACGTTTTATTTACAGGGCGTTCCGTCAGGGCTGCTATGGAAGCACTGATGGACAGGGGAAGGCCACGCCTGATCCAGCTCGCGGTCCTCATCGATCGGGGGCACAGGGAGCTGCCGATCAGGCCCGACTACGTGGGGAAAAACGTTCCTACGAACCGGTTTGAATCGATCGCAGTTCGTTTAAAAGAAACTGATTCGGGGGAAGAGGTCCTGATTGTGGAGGAGCGCAAAGGCGGCAGCAGGGGCTAAGTTAGGGTAACCAGGGGGCTGTTTAATGTTTTTTAACGTTTTCCGGTTTTGAGCAGGTGCTGCAGCGCTTTTTCTTCCGGCGTAACGTAAATGGTACGGTAATTGCTGTAGGTAACCATACCGGGTTTGCCGCCGGGATGCCGCTTAACATGTTTTATTTTTGTATAATCAACTGCCACATTGGAAGAGCGGGCTCCCCGGCTGAAATAGGCAGCCAGCAACGCTGCCTCCAAAATGGTGTTTTGTGAGGGGGCTTCCGACCTGACAATGACATGGGAACCAGGAATATCTTTCACATGCAACCATAAATCTTCCTTATCGGCAAAGCGCAGGGACAAGTATTCATTTTCCCGGTTATTTTGCCCGACATAGATCCTTTCCCCTTCAGTGGCGAAAAATTGGAGGGGTTTAAAGGAAATTGCTTTTCCAGGGGGAGCCGGTTTTTTATTTACAGGTAAGAAGCCGGTTTCCTCCAGTTCAACCCTTATTTCTTGCAGTGTTTGCAGATCGGCTTTCTCAAGGCTAAAAATAACGCTTTCTATGTACTTGATTTCATTTCGTGTTTGTTCCAGTTGTTTGTTTATTTTTTTAATCCCCTGCTGTGCTTTGCGGTATTTTTTAAAGTAACGTTGTGCATTTGCGGAAGGCGAAAGCCGGGGATCAAGAACGATCCTGATTTTTTCCCCTTCCTGGTAGATATTTTCGAGGCAAATTTCTTTAGCCCCTGCCGGTATTTCCTTCAAGTTTAAAAGAATAAGCTCGCCACAAAGGCGGTCATGTGTTGCTGTTTGCGCTTTTTGCAGTTCTGCAGTCTGTATCCTTTCTTTTTTGGCTGCTTTTTTGTGGGCCTGCTGGAGGTGGTTGGTGAGAAAAGAGAAAAGTGTATTCCTTTGTTGCTTTTTTCCCTTGTATTCATAAAAATAGTCCAGGAGTTGGCTCATAGAACCATAGGCCTGCAGGTGATCGGGATCCCCCTGTATTGGCCTGATAGCAGCATAGTCCTGGGGATATTTATCTTTACCATATATTAGTGTTGGTTCCCAGCTGTTTTCCTGGTATACTCTAAGCACCTCCTGCAGTTTCTCCCAGAGCAACGGTGCTGCAGAAGCTGTAGCCTTTTCGCTTTTAGCTCTCAGGGAAACTTCGCGGGCCAGGAAGGGGTTTAACCCCCGGATATTGTCCAGTAGAACCTTGCTGGCAGGTTGACCTTCCTGGTCGATTATCAGCTGCTTAAAGTATGCAAAATCCAGGGCATAAGGATGCAGTTTGTCCTGCAAAGGTGGCGGGTAATAAACATGTTTGGGCAAGATGGTCCTGAAACGGTTCAGCGATGGAGGTATATGTTTTATTGCCCCTAAAATAACCTGTTTTTGTTCCTGATCAGGAGCATCGAGCAATACCAGGTTGCTGTATCGGCCCATGATCTCCACGACCAGTGTTTTTTGTACCAGCATACCATATTCGTTGGTTACACTGAAAACCAGATAAAGGACCCTTTCCAGGGGGGGCTGCCTTAGCGAGATTAAAGTTCCCCCGGTTAGATGTTTGCGTAACAACATGCAAAAAGCAGGGGGCGATTTGGGGCGGGCATAAACCCTTTTTGTCAGGTTGATCCTGGAGTATTCAGGGTGTATGGAAATAAAAAGGGAATCTACTGGTGTTTCCCCGCGAAAATTGAGAAGCAGATCAGTTTTATTTAACTGGGTTACCTTATTAACCCGGGCCTTTTTGACAAGGATTTCTTCTTCAATTTCCCTGGAAACAGCTTTGAGTACAAAAGCGTCGAATGGCATTTTCCTTCTCCTATGGCATAAACCTCTTTTTTGAGTATAGCTTTTATAACATTGAAAAACAAGGGGTTGGTCCTGACTAATGACGATAACCGTTGAAAATACTCCCCCAGCATCCTGAATGTTCTTTTTTATTGGTCTCAAGAATATGAATAAGGATGAAACTTTGTCCGGTTGGAAAATAAAATACTCTGTAATACATTTAATATTACTTTTGTCTGCATTTCATGCCTTACACAATTTCGCCAGCTGATGGAATACAGACAACCCAAAACTATAATATAAACGGTGGGAAAAATGAAAAAATCGAGGATGTGGGCTTTTTCCAATCTAAAAGACATCTATACCCATTTCCATGTGCAACCTAATCTGGGATTGACAGAAGAAGAGGTGCTTTACCGGCAAAAAAAATGGGGCCATAATCTCATCCAGGAAAAGAAACAAAAGGGTGTCCTGGAAATTTTCCTGGATCAGTTCCGTGACTTTATGGTCCTGGTTCTTCTTGCAGCAACCCTCATTTCGGGCCTGCTGGGGGAATATACCGATGCACTTACAATTATTATAATTGTGATTCTCAATGCATTGCTGGGTTTTATACAGGAATATAAGGCTGAACGTTCTTTTGCTGCCCTAAAAAAACTTTCGGCCCTAAAGGTATCCGTGCTCAGGGAGGGTGTTCACCGTGAAATAGCCTCTGAGGACGTTGTTCCAGGTGATATTGTTTTTCTTCATGCCGGAGATCGCGTCTGTGCCGATATACGGCTGAGCAATGCTGAAAACCTGATGGTCGACGAATCCCCTCTTACCGGTGAGTCGACGCCTGTTTCTAAGGAAGTTTCGACAATAAATACAGAGATTTCCTCGCCTGGGGATGCTCATAATATGCTCTTTAGCGGAACACTGGTGACAAGCGGTACCGGGCATGGCGTCGTTGTCGCTACCGGGATGCAGACCGAAATTGGCAATATTGCTACGCTAATCCAGGAGGTGGAGGAGACCAGTACCCCCTTGCAAAAAAGACTGGCCAAATTAGGGAAGGTGCTGGTTGCCTTTTGCTTTTTTTTCTGTTTTCTGGTTGTTGTCCTGGGTTTGTGGCGGGGAGAAGATGCCTATAAAATGCTGATGGCCGGTATTTCCCTGGCAGTTGCTGCTATTCCGGAGGGGCTTCCTGCCATTGTGACTATTGCCCTGGCTCTTGGTGTCCAGCGCATGGTAAAACGCAAAGCTATAGTCCGCCGCCTGCCTGCTGTGGAAACCCTGGGTTGCGCTACCGTGATCTGTTCTGACAAAACGGGGACTATTACAGAAAATAAAATGACCGTAAAAAGCATCTATGCCGGGGGCCTGATCTGGAACGTAGAAGGCGAAGGTTATGGAATGCAAGGTGGCATTTTCAGGAAAGGGAAACAGGTAGATGCCAGCCGGGAAGTTGACCTTAAGCAGGCCCTTATCATTGCTGCAGTTTGCAATAACAGTTCTCTGTTGCCTTCCAAGAAACATGCTTTTGGGAAAACCCCCCACCCGGTATGGGAAGTTAACGGGGATCCTACGGAAGGTGCACTGCTGGTTTGTGCTGCTAAAGGCAAGATTAACAAAGAAACCCTGGAGCACAAATATAAAAGAATAAAGGAATATCCCTTTAATTCTACCAGGAAATGTATGTCCGTTGTCTGTAAAGACGGGGAGCGGGCTACCCTTTTTGTCAAAGGGGCCCCTGAACGTGTTTTGCGTCTCTCCACAGCTTATTATGAAAATGGCAACATAAAAAAATTGGATGAAGATAGCCGGAAAAAAATTATGAACCAGGTAGAAATAATGGGTGCCGGGGCACTTAGAATGTTGGCAGTGGCGTATAAGCCGCTTTATAATTATTCTCCCATCCTGGAACCAAGGGATGTGGAAAGGGAGCTTATCTTTGTTGGTTTTTTTGGGATGATCGATCCCCCACGGCCCCAGGTTTACCAGGCTATTGAAAATTGTAAACGGGCTGGTATCCGTATTGTGATGATTACCGGTGATCACCACCATACTGCAGTAGCTATTGCCCGGAAGGTAGGCATCCTGGGGGCTGGCGGTGAAGTCTTAACTGGCACCGAACTGGATAAGATGAGTGAAAAGGAACTTCAGCGGCGTGTTGAAAATGTTTTTGTATATTCCAGGGTCAACCCCGAACATAAACTGCGGATTGTGCGCTGTCTGAAGTCTAAAGGCCACGTTGTGGCCATGACCGGTGATGGGGTCAACGATGCCCCGGCAGTAAAGGAGGCAGATATTGGCGTAGCCATGGGCTTAACGGGCACAGAGGTTACAAAAGAGGCTGCCTCCCTGATCCTGGCTGATGACAATTTCAGCACTATTGTGGCAGCGGTTGAGGAGGGCCGCGGCATCTACGATAATATCCGCAAATTTATTAGGTTCCTTTTAGGTTGCAATATGGGGGAAATATTAACGGTGTTTTTAGTGATGCTTTTGGGTTTGCCCCTTCCCCTGCGCCCGATCCAGATTCTTTGGGTTAACCTGGTTACAGACGGGCTGCCGGCCATGGCCCTGGGGGTTGATCCCACGGATGCCAGCGTTATGTCCAGGCCCCCCCGCTCTCCCCAGGAAGGTATTTTTGGCCGGGGGCTCTGGTTGAAAATACTCTCCAGGGGGGTACTCATTGGTTTTACCACTTTGGCAGTTTTTATAATTAGCCTTTCTAAATCAAACCTTGTCTATTCCCAAACGATGGCTCTTTCCACCCTTATTTTAACCCAGCTCCTGCATGTTTTTGAGTGCCGTTCTGAATATTTGACCCTCTGGGAGGCGGGTATTACTCATAATATTTTGCTCGTTCTTGCTGTTTTCAGTTCCTTTTCCCTTTTACTCCTGATCATTTACCAGCCTTTTTTGCAGGGAATTTTTTATACCTACCCGCTGACCTTCGAGGACTGGTCCTTGATTTTTTTGGCTTCCGGACTTCCCCATATCGTTAGTTTATTTCTATGGTGTTGTCGGAAAATAACTCTGAGGGGGATCGCCACAATGAAAAATAGGAGGTAATTTGCCCCGTTTTTTAAGATTCACTCCATTTCTCTTGATTATGCTTTTTTTTTCTGTTAAAATAGGTGTAAAAGGTACAAAAAAAGGGGAATGGTTTTGGTCCGTAGTATGACAGGGTTTGGAAGAGGTGAAGAAAGCGGGGAAGACTGTAGCTTTATTGTGGAAATCCGGGCTTTAAATCACCGTTATTTAGATATTGTGCTCAGGCTCCCCAGGGAACTATTGTCGTTGGAAGGAAAAATTAAACATTTACTGCAAGAGCACCTTTCCCGTGGCAGGATTGAAGTATATGTAACCTTAAAGGCTACAGAGGGTAATAGCAAAAATGTGGTTGTTGACGAAGGCCTGGCACTTTCTTATTACCAGGCCCTGCAAAGGTTGCAGAAGGTGTTGGGTCTGGCTGAGACCGGGCTAACCGTGCAAAAAATTGCCACTTTGCCCGATGTTTTAAGTCTGGAAAAAATGGAAATGGATCCGGATACCCTCGCACCCGTTCTTGAAAAGGCCCTTTTAAATGCTGTCACAGAGTTGATCCGGCAAAGAAAAACCGAAGGCAGCCGGTTGGGGGAAGATATTGCCAAACGGCTGCAGCACCTCCATGAAATAATTGATGCAATACAGGAGGTGTGCCCAATAGTTCAAGAGGAGTACCGCCTTAAACTGCAAACAAGGTTGGAAGAATTACATCAGGGAAAAGAATATGATCAGCAGCGTTTTTTTACCGAGTTAGCTTTTTATGCTGAAAGATGCAGCATAGATGAAGAGATCGTCCGTCTGGGTAGCCACCTGCAAACTTTATCTGAAGAACTACAAAAGGATGCAGCGGTGGGTAGAAAGATGGATTTTTTAATTCAGGAAATGAACCGGGAGGTAAATACTATTGCTGCTAAAAGTAATGATTTGAAAATTTCAGGTTTAACAGTGGAAGCCAAAAGTGAAATAGAAAAAATTAGGGAACAGGTTCAAAACATTGAATAAAAAAAGATAAGCCAACGAGGAGGTGTCAATCTGATCCCGGTTTGGAGCCGGCTCCGGCAGACCTTTGCTTCCGGTTCTTTTTAACTTTTTAATAATGGGATCAGGACAATAATGAACATTAAACTAATAAACATAGGTTTTGGCAACATCGTTTCTGCAAATCGCATTATAGCAATTGTGAGCCCGGAGTCGGCGCCGATCAAAAGAATTATCGGCGAGGCCAGGGACAGGGGTATGCTGGTAGACGCCACATACGGAAGGAGGACCCGTGCCGTGATCATTACGGACAGTGGGCATGTAATTCTTTCCGCCGTGCAACCAGAAACAGTGAAACACCGTTTACAAAATAAGGAACATGTTGCGGAGGAAAACTGAAAAAAAATTAATCCGGAGTAGAGCAATGAAAAAAGGTTTATTACTAATAATTTCCGGTCCTTCTGGAGTTGGGAAGAATACCATCTGCCAGGGTCTCTGCGAAAGGATCCCCAATTTATATTATTCCATATCCATTACTACCAGGCCCCCAAGACCGGGTGAGGAAGAGGGGGTCAATTATTATTTTGTGAAAGAGGAACACTTCAAGAGGCTCAGGGATGAACATGCTTTACTGGAGTGGGCAAAGGTTTACGGTCATTACTATGGTTCGCCTTCCCGGCAAATTGAGAAGGAAAGAAACAAAGGCCGTGATGTGATCCTTGAAATTGATATTCAGGGAGCAAAAAAAATCAGGGAAAATGTGCAGGAGGGTATTTATATTTTTTTGGTGCCTCCTTCCATGAAGGCTCTCTGGCAGCGCATTAGTACCAGGGGAACCGATACCCCTGAGGCTATGAAAATGAGATTTACAGCCGCCTGCAGGGAATTAAAGGAAGCTATGAACTATGATTATGTCGTTGTTAACGATCACATTATGGAAACCGTTAAATTTTTAGAGGCCATCATTATGGCAGAAAAATGCCGCCCAGGAAGAAATAAGGGAATTATTGAAAAATTGTTGGAGGAAGGTGATGATGATGATCTACCCCCCTATTGATGAAATGCTTGATAAGGTAGACAGCAGGTATTCCCTAGTCATCATGGCAGCAAAAAGGGCCCGGCAACTTCGTGAAATGAAAAATAATGAAGAAGATGCCGGCAGCTTCAAAGAGGTTACCCATGCCTTGAAGGAAATTGCCGCTGGAAAAATAACCTTTGAAAGAACTAAAAACGGTATTAAATGATAACTAACTATCTTAAAATAGTGGGTGTAATCTATGTCAAAGAATAAAATAGTATTCCTGGGCGTTTCCGGGGGCATCGCCGCTTATAAAAGTGCCGAACTGGCGAGGCTTCTGATAAAAAACAATTTTATAGTCCAGGCCGTAATGACTGCCAATGCTGAAAAGTTCCTACCCTCTTTGACAATGAGGGCCCTTACAGGCCGTCCGGTCTACAGTTCTATGTTTGATACTCACTATCAATCTGCGACTGTACACATCGATCTGGCCAGGGAACCGGATATTGTGGTGGTTGCCCCTGCAACAGCAAACATCCTTGGCAAACTATCTTCGGGTATAGCCGATGATCTGCTTTCTACCGCACTTCTGGCAGTTAATATTGAAAATTGTCCGGTAATTTTAGCGCCCTCCATGAATACAGCCATGTACAATAACCCGGCTGTAAAGAATAACATCCAGACCCTGCGCCAAAGGGGTTATGTTATTGCCGAACCGGACGAAGGTTATTTAGCATGTGGCGAGGTTGGCAAGGGGCGCATGCTGGAACCTGTCCAGCTACTGGAATTAGTTAAACGTACCTTATTTTCACGTGCCGATTTTCAGGGCCTAACTGTCCTTGTTTCAGCCGGGCCTACCAGGGAACCCTTAGACCCGGTCCGCTTTTTCAGTAACCACTCCAGTGGAAGGATGGGTTACGCTCTTGCAAGGGCAGCAAGGGAAAGGGGAGCCCGCGTTCTTTTGGTGAGTGGGCCCACTGCCTTGGACCGGCCGCCCGGGGTTGATTTTTTTCCAGTGGTCAGCGCCAGGGAGATGTATGCTGTGATTATGGAAAAACTTCCCCTTGCCGACATAGTGATTAAAGCAGCTGCAGTTGCGGATTACAGGCCAGGGCAGTTCCAAAAGCAGAAAATTAAAAAGGATTCCGTTTCCGGGGGAATGGCGATCACCCTGGAGCGAAATCCCGATATTTTAAAGGAAATAGGTGCCCAAAAAGGAAACAAGTTCTTGGTTGGATTCGCTGCGGAAACTGAAAATTTACTGCAGAATGCAGCACGAAAATTGCAGGAAAAAAATGTTGACATAATTGTGGCCAACGACTTGAGTCTGGAAGATTCGGGTTTTAACACAGAGACAAACCGGGCCCACCTGCTTTACCGGGATGGTACCACCGAACAACTGCTCCTCATGAGCAAATACGATCTCTCTCACCAAATTTTGGACCGCATCAAGGACCGCTTACCCAACTACAAGCCTTAATAATAGTGGTGTGAGCACAACTTCTATAACTGCTGCCAGGATAAGCAGGTTAACTACCAGTGGGAATAACGACCAGTACTCCTTCCAGATTAAGCTGATACTTTCTCCTCTTTTCTTCTGGGGAAGGGGGAAGATGAGATGAAAGCCAAGTTTTAAACCAAAGGCTGCGCTGATAAAAAAAGCCGGCAGTTCAAAAACACCATGTGGCAAGATGCCCAGCGCTATAAACACAAAAACAGGCTGGTTTTCCAAACCAAGGGTTACCAGTAAACTTCCGAGCAGGGCCCCATTAAAAAAAAGTCCAAAAAGGGAAGGAATACCTAGCAGCACCCCTAAAACCACCATCTGTAGCGAGGCAAAAAGGTTGTTTAAAAATAATAAAACAATCCCATGTAAAATAGAACCCTCTAAAATTAACCCTGCCAATTCATTTAAAACCTGTTTTTGAGTAGCAGTAAGCTCATTAAGAAAGAATTTTTCATTCCCAAAAAAAATAACAGAAGCAACAATGCCAAATAAAAAAAAGAAGGCAGCAAGCAGAATCCAGTTCCAATTGCGATCAAATATTCTTATGATTTTATGTTTGTTTTGCATTTTAACTCCCCGGATTTGAGATATAAGAAGCAAAAAACAGGAAATAGAAAACAGGGTACATTTTTGCTGACAGGATGGCACGCGATAGGCTTAACCATTATTGCACCTATTATATCATAATATAACTGCTTAGAGGAGTTTTGTCTATATGGATGAACCAATAGAAGAACCGAAGTATGCCCAGGTAATCCTGGACTTGGTTAGCGATGCCCTGGACAAGCCTTTTCAGTATGCCATTCCTGCCAGGTATCGCCAGCAGCTGAAACCTGGCTGGCGGATACTGGTTCCTTTCCGTGACCGGGAAATGGAAGGGTATGTAGTCCAAACGGGTACAGAAGCCCTGGTAGAGGAGCCCAGGGAAATTTTAAAACTTCAGGATGCTTTCCCAATTCTTACCCAGGAGCAGATCGAACTTAGTTCCTGGCTGGCAAAATATTTTTTCTGTCGCTGGATCGAAGCCATCAGACTTTGCCTTCCTCCTGCGGCCGACAAGGTAAGGCCCAGATTCCAGGAATATGTTCTGCCTGCCAGGGTTCCCGCGGAGCTTCTAGATGAAAGTACCAAAATAAAAAACAGGGCAGTACGTCAGGCCTTAATTTTGGAACACCTGGCCCTGGCCGGCAACAAGGGGGTTACCTGGAAAGAGCTCAGGAAAATAACAGGGGCCGGGCGACAAAGCCTGATTGCCCTTGTGGAAAAAGGTTTCATAGAACTTAAGCGCCTTCCCCTGGAGCGAGTCCCCTGGAAGGACAATAGTTTTGTTCTTAATACCAGGGAAAAAGGATTCTCTTTTTCAAAAGAACAGGAAAGAGCCTGGGAACAGATTCAAGCTGCTTTTTCCTCCCCCCAAAAGCATATTTTAATCCATGGTGTTTCCGGCAGCGGGAAAACGGAACTATATTTGCACACAGCCGAAAAGGTAATCAAAGAAGGGCGTACGGTTTTGATCCTTGTCCCGGAAATAGCCCTGGCTCCCCAGATGATCGCGCAGTTAAGGGGCCGTTTTGAGGGCCGTTTTGCCTTGCTACATAGCAGTCTTTCTCCAGGGGAAAGATACGATCAATGGTGGATGGCAAAAAGAGGGGAGGTACAGGTTGTTCTTGGGGCCCGTTCTGCTATTTTTGCCCCCCTGGAAAATATTGGATTGATTGTTGTCGATGAGGAACATGAAAATACTTATAAACAGGATGAATCCCCCCGATATCATACTTTGGAAGTAGCCAAATGGAGGGCCCTTTACCACGATGCCCTTTTGCTGCAGGGCAGCGCTACCCCATCCCTGGAGAGTTACTGGAAAGTTAGACACCAAAAAATGAAACTATTAACCCTGACAAAAAGGGTAGCTGCCCGCCCTTTTCCAGCTGTGCAGGTAGTGGATATGCGCCGTGAGTTTAAAGATAAGAACCGGAGCATTTTCAGCAGGAAACTTCTTGTAGCCATGAAGGAAACTATATCAAGAGGGGAACAGGTAATCCTTTTCCTAAATCGCCGGGGCTTTGCTGGTTTCCAGCTTTGCAGGGAATGCGGCTATGTTGTTCAATGCCCTTCCTGTGCTGTTTCTATGACTTACCATATCTCCCCGGAACACCTGCGGTGCCATTTTTGTGGCTATAGAAGGGCAGTTTTGCGTCACTGCCCCCAGTGCAAAAGCATCTATATCAGGAACTTTGGCCTGGGGACCCAGAGGGTAGAAAAAGAAATGAAAAATATTTTTCCAGAAGTAGATATTATTCGTATGGACAGCGATTCCACTACCGGAAAAGAAGCCCACCTTAAAATGTGGAATACCTTCCAGCAAAAAAAGGCCTCTGTTTTGATCGGCACACAAATGGTAGCCAAAGGCCTTGATTTTCCCGCTGTAACCTTAGTTGGTGTGATAGCCGCTGATCTAACCCTGCACTTACCCGATTTCAGGGCCTCAGAACGCACCTTCCAACTATTAACGCAGGTTGCTGGACGTGCCGGGCGTGGTGAAAAAGAGGGGCAGGTTATCATCCAGACTTATACACCCTGGCACTACACTATCAGGGCTGTAAAGGCCCATAACTATCATGATTTTTTAAAAGAGGAATTGCAAAGAAGAGAAAAACTGCTTTACCCCCCTTTTACAGACATCATTCTTTTTAACTGCAGCTCACCGGTAGAGAGCAAAGCCCGGCAGGCTGCTGAAAACTTGAAAGGATTACTGAGTACCTATTTGTTGCCGGCACTCATTGGCAGGGGGGAAATCCTGGGCCCTTTTCCTGCACCGCTGCCAAAAATAAAAAACCATTACCGCCATCAAATTCTCTTCAAGGGTGAAAATTTACAGCAGTATAACGATATAATACGGGAGGTAGTCTGGGGCTTCAGGATCGAAATAGGAAGTAGTTTGAGGGTTACTGTAGATTTTAACCCCATGATAATGTTATAATGAACTTTGTTAGTAGTAAGTGGCCAGTGATCAGCAGTGGCGAATAGTAGTAGATACCAATGAGCATATTACCGGGGAAGTGAAAAAAATGGCTTTAAGAAATATACGCAGAAAGGGCGATCCTGTCTTGCGGGAAAAGGCAAGTCGTGTTCGCCGGATAACTTCTAAATTATATCCCCTGTTAGATGACATGGTCGAAACAATGATCGAGGCTCAAGGCGTAGGCCTTGCTGCCCCACAGGTAGGTATCTCCAAAAATATTATTGTTGTCAGGAACAAAGAAAATATCATGGAATTTATCAATCCGGAGATAATTGACAGCGAGGGTGAAATTACGGATATTGAAGGCTGCCTTAGCATTCCGGGTATTTATGGAGAGGTCCCCCGTTCTGCTAAGGTAAGAGTAGAGGGGCTGGACAGGGAAGGAAAGCTGATCAAAATTGAGGCTGAAGGTTTTTTCGCCAGGATTTTGCAACACGAAATTGACCATCTACATGGAATATTGTTTATTGACAGGGCTATCAGGCTGTTAACCCCCGAAGAAATAGAAAAAAACCAGGTAAAGTAGGGGTGGTTTTGAGCTGCCCCGCAAACCCGAGGAGTGATCTAACTGGCACAACTTAACCTTGTCTTTATGGGAACCTCCCCATTTGCACTTCCGTCCCTGGAAAGGTTGCATCAAGGTAACTTCCACCTCGAGGGTGTAATTACCAGGCCGGATAGCTACGCGGGAAGGGGGAAAAAACTCATAATTTCCCCCGTAAAGGAAAAAGCACTTCAATATGGTTTAAACCTTTACCAGCCGCAAGGGCCGGAACAATTACTGGAGGTCTTGCGTACCTTAAATTTCCAGGTGCTTATTAATGTTGCCTACGGACTGTTTTTACCTGGCACTATTTTGCAACTACCCCCCCTGGGATGTGTAAACCTTCATCCGTCTTTGCTTCCCGCATACCGGGGTGCGGCCCCCATACAAAGGGCCCTGCTTGCCGGGGAGGAAACCACCGGGGTAACCGTCATGTACATGTCGCCCCGCCTCGATGCGGGTGATATAATTTTACAGGAAAAGGTTGACATTGGCCCGGAAGAAAATTATGGTTCCCTTCACGATCGGCTGGCAAAAACGGGGGGTGCCCTGCTGGAAAAAGCTCTAACCCTCATTGCCGGTGGCAGAGCCCCGCGTCGCCCACAGGACGAGGAAAGGACTACCTATGCCCCGCCTTTGTCCCGGGAGGATGAAATAATCAGCTGGCCTGATCCTGCACGAAAAATATTTAACCAGATCCGTGCCCTCGATCCAGCACCCGGAGCTTATACTATTTACCGGGGCAAACGGCTCAAAATTTGGAAAGCAGCTGCCGGGGAAGTTCAGAGCCTTAACCTCAAAGAAAACCAGGGCCCCATTACGCCAGGGACAATTCTCTCTGTAAACGACGATACCTTTCAGGTCGCTACGGGCCAGGGAGCACTGACCGTTTTGGAGCTGCAATTGGCAGGCAAAAAAAGGATGCCTGTTTCAGAATTTCTAAGGGGCAATAAGTTGAAGGCTGGTGAAGGGTTTGGATGATCTTTTTGAAACCAGTTTTAAAGCTAAAAAAAGAATCTTTCTCGGGCTTTTATTGATAACAGTTTTATTACTATTTTTCCTCATAGCATATTTTATCCTCTTCCCCCGGACCCTGGTATCATGGCTAATTTTAAAAGGCATTACTATTTTAGCTTTTCTCTGCATACTTTTTTTAATAGGGGGGCTATTAGCGATTGTTTTGCTCATTTTCAATAAACGCCCTTTTCCTACCTTGTTATGGTTTATTGACAAAACATTGTTTTTACTTTTCCCCCTTGTTATTCAAGTTGGTCGTTTTTTACATATTACCCAGGACAAAATCCAGCGCTCCTTTATAGAGGTTAATAACCAGCTTGTTAAGTCCAGGGAATTGAGCCTTGGCAGCAGTGAATTAATGCTCCTCTTGCCTCACTGCCTGCAAAACAGCAACTGTACACATAAAATTACTTATGACGTAAACAATTGTCGCCGCTGTGGTTGCTGTCAAATTGGTGATATCCTGGCTATTGCTGAGGCAAAAGGAATTAAGGTAGCGGTTGTGACAGGGGGGACTCTGGCCCGGCGTGCAGTCCAGAAGCACGCACCTCGGGCTCTTGTTGCCGTAGCCTGTGAAAGGGATCTCACCAGCGGCGTTCTCGATGTTTTTCCCTTGCCCGTTATTGGCGTGGTTAATGAAAGGCCCCAGGGGCCCTGTTATAACACGAAAGTAAACCTGCCGGCGTTGGAAAAGGCCCTGTATTATTTTTTAAAGGCCTAGCCTGTTAAAGGAGGGGTAGGATGCCAGCCTTCTTGTTCATATTTATTTTATTGCCCGTCCTGCTCTTTTTATTCATTAGTTTACTATTTTTGCCCTTCCGGTTTGCTATTTATTCCCTTCTAAACATCTTTACCATTCCGGTTTTACTTGTAAAAATTGTCATTAACCCTAAATTAAGGGCCAACCACGCCCTTGAACATGCCACGATCAATGTCATGGAGGAGAATTTTGGTTGCCTGAACCTCTCCGGCCAGGGGGAGGAAAATGGTTTTGTTATTCAAGGTGCAGTTGATCCCCACCATCTCATAAATGCTGCCAGGGTTGGTTTAAGCAGGCTAAAAAACGGCGAAAAAAATTTAGCGATCCACAGGCGTTGTGGAACAAGTATCCTTGCTGCAAACCTGCTCTCATCGATCCTGATCGTTTATTTACTTTGGAGCATTGGCTATTTTGGCTTTTTCTATATCTTGCTGGCCCTTTTTGTTGCCCAGCTTTTTGGTCCCGCGCTGGGAGTCCTTCTCCAAAAATTTGTAACCACCTCTACCAGGGTGGACAATTATGAAATAGTCGGTATTGAAGGGGCAACGATCTTCAGTGGCGGTTTTGTAACCCCGGCAGGGCAGCGCTATTTTATTCGAACACGTCAATATGGAAATTGATCTGGGAGCTAAATCCATGAAACCTTCTGATAAAAAGGAATCAAGAAAACAATTATCTTCCCGGGAAGCCGCACTAAAAGTTCTCAAAGAAGTGGAGGATGAAGGCGCTTATGTAAACCTTGTCCTAAACCGGGTCATCGCCAGGTTCCCCCTTCCGGATCCGGAGCGATCCCTTTTAACGGAACTTTCTTACGGCGTTTGCCAGCGTTTAAATACACTTGATTGGGTTTTAACCCTTTATCTTGATCAACCCCTGCAAAAACTAACTGCCTGGATCCGCAATATTTTAAGAATGGGTGTTTACCAGATACTATACCTGGAAAGGATACCGGATGCAGCAGCCGTCGATGAATCTGTAAAATTAGCATACCGTTATGGCCACAGGGGTGTTGCCGGGCTGGTAAATGCCGTCCTTAGAAAAATAAGCAAAAAAAAGGGAGAATTACCCTGGCCCTCCCTGGAAGAGAGCACAAAAGAATACCTCTCCTTATACTATTCTTATCCCCTCTGGATGGTAAGTAGATGGTTGGATAACCTTGGCCTGGAAGAAGCAGAAGCCCAATGCGCCGCGGGCAACCTTGTTCCGCCCTTAACGGTTCGAGTCAACACCCTGCGTATTACGAAAGAGAAGCTAAAAAATATTTTGCAGGCAGAGGGGGTAAAGGTTTCAGAATGCCTTTATGCCCCGGAGGGGCTGGAATTAAAGCTTTCAGGCAAGTTAGCGGAACTAGGCAGTTTCAGGGAGGGGTTTTTTCAGGTCCAGGGTGAATCTTCCATGCTGGTTGCCCCCCTTTTAAACCCCCAGCCGGGGGAAATAGTTTTGGACTATTGCAGCGCCCCAGGCGGGAAGACAACGCACCTGGGTATACTAATGCGCAACGAGGGCACTATTGTAGCCACTGATCTTTACCCTCATCGTTTGGAACTTGTTGGAAAAGCAGCCCGGCACCAGGGGGTAAACATTATTTCGACAGAAAGGCTGGATGGCCGCCAGCTTCCAGTTGAAAAACGTTCCCTTTTTGATCGTGTTCTTCTCGATGTTCCCTGTTCAGGCCTGGGGGTAGTTCGCCGTAAACCGGATTTAAAGTGGACCAGAAGGCCGGAAGATATCATAGCCCTTGCAGAACTTCAGTTTCAACTACTTCAACAGGCTTTTACTGCTTTAAAAGACGGCGGGGTTTTAGTTTATAGTGCTTGCACAACTGAGCCTGAGGAAACAACTGCTATTATCACCAAATTTCTACAAAAGGAACCTGCAGCCCAAAGGGTTATGCTGGCCCCTTTTTTACCTCAGGAATTAAAAAAAGAAGAAAAGGAGGAGGGTATGCTTTTTCTTAGTCCCCAGAAACATGGGCTGGACGGTTTTTTTCTGGCCAAAATAAGGAAAATATAAACCAAAATATTTACTGAAGATGGAAACACCCTTTAATCCATCCTTACTCCAGAATAGTAGGACAATTTTCGTTGATCTTCGTCTTTATTTTTGTTATACTTACCCTGATAAGGTAGCGGAAAAGTGAGGGGGAGACGATGGTAAAATACTCTGTCCGGTCTCACCGGGGGTGCGTTCGGGAAAAAAACGAGGATCGTTATTTTGTCCCCCCTGAAAATGGACCGTTTATTTTTGCTGTAGCCGATGGCATGGGTGGGCATGTTGGCGGAGAAGTGGCCAGTTCACTAACAATCGAGATCCTTGGGAAAAAGGTAATGAATGGAGCTAAACAGATCCGGCAGTACAATTTGTTGCAAATGAGGGATTACTTAGAGCAAATAATACAGGATGCCAATGAAAGCATAGTTTTATTTCAGGAAAAAGAACCGGAATTGAGAGGAATGGGAACCACTTTAACCGTGGTTGTTTTATTTAAGAAGGAAATATTGGTAGGGCACGTTGGCGATAGCCAGGTTCACCTTTTTAGCCAGGACAGACATTTACAGGTAACGGAGGACCATTCACTCGTGATGGAACTCTTAAAAAAAGGCGAAATCGGCCCGGAAGAAGTTCTAACCCATCCCCAGCGCCATTTTCTAATCAGGGCCCTTGGAACAGCCAATTTACTGGAAATTGATTTTTACGTTAACGATATAGAAGACGAAAATTATCTTCTTCTTTGCACTGACGGGCTGACCTCCATGCTAAAACCTGCGGAAATTAAAGAAATTATTTTTAAAAATAACGATTTGGAAGCAACTGCTGATGAACTACTTAATAAAGCTAATGAAGTTGGCGGACTGGACAATATTACTTTTATCTTATTTCAATTACAGGGATAAGGGTGGAAACAAGGGTGAACGAATTGTTTGGCAGAATACTAGGGAATCGCTATAAAATTTTGGAAAAGGCCGGAGAAGGTGGAATGGCCAGGGTTTATAAGGGAATTGACCTTAAATTAAATCGCCATGTGGCCATCAAAGTTCTCCATCAGCAGTTTGCCGGCGATCCGGAATTTTTGCGTCGTTTCCAACAGGAGGCAAAAGCAGCTGCAAAACTATCCCATCCTGCAATTGTGAATGTCTATGATGAAGGTGAACAAGAAGGAATCCATTATATTGTGATGGAATATGTCGATGGTTATACCTTGAAGGACACAATTCTTCGCCAGGGGCGTCTGGAACCCATGGAGGCAACCCGGATAGCACTGCAGGTCTGCGATGCTATCGTTCATGCCCATAGCCAGGGTGTGATACATCGTGACATTAAACCCCAAAATATTCTGATCACGCCGGAGGGCAGGATTAAAGTAACCGATTTTGGAATTGCCCGTGCTACTGCAGATTCTACGATTACCTATGGCAAATCCCTTTTGGGGTCCGTTTATTATTCTTCCCCCGAACAGGTCAAGGGAAACAATACCGACCAAAAATCCGACATTTATTCTTTAGGTATCGTTCTTTATGAAATGTTAACAGGTAAGGTCCCTTTTTCCGGGGAAAGCCCTGTATCCATAGCTTTAAAGCACCTGCAGGAAGAAATTACCCCCCCGGGGAAAATAGTTCCAGATCTTCCTCCCGGCTTAGAGAAAATTGTTTTAAGGTCTACAAACAAGGATCCTGCACTGCGTTATGATAATGCTATAGGGTTCAGGGATGATCTTGAAAGCTGGTTTGAAAGCCGGAACAAAACTATTTTTTTAAATAATACCTACATCGATAAAAACAAATCGCATGATTTTCAAAACGGGCAGGAAACGAAGGAAGAGGAGCCGGATAAGGTGGTACGCAAAAATAAAACCCCCAGAAAAGTTGTGCTCTATACTTCAATTTTTGCAGTAGTTTTTTTAATGGCCTTTCTAGGGTATAACCTGCTTTGCAAATTGCTGGTAGTCCCAGAGGTTACTGTTCCGGATCTTACCGGTATGAGCCTGAAAAATGCAGAAGAAGAACTTTCCAGGTGTGGCCTGGATTTTACTATTGCCGGGGAAATAAACAGCGATGACATCCCCGTAAACCATGTTGTATCCCATGATCCCCCGGGTGATAGGAAAGTACGCAAGGAAAGAATAATAGAACTTTATCTCAGCTCAGGGCCTTCTTATATTGAGGTGCCTTACCTGCTCGGTAAAACCGAATTGGAGGCACGTTATATGTTGGCCGATCGCGGCCTTGAAATCAGTGTTGCAGAAGAATATAATGGTGAAGTTGCCCCTGGTTATATTGTACGGCAGAGCCCCAGCAGCGATTTTCAATTATCTGCAGGGGATACTGTACATATTGTAGTCAGTATGGGTAAACAGCCTTTTTCCTTAAGGGATTTTCAAGGTTGGTCTCTTGAAGACGTCAAAGAATGGTTAAACCGATATGAACTTATTTTACAAAATGTTGATGAGGAGTTTTCTGATGAGTTTGAGGAGGGCAAGGTAATTTCCCAATTTCCCTCCAAAGGGGAACTGGTGAGGGCCGGCGACTCCGTCACCCTTGTTGTCAGCAAGGGGAAAGAACCCGGCACTTCCAAAACCTACCTTATTCCCTTTCAGCCCAGGGTAGCTATGGGCCAGCTCATCAGAATTTATGTCGAGGACGAGGAGGGAACCAGGACCGTTTTTGAAGGGATCTATGGAGGCCAGGTTTTTAATGTGGAGGGAACTGGCTCCGGCAAAATCGTCCTCATGGAACAAAGAGATGATGACTACTTTACTATTGAAACCAAAATATTTCCATAAAATATAAGGGGGAGTTTTACTGGAAGGACGCTTAGTAAAAGCAAAGGGCGGGTTTTACTTTGTCCGGGATCAGGAAGGCAGGATCATTCGCTGCCGGGCCAGGGGGCGTATCAAAGGGGAGGGCAAATCCTTGATGGTGGGTGATCTTGTCGCGATCAAGGATATGGGTAAGGATGGAAAGGTTATCGATTATGTTTATCCACGCCGGAATGTACTTTTACGACCTTCTGTTGCCAATCTTGATCAGGCAATCGTACTGTTGTCTTTCTGTTCCCCTCCGTTGGATCTGTTTCTTTTGAGCCGAATATTAATTACTGTCGAAGCGATGGGGGCAGAGGCTGTTATCTGCTTGAATAAGATGGACCTTGTCCCTGAGACCAGGCAGTTCCAGGTTGATGGCCTTGTCAAAACTTTTCAGGATTGTGGTTACCCGGTGATCCTCACCAGTGCTGTTACAGGAAAGGGCCTCGACGAATTCAGGGCCGTGTTGCAGGGGAAGGTAAATGTGCTTGCAGGGCCCTCCGGGGTTGGTAAATCCACCCTTATTAACAAGATTAAACCAGGGCTTAAGCTTGTTTCTGCGCCTGTAAGCGAAAAAAGCCGGAGGGGGCGGCATACGACTACCCATGTAGAACTTTTAAATTTGGATAGCAGCACCTTTATAGCTGACACCCCCGGTTTTCAAAGGTTGCATTTAACAGGAATTTCATCAGGGGAGCTTTCTTCGCTATTCCCTGAGATGCTGCCTTACCTGGGAACCTGCCGTTTTGCCGACTGTCTTCACAAGGCAGAACCTTATTGTGCTGTAAAAGATGCTTTGCAAAGAGGGAAAATAGCCCCCTGGAGGTATGAACATTATCTTCTTTTTTTAGACGAAATTCTGGAAAAAGAAAAAATATAGTAGGCTAATGGAATACAGACAAAAATAGCTTTTAAGGGTGAATCTATAAAAATGATTAAAGTTGCGCCATCTATCCTTTCTGCCGACTTTGCCTGTTTACTGCAAGAAGTGAAAGCAATGGAATCTGCCGGGGCCGATTGGCTGCATATTGACGTAATGGACGGCCATTTTGTGCCGAACATTACCATGGGCCCCCTGGTTGTGAAAGCTCTAAAGGATCGGGTGAATCTTTTCCTGGATGTTCATCTTATGGTTTCGGAACCTGGAAATTTCTTGGAGGATTTTTACAGGGCCGGGGCCCAGATGCTTACTGTGCATGT
The DNA here is from genome assembly GCA_050942625.1 of Dethiobacteria bacterium. GTDB lineage: Bacteria > Bacillota > Dethiobacteria > DTU022 > UBA8154 > JBMNNS01. The sequence continues at coordinate 46,731 of JBMNNS010000003.1, forward strand.
AGAATCCTGCCTGCACCTGCACAGGGTAATCCAGGCAATCAAAAGGCTGGGCTGCAAGGCGGGGGCAGCTTTGAACCCTGCTACCCCGCTTACTTGTCTGGACTATATCCTGGAGGATCTTGACCTAGTGTTAATTATGTCCGTTAACCCTGGTTTTGCCGGACAGGATTTTATCCCTGCCGTTTTGCCCAAAATAAGGGCTTTGGCAAAGGAAAAGAAAAAAAGGGATCTGGATTTTATGATCGAAGTAGATGGCGGTATCAATCAAAAAACAGCACCGGGAGTGATAGAGGCGGGAGCCAACGTATTGGTTGCCGGCTCTGCTCTTTTTCAGGCTCCCGAGCCTGCACATTTAATCAAAGCTTTTAAGATGTTCCCGGCAAGAGAAAAGAAAGTTTAGAAAATAATTATTATATGTTATTTTGCATTATCTTGTGTTATAATGGATCTGGGAGCCTCAGGGGGTTACCCCCGTGGAGTATTTCTAAAATGATCAAGTAAAACTGGAGAGGTGATTAAAACCAAAATGGATTCAGACGAACGATTTATGTGGGTGGCTCTGGATCTTGCCCGCCAGGGAAGAGGGAAAACAAACCCGAACCCCATGGTAGGCGCTGTAATTGTTAAAGAAGGAGAAATTGCCGGCACCGGTTTTCACCGTAAGGCGGGGGATAGACATGCTGAAATTATCGCCCTGGAAGAAGCAGGAGAGAAGGCACGGGGTGCTACCATGTATGTTAACCTGGAACCCTGTTCACATTATGGCAGGACACCACCCTGTGTTGATGCCATTATCAACGCTGGCATCCGCAAGGTAGTAGTTGCCGTCGTCGATCCCAATCCCCTGGTTGCAGGCCGGGGTGTCCGAAAATTAAAAGAGGCGGGTATTAAGGTTAAGGTTGGTGTTTTGGAGGATAAAGCAAGGCGTTTGAACGAGGTTTTTTTCAAGTATATTACGACTAAAACCCCTTTTGTGATCGTTAAATCAGCCATGACATTTGATGGAAAAATAGCAACCGGGGGAGGAAAATCCCGTTGGATTACGGGGGAAAAATCCCGTGAATTTGTGCACCGTTTGCGTTCCCGGGCTGATGCTATAATGGTAGGCATTAATACCGTTCTTAAGGACGACCCCTTGTTAACAGTGCGCCTTCCCGGCGGCGAAAAAGGCCGCAACCCTGTCAGGATTATCGTTGATAGCAGGGGAAAGCTCCCCCTTAACGCCAGGGTAGTCACGACTATCCCGGAGGCAAGGACGATCCTTGCTACCACAGAATATGCCCCGGCTGACAGGTTGGCAGACCTGAGTGCGGCAGGGGTTGAAATTCTGGAGCTGCCCCTGAAAAATAACAGGGTAGATCTAAATGTGCTCATGTCCGAACTTGGAAAAATGGAAATTAGTATGCTTATGGTAGAAGGGGGCGGAAACCTGAACTATTCCCTTCTTGAAGAAAACCTGATTGACAAGGTCTATTTTTTCATTGCCCCCCTGCTCTTTGGTGGGAAAAATGCTCTTACCCCCTTTGAGGGGGATGGTATCCCCAGAGTGGAAGATTCCTGGATAATCAATGATGTAGAAATGAAACAATTCGAAAACGATCTGCTGCTTATCGGTTATCCTGCGAGGAGGGAAGAAATTGTTTACAGGGATAGTGGAGGAATTGGGGGAAATATTAAGTCAGCAGCATTATAGGGAAAGCAGCAGCCTTCTAATAAAAGGGAAGGTTGTAATGGAAGGGATCAGAGAAGGGGACAGTATTGCTGTTAATGGTGTCTGCCTCACTGTTACCGGTTTTTCCCGTTCAGCCTTTTATGTTGACGTTATGCCTGAAACGCTACGCAAAACGAACCTCCACCAATTCAAGGCTGGTGATAAGGTAAACCTGGAAAGGGCTCTGCCGGCAGGCGGCCGTATGGGGGGTCATTTTGTCAGTGGGCATATAGATGCTACGGGAAAAATTCTCACAAAAAAACGGGAGGGGAATGCCATTGTAGTCCACATTGGCGCCCCCGGGGAAGTAATGCGTTATGTAATAGAAAAGGGGTCTATAGCGGTAGACGGGGTTAGCTTAACAGCTATCGATGTCCAGGATTCCTCTTTTGCCATATCTCTAATACCCCATACAGCCAAATTAACCACCCTTGGTTTTAAAGGACCTGGCGACACCGTTAACCTGGAAGCGGACCTGCTTGGCAAATATATTGAAAAATTTGTTGCCGGTATGCTCAAAGGGAAAAATACCTCCAGGGTGGAAAAAGGGATTTCCTATAGTTTTTTAAGCGAAAACGGGTTTTTGTAATCACAAATAGCTGGAGAAGTTAGGGGGATGACTAAAAATGGAAGATGTATTTTTTAATACTATTGATGAGGTGATCGAGGATCTGAAAGAAGGGAAAATGATTGTCGTTGTGGACGATCAGGACAGGGAAAATGAAGGGGATCTCATTATGGCTGCGGAAAAAGCTACTCCAGAGGCCGTAAATTTCATGGCTACCTATGGGCGTGGCCTGATCTGTGTTCCTCTTACTGAAGAACGTATTAAAGAACTAAATCTTCCTCTCATGGTTGCTCAAAACACCGACAAGCATCAAACTGCATTTACGGTATCCGTTGATGCCAAGGGGACTACGACAGGGATCTCTGCTTTTGAAAGAGCAATGACCATTAAAAAGTTGATCAGTCCCGATGCCAGGCCCGAGGATTTTACCCGGCCAGGGCATATTTTCCCCTTGCAAGCAAAAGAGGGCGGTGTCTTGCGCCGCACTGGCCATACCGAGGCTGCTGTTGATCTGGCCAGGCTAGCCGGGCTCCAGCCGGCGGGTGTGCTCTGCGAGATCATGAACGATGATGGTACTATGGCCAGGGTCCCCCAGCTCATGAATTATGTCCGGGAACATGGTCTAAAGATCATTACCATCGCTGACCTTATCGAGTACCGTATGAAAAAGCAAAAACTGGTCTGGAGGGCAGCAGAAACTGTTTTGCCAACACCTTTTGGTGAATTTAAGCTTATTGCTTACAATAATTCCGTGGATGACAAAACCCATATTGCCCTCACCATGGGGAAAATAGATAAGGACACACCTAAGTTGGTCAGGGTGCATTCCGAATGTTTTACCGGTGACGTGCTTGGATCGCTTCGTTGCGATTGCGGCAGGCAGCTTGCCCAGGCTTTAAAACAGATTGGCGAGGGCGGCAGCGGGGTGCTTGTTTATATGAGGCAGGAAGGCCGCGGCATTGGCCTTGTTAATAAAATAAAGGCTTATTACCTGCAGGACTGTGGCAAGGATACCGTGGAAGCAAATATAGAGCTTGGTTTCCCTCCCGACCTTCGCGACTATGGTTTGGGGGCTCAGATTCTGGTTGATTTAGGGGTTGGGAAAATACGCCTCCTAACCAATAACCCCCGCAAAATTAAAGGACTGGAAGGGTACGGGTTAACCATTGTAGAGCGGGTCCCAATTGAAATTTCCCCGAATGTCTATAATACCTATTATCTTGAAACCAAGAGGGATAAATTAGGACATCTTTTAGACTTTACCGGAAATAAGAAATAAGAGCTAAGGGCGGTGCTAATCTTGGTGAAACAAATTGAGGGTTATCTTAGTGCAAAAGGATTTCGTTTTGGGTTAATAGTAAGCCGTTTCAATGAATTCATTTCCAGCAAGCTTCTAACGGGGGCCCTGGATGCCTTGAGAAGGCACGATGCCGCCGATGAAGATATAGAAATAGCCTGGGTTCCGGGTTCTTTTGAAATACCCCTGGCAGCCAAAAAAATGGTCAAAAGTGGGCGTTATGATGCTGTTATCTGCCTTGGTGCTGTGATCAGGGGCGACACCCCTCATTTTGACTATGTGGCTTCCGAGGTGGCCAAAGGTATTGCCCTTGTGGGGCTGGAAACAGAACTACCCGTTATTTTTGGCGTTATAACCAGCGATACTTTAGAACAAGCAATTGAAAGGGCTGGTAACAAAGCAGGCAATAAGGGTTGGGATGCTGCCCTTAGTGCCATCGAAATGGCAAACCTGATCCCAAAAATAAGCTAATGTAATTCTGAATAAAAATGTAATAGATAGTCTCCAATAAAGGGGGGCAGGTTTCCTGCCCTCTTTTTCGAGGAAAGAGGGGAAGGAAAGATAGGGTGGTATAAATGGCGGATGAAGAAAAAAAAGGCCGGGGTAAATTTTTTATCCTGGATGGGAACAGCTTAGCTTACAGGGCCTTTTTTGCCCTTCCACTGGAAATACAAACTAAAAAAGGCCTTCACACTAATGCGGTGCTTGGGTTTACCAACATGCTGTTACGCTTGCTCAGGGATGAATCTCCGGAATATTTAGCAGTAGCTTTTGATTACCCTGCCCCTACCTTTCGGCACAAGGTATACCGGGAATATAAGGCTACAAGAGAAAAAACTCCCCCGGAACTCAGTGAACAATTACCGTTTATTAAAAAAGTTCTTAAAGCCTTCAATATTCCGGTTTTTGAAATAGAAGGTTATGAAGCGGACGATATCATTGGAACTTTTTGCCGGATCGGGGAGGAAGCCCAGATCGATCCTGTGATAGTCACAGCCGATACCGATGTCTACCAACTTTTTTCCTCCCGGACAAAAGCTCTTATAACGCGCAAGGGGATTTCCCTGCTGGAGGAATTTAGCCTAGAAAAGCTAAAAAGGGACTATAACCTTACCCCGGCCCAGTGGGTAGATTTTAAAGCTTTAAAAGGGGACAGTTCCGATAATATCCCCGGGGTACCGGGAATAGGGGAGAAAAGGGCGCTACAGCTTTTGGGGAAGTACGGTTCCCTGGAAGGAATCCTCAGCCATAAGGATAAAATAAAGGGTAAGTTAGGGGAAAACCTCAGGGCCTATGCTGAACAGGCCCTGCAGAGCAAGGATCTGGTCTTGATTAACAGATACGTTCCCGTAACCCTGCTCCTGGAAGAGTGCCGCCTCAGCAATCCCAGCTGGGAAAATTTATATGCTGTTTTTACGGAATTGGAATTTAAAAACCTGATCGAGAGGACCCCCCAACTTTCCCGTTTAAAAAACGGTGGCAAGTTACCGGGGCCTGTAATTTCGGAGGCCGGCGAAAAACTGGATTTAAAAATTTCCCAGGTAAAAAATAGGAGAGAACTTAAGGCTTTTTCTAAAAAAATAAGAAGTTCTTCGTTTTTTTCTCTGCTTTTGCCCCCAGATGCCCCCAACCGGGCTTCTGCAGCAGGGTTATTCTGTGCTCCGGGAAAAGAGGAGGTCTTCTATCTACCCCTTGACGGTAGCGGTATCCCAGTAAACCTAATCCTTGAAATCTTGAATGATGTTTTTACAGATCCAGCCAGAACGCTTCTTACCCATGACTTTAAACCCTTTTTTAAATATTTTACAGAAAAAGGGGTTTGTTTTTCCTGCCGGGTATTTGATACCCTTTTAGCTGCTTATTTACTTGAACCCGGCAGGCCTGCCTACCATCTTACCGTGTTATACGAGGAATATTTGGGTTTAAAAATTCCAGAGCCGGCAAAGGGGCTTGCCGGGGAGCAAGGTTTTAAAGAAGAACAACTTTTTTGGGGCCGTTGCACGCATCACCTATTCGATCTGCAAACAGTCTTAGGGGACAACTTAGAAAATAGGGAACTGGCCAGGCTTTATTATGAACTGGAACTGCCCCTTACCCGGGTCTTGGCCGGGATGGAATTAAAAGGTATAACGGTAAGGGAGGAAATCCTGGATAACCTGGCTATGGAGTTAGATAAAGAAATGGAATCCCTCCATGAGGAGATCATCAGGCTGGCAGGAGAACCCTTTAACCTTAGCTCACCAAAACAGTTAAGCTTCATTCTTTTTGAAAAACTGAATTTACCGGTTATCCGGCGGATTAAAACCGGATATTCCACTGATGCCAGAGTGCTTCAGGAGCTTTCGCTTTACCATCCCATTGCTGCCCACTTATTAAAATACCGGACTATGCACAAACTAAAGACTACCTATATCGATGGACTGCGGGCGTTGATCAGGCCGGAAACGGGAAAGGTCCACACCACCTTTAACCAGACCGTAACAGCAACCGGCCGGCTTAGCAGCAAGGATCCTAACCTGCAAAACATTCCGGTCAGAGTGGAAGAGGGGCGCAGGGTGCGTGAGGCTTTTACCCCCAGCCGGGAAGGTAACCTCTTTCTTGCCGCCGACTATTCCCAGATCGAACTGCGCATCATGGCCCATCTTTCAGGGGACACCAACCTGATCGATGCTTTTCAAAGGGAACAGGATATCCATACCCGTACAGCGGCAGAAGTTTTTAACGTCCCCCTCCAGGACGTTACTCCCACAATGCGCGACAGGGCCAAGGCCGTTAATTTTGGCATTATTTATGGTATTAGTGACTATGGGCTATCGCAGGATTTGCAAATTTCCAGGGCAGAGTCGCGGGGGTACATTAAAAGCTATTTTAAACGTTACCCGGGGGTCCAGGAATATGTCCGCAGCTGCATCGCCATGGCCCGGGAAAAGGGATATGTTACCACAGTAATGAATAGGAGACGTTACCTGCCCGATATAAACCATTCTAATTTTAACCGCAGAAGTTTTGCGGAGCGCATGGTTCGCAATACCCCTGTGCAGGGCTCAGCGGCGGATATTATCAAGGCTGCCATGCTGGCCATTGATCGTTGGCTTCAGGAAAACAAGCTGCAAACGGCTATGATCCTTCAGGTTCATGACGAGCTTATTTTTGAGCTTTATGTAGAGGAACTGGAAAAGGTGGCCAGGAATGTGAAGAAGATCATGGAGGGTATCTTCCCCCTTTCGGTACCCCTGAAAGTTGAATTAAAGTTAGGCAGGGATTGGTACCACCTGTATCCCCTTGATCTGGAGGTGTAGTATATTTGCCCGAACTTCCGGAAGTAGAATGCATCGTCCGCGATCTGAGACGTTGTTGCGTTGGGAAAAGGATAACGGGGGTTCGCTTTTTATATCCAGGGTTACTGCAGGGCATGGAGCCTGCAGATTTTACCCGGCGGGTTGCAGGTTGTCTGATCCAGAAGGTGAGCAGGAAGGGGAAATATATACTATTTTATTTAAGCAGTGGCGAGGTAATGGAGATCCATTTGCGCATGACCGGCAATTTACTTTACTATAGTAACCCCATAACCCCTAACAAGTATGTCCGGGCTATCTTTTTTTTAAATGAATGCAGCCGGCTTTTTTTTCAGGATATCCGCAAGTTTGGCACCTTGAGGTTATGGCCGAAAGAGAAATTACCGCAGGCCCCCTCTTCCCTCCTGGGTTGTGATCCTCTGGGGGCACAATTTAATCCAGATACTTTTCGAACTCTCCTGCAGGGAAAACCAGCAAGAATGATCAAATCTTTTCTGCTTGACCAAGGAAATATTGCCGGGATGGGTAATATATATACTGATGAGGCTTTGTTCAGGGCCGGGATCCATCCTGCAAGAAAAGCCGGCAGCCTTAGCCTGCTTGAGGAGGAAAGACTTTATGAGGCTATTTGTAGTATTCTACAGGAAGCGATAGCCTTGCGGGGCACCAGTTTTGCTAATTACAGGGATTTAGCCGGCGAAAAAGGGGGTTTCCGGGAATTGTTAAAGGTTTATCGCAGAAAGGGCCAGCCATGTTTTCGTTGTGGAAGGGAAATACAGCGCCGTGTTATTGCCGGCCGCGGGACGTTCTTTTGCAGATTTTGCCAGCCCCTGGCAAAATGAAACCCGGTCAGCGTTTTAAGAATTTGTTACTTGATTTTGGCAGATTTTAGCTAAATCGCTCTTAAGATATTGATTTTAACGTTTTAGTTTATTATACTTTTTATTATACTTTGAATTGGGTATATTAGGAAGGGGCTCTAAAATTGTTAAAGGTAGGGCTTACAGGTGGAATAGGATGCGGGAAATCTATGGTTGCCAAAATGTTGGCTTCAAAAAGCGCTTTATTGATTGATGCCGATCAGCTGGCCAGGGAGGTGGTAGAACCAGGGGAACCTGCCTGGGAAGAAATTGTTAAATGGTTGGACAGGGATGTTCTACTGGAAGACAATACCCTTGATCGACGGCGCTTGGGTGAAATAGTCTTTGGAGATGAAAAAAAGCTCCAAAAGTTAAATGCCATTATCCATCCCCATATTGCGGCGTTGCTTTCCCAAAGAAGTGCCCAGTATGCCCTTTCCTATCCTGACAGGGTCCAGATCTGGGAGGTACCCCTTTTGTTTGAAGTTGGTATGCAGGATAAGGTCGATTATGTCGTAGTTGTTGCCGCCAGCCACGAAAATCAGGTAAAGAGGTTGAGGGAAAGGGATCGTTTGCCGGAGGAGGAAATATTAAAGCGAATCAATTCCCAACTTCCCTTGCAGGAAAAAATTGATGCAGCCGATTATGTAATTTACAACGATGGCACAGAGGATCATTTACAGCAGGAAGTGGATCTACTTTGGGAAAAAATCAGGGAGCTGGCACTTTAAGGTGACAAAGGCCTGCAGCAAAGTGTCAAGCTTAACACTCTAATGATCTGAGGTGTTTTCTGCTGGGGAACAAGAACTTGGGCAGGGCATTATTTCTACTAATATTTATTTTGCTGTTATATTTGATTATCTCACAGGCTAGTTTTTTCTTAAAATATGTTTATCCCTTTCACTACCGTGAAGCAATTACAGCTGCAGCAGAAAATAATAAATTGGATCCCCTGTTGGTTGCGGCGATGATCTGGGTAGAAAGCGGTTTTGACGAGAAGGCCGAATCGGATAAGGGGGCAATTGGTTTGATGCAGATCATGCCCGAGACGGGTTTGTGGGCGGCGGAACAGATGGGGTTCAGCGACTTCACTGCCGAGAAACTCTTTGATCCTTATATAAGCATTACTATTGGTTCATGGTACCTTGGTCAGCTATTAGACCAATTTAATCGCAATACCTATGCTGCCCTGGCTGCCTACAATGGGGGCAGGGGCCATGTAAGTAGTTGGCTTGAAAACGGGACCTGGGATGGAAGCAGGGAAAACCTGGCAGATATTCCCTTCCCGGAAACATTTCACTATATAAAAAGGATTGAGCGGGTATATCAACGTTACAGTAATATTTACAAGTAGTGACAGTGATAACAAAATATGTTAAACCTACAAAAGATAAAATAAAATTTTTAAAAAAAATGCAAAGGAAAAGGGAAATTGGTAAAGAAAAAGAATATATTAACAATGTCCCGTTAACTTTGTTAAAAATAACAA